>NZ_JAUSVX010000006.1:0-300000 GCF_030814995.1 Labrys wisconsinensis | reverse complement strand
GGCGCCTGGCTGGCCCACGCTTCACTATAGCTAAAAATCTGCGCCTTTCGGCACAAATTTTCATTGAAACTGAAATCTGCTCGGCCTAGGCTGCGGGCATGAAGCTCGACACCTGGCTCCGCAACAACGGCACGCCGCGCAGCGCCTTCGCCAAGACGGTGGGCCTGTCGCCGGCCAGCATCACCGCGCTGTGCAACGACGCCGATGCCTGGATCTCGCGCGAAAGCGCGGAGAGGATCGCCTCTGCGACCGGCGGCCAGGTGACCCCCAACGACTTTCTCGGGCTCGCCTCCCGCCCCGCTTCGGAGATCGCCATGTCGATGCACAAGATCCAGGCCGCGATCGAGGCCTTCGCCCGCGGCGAGATCGTGGTGGTGACCGATGACGACGATCGCGAGAACGAGGGCGACCTGATCATCGCGGCGACCCATTGCACGCCGGAAAAGCTCGCCTTCATCATCCGCAACACCTGCGGCATCGTCTGCGCGCCGCTGACGGCGGACGAGGCCAAGCGCCTGCGCCTCGACCCGATGGTGTCGCAGAACGATGCGCCACTCGGCACCGCCTTCACCGTCTCGATCGACGTCAAGCACGGCCTCACCACCGGCATCTCGGCCGAGCAGCGCTCCAACACCATCCGGGCGCTGGCCAACGGCAACATGGGCGCCGGCGACTTCGTGCGGCCGGGCCATATCTTCCCGCTGATCGCCAAGGACGGCGGCGTGCTGATCCGCTCCGGCCATACCGAGGCGGCGGTCGACCTGTGCCGCCTCGCCGGCCTGCCGCCGGTGGCGGCGATCTGCGAGCTCGCCAATGACGACGGCACGGTGAAGCGCGGACCGGAAGTGGCGGCCTTCGCCGAGCAGCACGGCCTGCAGACCGTGTCGATCGCCGACCTCATCGCCTATCGCCAGGCCCGCGAGAAGCTGGTCGAGCGCATCGCCACCTTCACGCTCGACAGCGAGATCGGTCCGCTGACGGCGCATGCCTACACCACGCCCTTCGACAGCGTGCACCACCTCGCCTTCGTCTATGGCCGCGTCGGCGACGGCGAGAACGTGCCGACCCGCCTGCATCGGGCCGACGTGGTCGGCGACGTCTTCGGCGGCGGCGCCACCATCCGCGCCGCGCTGGCGCGGTTCAAGGAGGCCGGACGCGGCGTCATCGTCTATCTCCGCGACGGCGCCGTCGGCGTGCCGACGATGCCGCACGGCGGCGAGGCGGGCTCGGAAGCGCTGCGCAGCCAGCAATGGCGCGAAGTCGGGCTCGGTGCCCAGATCCTGCGCGATCTCGGCATCTCCTCGATCCGCCTCCTGTCGACCAAGGCGCGCACCTATGTCGGCCTCGCCGGCTTCGGCATCGAGATCAAGGACACGGAAACCGTCTGACGCGCGGCGTCACCGCGACGGGACGCCGAGCTCGGCGGCCGCGAGGTCCTCGATGGTCCTGCCCTCCGCGAGGGCTCGCTTGGCGAGCTCGGCGGCCTTCTCATAGCCGATCAGCGGAACGAGAGAGGTCGCCGACGACAGGCTGCGGTTCAGGTGCTCGTCGCACTTGGCGCCGTCCACCTCGATTCCCTCGACGCACAGGCGGGAGAAGGCGCGCATGGTGGACGAGAGCAGCGCCAGGCCCTGGTGCAGATCATGGACGATCAGGGGCTCCATGGCGTTGAGCTGCAGCTGGCCGGCTTCCGCCGCGAGGGTGACCGCGAGGTCGTTGCCGATAACCTGGAAGCAGACCTGGCTGACGACCTCCGGCAGCACGGGATTGACCTTGCCCGGCATCATGGAGGAGCCCGGCTGCAGCGCCGGCAGCCGGATCTCGCCCAGCCCGCCGCGAGGACCGCTGCCGAGCAACCGCAGATCGTTGGCGATCTTCGAGAGCTTGACCGCGGTTCGCTTCAGCATCCCGGAGAACAGGACGAAGGCGCCCATGTCCCAGCTGGCTTCGATCAGGTTCTCGGCCGCCCGCATCTCGAAACCGCTGAGCTTCGACAGCGCCGCAATCGCGATCCCGGCATAGGCAGGGGGTGCGTTGAGGCCGGTTCCGATCGCGGTGCCGCCGAGATTGATCTCCAGGAAGAGCCGCGCGATCTCTGCGCTTCGCGCCACGTCCTCCTGCAGCGCGGTTGCGAACGCACCGAACTCCTGTCCGACGGTCATGGCCACGGCATCCTGGAGCTGGGTGCGGCCGAGCTTGCGCACGCCCTGGAACAGCGCGGCCTTCGCGCGGAACGCCTGCGCCAGCCCGGACAGATCGGCAGCGAACCGCTCGTGGGCGAAGAGCAGGGAGAGGCGGGCGGCGGTGGGGTAGACGTCGTTGGTGGATTGCGAGCGATTGACGTGATCGTGCGGACTGACGATGTCGTAGGAGCCGCGCGGCGCGCCGAGCCGGTCGAGCGCCAGATTGGCGATCACCTCGTTCATGTTCATGTTGGTCGACGTGCCGGCGCCGCCCTGGAAGACGTCGACGACGAAGGCTTCGTGATGGGCCCCGGCGATGACGGCGTCGCAGGCGGCGATGATGGCCGCCCCCACCCTCTCGTCCAGCAGCCCGAGGCGCAGATTGGCGGTCGCGGCGGCGCGCTTCACCATGGCGAGAGCGCGGATGAGATCGGGATGCTGGCGGATCGGCAAGCCGGAGATCGCAAAGTTGCCGACCGCCCGCCGGGTCTGAATGCCGACGAGACTGTCCGCCGGCAGCTCCAGCGCACCGAGCGCATCGGTCTCGATGCGCGACCCGAGATCGGGGTTCGTGGACTCCATCGCGTTCACCGGAACGACGCCGTGACCTGCCCGAGCGGGCCGAAGCGGGCAACGGCCGTCTGGCCGGGGCCGACCGGCTGCATGAGCGTGGCGGTGCCGGTGTTGTGGACATGTCCGGCGCGCAGTCCGTATCCGCGCCGCCGCTGCGCGTTGGCGAGCCAGACCAGGGCATGGATGGGATTTCCCATCACGTTCGCGCCCGTGCCGGATTGAACCGTCCGGCCGTCGACGAGAAGCTCGACCGCGACACGGGAGAGATCGTGCGCCGGCCAGGGCGTCGAGGGCCCGCAGACGAGCGCGCCATCGACGCCGTTGTCGGCGATGATCGAGCAGGGCGGCTGGCTCTGCCAGTCCTCCAGATGGCCGGCGACGACCTCGATGGCCGGACGCACGGCGGCGACGGCGGCCTCGACCTCCGCCTGCGAATAAGGTTCCGGCCGCGCCGGCAGGTCCCGTCCCAGCACGAACGCGAACTCGCACTCGATCACGATCGGCGGAAACGCAGCGGTGTCGACGATCGCCGCGTCCGGGAACACCAGGTGCCTGAAGACGCGGGCGCAATAGGGCTCGCTCAGGCCGAGCTGGCGCTGGATCGCCTCGTTGGTGCAGCCGCAGAACCACCCGCCCGTCTCCCACCCCAGCCGGGCCGCGAGCCGGTCCTGGATGGCATAGGCCTCCTCGACCGTGCCCGGCCGCACGTCCGGCGGCAAGGCGACGGTGCGGTGATCGTGCCGCGCCGAGGCGAGGATCATGGCGGCGCGCTCGATGGCGCCGTCGCTCAAGGCATGGCTCATGCTGTCTCTCCCGGCGGGAAGGCGCCCGGCGGCGCGACGCCGTATCTGCGCGCGAACGGTTCGACGTTGTGCCAGCTCGCCGAGAGGATCCGCACGCCCTCCCGGCGTGACCGGCGGCGGGCGCGGGCGGCTCGCTCCCCCGGGATGCGGATCCCCTCCGATCCCGGCGCGCTGCGGGACTTGCGGATGACGTCGAGATACCAGTCCGTCCGGTCGCGAAAGGTGGCGGCGTCGCCGAACGCGGCCGGGTCGATCGCCAGGATGAGATGGCCCTGGGAGCGCGTCTCGCCGGATTGGCCCTGCCAGCCGGCGAGCTCCGGCCCGACGCCGCTGCCGGTGAGCGGACCGCTGAGCAGGCCGATGCAGAGGGCGAGGCCGAAGCCCTTGTGCCCGGCGAGCGGGCTGATCGCCCCCAGCCGCACCGCTGCGGCATCGGTCGTCGGCCGGCCGTCCGGGCCGATGCCGGATCCCTCGGGCAAGGGCGTGCCGTCATAGGCTGCCTGCCGGACGCGCGAGCTGGCGAGCGCGCTCGTCGCCATGTCGAAGACGAAGGGCTCCCCGCCCGCGCGCGGAAAGGCCATTGCCAGCGGATTGGTGCTCAGCAGCTTTTCCATGCCGCCCGGCGGGTGCACGAGCGGCGGGCCCGAGGTGAAGACCATGCCGACCTTGCCGGCGCGCGCGATGCGCTCGGCATAGAAGGCCAGCATGAAGATGTCGGTCGAGTTGCGGATCGCGACGGTGGCGGTGCCGCTGGCGCTCGCCAGGCGCACCGCGAGATCGGCGCCGGCGATGGCCGCGGACTGTCCGAACCCGCGACGACCGTCGATGAGCGCGGTGGCCGCGCTTTCCCGGACGATCTCGGGCCTGGCGGCTCCGTCGATCAGGCCCCGCTCCAGGCTCTTCAACGTGTAGGGGAGATAGTCGAAGCCCTGGACTCCCACGCCGCGCAGATCGGCATCCACGTGCACGTCCGCCGCATCGGCGGCGCTCTCCGCGGAGGCCCCCGCGCCCATGAGCAGGGCGATCATGAACGCCCGCAGGTCCTCGACGCAGACGACGATCGTGCCGGTCATGCCGCGAGCCTCGCAAGGCCGGAGCGCCGCTCGACCAGGCGGACGAGGACGGCCGCCACCAGGCTCAGGATGAGGTAGAGCACGGCGACGATGGTGAGCGGCTCGAGGTAGCGGTAGCTGGAGTTTCCGATGTTGCGTCCCATGCTCATCATCTCGGGGACGGCAATGATGGAGAGCAAGGCAGAATCCTTGAACATCAGGATCACGTAATTGCCGATGGCGGGGATCATGGGCGGGATCGCCTGCGGCAGGATGATCTTCAGCCAGGTCTGGACCCGGCCATAGTTCAAGGCGACGCAGGCTTCCCATTGGCCGCGCGGCACGCTTTCGATGCCGGCGCGATAGACTTCGGAGAGATAGGCGCCGGTGTGCAGGCCGAGCGCCAGCACGCCGCACAGGAGAGCCGGGAGGCTCACCCCGAGGGACGGCAGGGCGAAATAGATGAGGTAGAGCTGCACCAGCAGGGGCGTGCGGCGGATGAATTCCGACATGCCGCGCGCGCCGCGCCGCAGCCAGCCCGAGGTCGAGCGCGCCGCCAGGGCGAAGGCAAGGCCGATCGCGAGGGCGAGCATCGACCCGAGCACGGTGGCCAGCACGGTGAGGCGCAGGCCCAGCATGATCTGCGGAATGCTTTCGAGGGCGAAGGACCAGTCCCAGCTCATGCGGGCCTCGCGAAGAGGTCCTGGCCGCGCGCAGCGCGCCGCTCGACGCGGCGCACGACCCAGGCGATGACCGACGACAGGAGGAAGTAGCCGACGAGGATGACCATCAGGGTCACGAAAGTGCTTCCGGTCTGCTGGCGCACGGCCAGGGCGTTGTAGGTCAGGTCGGACATGGTGATGAGGGACGTCAGCGGCGTGAGCTTGAGGAGGTCGATCAGCAGATTGCCTCCCGGCGGCAGCATGGCGACGAGCGCCTGCGGGAAGATCACGTGCCGAAACCTCTGGAAGGGCGTGAAGTTGAGCGCGAGCGTCGCCTCGGTCTGCCCCCGCGGCACGCACTGGATCGCCCCGCGCACGACTTCCGAGCCGTAGCTGCCGACATTGGCGCCGAGCACGCAGACCGAGGCCACGAACGGGCTGAGGCTGATGCCGACGAACGGCAGGGCGAAGAAGGCCCAGAAGAGCTGGACGTAGCAGGACGTCCCGCGAAACAGCTCGACGAAGAGCGTCGGCAGCAGGCGCACGGAGAGGCGCTTCGATGTACGGGCGATGCCGGTCACCAGCGCGATGAGGATCGCGATCAGCGAAGCGGCGAGGGTTATCTTGATGGTGACCCAGGCCCCGCTCAGGGCCATTGCGATGTAGAGGGGCAGCTGGTCCATGGCACATCTCCCGCCGAATCTGTCGAGGCGCGACGCCCGTGGCGTCGCGCTGGCGTGCGGTGGGGATGGTCAGTTCTTGGCCTGGCAGATCTCGTCGCGGGACGCACCAATGGCGAGCGCGGCGTTGAAGCCGTAGGGCTCGACGATCTTGGCGAACTCGCCGCTCTTCTTCAGCTCGGCGAGTGCGGCATCATAGGCATCGCGAAGCTCGCGGTCTTCGCGGTTGAAGGCAGTGGCGGCGCAGCTGATCGGTTCTCCCTTGATCGGGGCCACCACCTCGAGGCCGGCGTCGCCGATCTTGTCGAGCGTGGCGGAGAGGGTGAGGTCCGGCCAGGCCACGACGTCGACGCGCCCGGCCTGCAGCATGGAGATCGCGTTGAAGGCGTCCGTCGCGATGATGAGCCGGTCGTTCGGCACGCCGAGGTCGAGGGCCCGCTTCTGCTCGGCACAGCCGCCGCAGACCGCGACGCGGACGTCGGACTTCACCAGGTCCTGATAGGTGGTGAGGGCGTGCGGATTGCCCTTGCGCACCGCGAAGCCTTCCGTGGTGCACAGGTCCGGCTCGGAGAAGCGGATCGCGGCGCAGCGCTGGGGCTTGATGATCAGGCCGGTCGAGACGATGTCGAAGCGCCGGGCCTGCAGGCCGGGGATGAGGGCGCCCCAGTCGACGACGTCGGCCGAGACCTTCCCGACCTTCAGCTTGGCGAAGACCGCGCGGGCGACGTCGACCGCCGCGCCGCTCGGCTCGCCGCCGGGCGAAAGGATGGTGTAAGGCGGCTCCTGCGCCAGGCCGATCGTCACGGTGCCGGCCTTCTGGAGGCGATCGAGCGCCTCATCCGCCTGGGCGGGCAAGGCGAGGCAGGCGGTTGCGGTGAGGACGATGGCGGCCTTCCCAGCCGCTCGACAGATCCGACGAGCTTTCGACATTTTTCCCTCTGGTTCTGGAATGGTTTTTTCAGTTCAACCGATGCCCGGCTGCGATGATCTTCTTGAGAAAGAGCCGGGTTCTCTCTTCCCTCGGCTCGGAGAATATTTCGTCGGGCTTTCCTTCTTCGACGATGCGGCCGCCGTCCAGGAAGAGGATGCGGTCCGATATTTCCCGAGCGAAGCTCATTTCGTGGGTGACGAGCAGGCATGTCATCGCGCTGCCGTGGGCGATCTCGCGCAGGACGGCGAGGACCTCTTCGACCAGCTCCGGATCGAGCGCCGAGGTCGGCTCGTCGAAGAGCAGGATCTCCGGCTTCATCGCCAGGGCGCGGGCAATGGCGACACGCTGCTTCTGGCCCCCGGAGAGCTGCGAGGGATAGTTGGCGCCCTTGTCCGCAAGCCCGACGAGACGCAGCAGGCCCTGCGCCCGTTCCTCGGCCTCCTCGCGCGAGAGGCCCAGCACGATCCGCGGCGGCTGGGCGACGTTCTCCAGCGCGCTCATGTGCGGGAACAGATTGAAGTGCTGGAAGACCATCCCGATCCGGCGCCGCATGTGATGGAGATGGCGCTCCGAGGCCGGGACCAGGCCGCTTTTCCCGCTCATGTGCCAGAGAGGCTCGCCGTCGACCCAGACCGTGCCGTTCTGGATGGCTTCGAGGGTCATGAGGATGCGGAGTATGGTGGTCTTTCCCGACCCGCTGGGGCCGATCAAGGCGATCTTCTCACCGTGCGTTACTTGCAGATTCAAGTCCTTGAGGACCGCGAGGGCGCCATAGAGCTTCGACACGTCGCGAAATTCTATGGAAGGTCTCTCCTCTGGCATTGGTCGCATCTCCGCCCCGTCGCCAGAACACTTTCACGGGCGGCAGACTTGAGAAAATAAGGTTCATTCAATCCATGTTTTAGGATTCATCAAAGTGAGGGCTATTCCCCGAGCCGCGGGCGATGACGAGGTCTGCCGCCGGCCTGCAGCAGGCACGTGGGCGCCGGAGCGCGACGAGGCTGGGCCGCGGCGGGTCGATCCGATCTTGGATCTCACCCCGTCATTGTCTGCGCCGATCCCGTCCCGGCGATCGTCTCATCCAGGATCGACAGGAAGACATTGATCGCCGCCGGAGACTTGGCCGACGTCGACGTGATGAGCATGTGGCGTGAATCATATTCGAAATCGTCGGAAGGTACCCGGCTCAGCTTGCCGCGATCGACCCATTCCCGTGCGACGTGATCGGGAAGCAGGCCGAGATATCCTCCGGACAGCAGCAGGATCAGCATGGCCTCCATGCTGAACACCGTGGCGGATGCCCGTGCCCGCGGGAAGCGGCTGAGATCGAACTGCTCGGTGTAGGCGCGAAGCACGAAATCGTGCTCGGTGATCTCGTGCGCCGGAACGCTGCTTTCGCCGAGGCCGAACAGGGGATGGCCGACGCCGCAGAACAGCTGGTGCCGCTCGCGCAGCACCGGGCGAAAGTCGAGCCCGTTGATCGTGCGGATGAAGGGGACGATGCCGGCATGGAGATGCCCTCCCAGGACCGCGCGCTCGATGTCGGCGCGCGGCGCGACGGCGAGCTCGATATGGACGTCGTTGTCCAGCTCGTTGAACCGGCGGATGACCGTGACCAGCGGGAAATTCGGATGGGTGGACAGGCAATCCACCATGCCGAGATGGAGCTTTCCCGCCAGGCGCTTCCTCAATTCGGCCATGCGGCCCGTGAAGTCGTCGAGCGATCCGAGGATGCGCCGGATCTCGTCATAGGCCACCTTGCCCCGCTCGGTGAGGCTGAAGCCGTGCCGCCCCCGTTCGCACAGGCGAAAGCCGATCCGCTTCTCCAGGTCGGACATGTGCAGGCTGATGGTCGAGCTGCTGATGTTCAGCGTCGATTGGGCGGCGGTGTACCCGCCGCCCTCCGCCACCGCGACGAACACCCTCAGCAGGCGCAGATCGATGTCCATCAGCCGCCGCATCGAGCGTCCTCACTTTGAAAAAGCAACAGGTGAGATCGAGCAGAATACAATTTTTCCCAAAATACAACGTCGCTAGCGTCATCGGGCCAGCACTTGCCGGCGACTGCTCAAAGACAGTCATCCAAGGAATAGAAGATGGCCATCGAACGTGATCGCGACATAATCGATATCGACAGACACACCAGCCACGTGACGTTTCAGAAGTCGTCGCGGCGAACGGAGGATGGCTTCGACCTTCCGATGCTTCTGCACGACCGTCTCGCGTTCTCGCCGGAGGAATATGTGCGCCGCTATGACGCCATCCAGGCGGCGATGGCGGAACAGGGGCTGGATGCGCTGCTGATCCGCGGCCCGGAGAACATCACCTATTTCAGCGGTTACGAGACGCCCGGCTATTACCGCTATCACTGCGTCGTCGTCCCGCGGAACGGCGAGCCGGTCTTCCTGGTTCGCGACTTCGAGTGGATCAACTCGCCCGAATTCGCCTGGAGCACCAAGCTCGCCAAGGTCTACGACTGGGACCACGCCCCGAGCGTCACGGCGAACGTGCTGGCGCAGCTCGGCCTCGCGGCCGGCAAGCGCATCGGCGTCGAGAAGAAGGCGTTCTTCTACACCGTCGACGAGCACGAGACGCTCGCGCGCAGCCTCCCGGAGAACGCGTTCGTGGACGCGAGCGAGATCCTGTGGAACGCACGGATGATCAAGTCGGCCGAGGAGGTCGCCGTGATGCGGCGCTCGGCGGCGATCGTCGACAAGGCGACGCTCGCGGGCTACGAGGCGTCCCGCCCTGGCGTGACGGCGGACCATGTCAACGCCGTCGTCAACAAGACCATCTTCGAGGAGGGCGGCGAATATATGGGCCTGCCGCCCTTCGTGCTGGCGGGAGCCCGGAGCAGCCTGCCCCACCAGACCGGTGGCGGCGATGCGCTGGCGGCGAACGATCTCGTGTATTTCGAGATCTCGGCCTCGCAACGGCGCTACGCCGCAGCCCTGATGCGCACGATCTTCGTGGGCAAGCCGAAGGACGAGTGGGTCAGGGCGGCCGAAGCCTGCATCGGCGCCGTCGACGCGGCGCTGGCGTTCATCCGTCCGGGCGTCACCTCGCACGATGCCGACAGCGCGGCCCGGCGGGAGACGACCAAGGCCGGCTTCGCCGAATACCACCGCAACCGCCTCGGCTACAGCATCGGCGTGAACTACCCGCCGGACTGGGGCGAAGGCGAGATCATTTCCCTGCAGCAGAACGAGCCGCGCGTGCTCCAGCCGGGCATGACCTTCCATATGCCGCCTCTGTGCCTGAAATACCGCGAGTACGGCATCGGCTTCTCGGAGACGATCGTGGTGACCGAGACCGGCTGCGAGCGGCTGTCCGCCCTGCCGCGCGACATCGTGATCAAGGGCTGAACGATCTTGCGCTCGGCCAAGATCAACTGCGAGCGCCTGCTCGACGACCTGAGCAAGCTCGCGTCGTTCGGTGCCCTCCCGGCGGGGGGCATCGACCGGCCGGCCTTCTCGGCGGCGCACGCCCAAGCCAGCGAATGGCTGGTCGCCAGGATGACGCATGCGGGCCTGCGGGCCCGCGTCGACGATGCCGGCAACGTCATCGGCCGGCTCGGCCCGGACGAATGGCCGGCGCTGGTCTGCGGATCGCATATCGACACCGTGCCCGGCGGCGGCGCCTTCGACGGCAGCCTGGGCGTCATCGCCGCCCTCGAATGTGCGCGGGTCCTGGTCGAGACCGGCGCCGATATCGGCAAGGCGCTGGAGGTCGTGGCGTTCTGCGACGAGGAGGGCGCCTATCTCAGCATGCTCGGCTCCCGTGCGATGACGGGCGGGCTGAGCGCGGAGGAAGCCGGGACGGCCAAGGGCCGGGACGGCGAGCCCCTGGCCGGCGCCATGCAGCGTGTCGGCCTCTCCATGGCCAATCTGGCCAGGGCGGAACGGCGGCCCCGTGCCTTCGACAGCTATCTCGAGCTGCACATCGAGCAGGGGCCCGTCCTCGAGGCCAAGGGCCTCGATGTCGGCATCGTCGGATCGATCATCGGCGTCGACATCGCCGAATATGTGCTGAAGGGCCAGTCCCGCCATGCCGGAACCACGCCCATGGACGAGCGGCGGGATGCCGGACGCGCGGCGTGCGAGGCGATCACGGCGGTGTTCGCCGCGCAGGAGCAGCGGGGCGCGCCGGAGAGCCGGCTCACCTTCGGCGCTCTCGAATTCGTGCCCGGCGCCAGCAACGTCGTGCCGGGAGGCGCGCGCGCCGTCAGCGAGGTGCGCGCGGCCCGCGCGCAGGATATGAGACAGTTGCGGGCCGCGGTGGACAGCGCGTTCGATCTTGCCGCGGCTCGTCACGCTCTCACCCTCGAGAAGCGGCATCTCGGGGCGGACAAACCGAGCCACATGGCGCCCGACATGATCGACCTCATCGCCGGCGTCTGCAGCGAGCTGGATTTCAAGTTCACGGTGATGCCCTCCGGCGCCAGCCACGATGCGTCGAACTTCGCGGAGCTGGTGCCGACCGGCATGATCTTCGTGGCGAGCCGGGGCGGCGTCAGCCATCACCCCGAGGAATTCAGCGAGCCCCGCGCCGTGGTCAACGGCGCCGCGGTCCTGCTGGAAACGATCAAGCGGGTGATCGCGGCGCGATGGAAGGACGGGCCGTGACGACCGTGCCCGGCCTGCGGGCCGGGACGGATCGTTGCGGACGGCACGGGCAGCGACCGATCGAGGGAGCCGGCGAGCGACATGGCCGATAACCACGCTGAATGGACGCGATTCCGGGCCAGCTTCGACGCGGGCGTCGGCGATGGCCTGTCGATCGGCGTCATCGCGCTCGCCGAGGACCGGGCGAGCGTCTGGGACCTCGGCCGTTTCCTGTCGGACCTGCCCGGTGTCGGCATCTTCTCCACCCGGCTCGCCATGGCCGCCGAGGTGACGCCGGAGACGCTCGCGGCCATGCGCCATCATCTCGGCGACGCCGCCTCGACGCTGCTGCCGAGCTCGCGGCTCGATGCCGTCGCCTTCAGCTGCACCTCGGGCACGGTCGCCATCGGCGTGGCCGAGGTCCACGCTGCCATCGCCTCCGGCCGGCCGGGCGTGCCGATCAGCACGCCGATCGAGGCGGGCGTTCAGGCGCTGCGGGCGTTCAACGCGTCCAGGATCGCCCTGCTGACCCCCTACCGGCCGCCGACGGCCGCCCTCGTCGACCGCTTCTTCCAGGAGCAGGGCATCGGCGTGCGGGCCCGCACCACCTTCGATCTCTCGGGCGACCTCGACATGAACCGCGTTTCGGCGCGAAGCCTGCTCGAGGCCGGCCAATCCTGCGTCGAGGATGCGGGCGACGTCGACGCCCTGTTCGTCTCCTGCACGGGCCTTCGGACATCGCCGGTCGTCGAGGCACTCGAGCAGCGACTGCAGATTCCCGTGATCTCCAGCAATCAGGCCCTCGCCTGGCACTGCCTGCGCCTGTCCGGCAACGTGAGTCCGCTCGACGGCCATGGCTCCCTGTTCCGCCTCTCCGCTGCTCATGGTCCGTCCACCGGCTCCGGCAGCGCGCGATAGAGGACGTCGCGGCGACGCATGGTCCGCCCGGCCGGAGGCGACGCGCGAGTTCAACCTATCGCTTGCGAAACCGGAAGGCTGGTCTCGCTGGCCTGGAGCCTCGCGATGCCGTTTCGTAGTCGCGATCCCGAGACGGAGCGCCTCGCACGGGAGCCGGCACGCAGCGCCGGCATGGGCCTGACCGAAGCCGTGCGCACCGCGCTCCGCCACGAGCTTCAGCGCGCGGTCCCGCTTCGGGAGCGCGTGCGGCCGATCCAGGCGGACTTCGCGGCGCTTCCCGATACGGGCCTGACGGCCGACAAGGCCTTCCATGATGCCCTCTCCGGAGAAGAATGATGGTCGTCGATGCCTCGGCGCTCGTCCGCGGTTGAGGAGTCCGCCCTGAGCGCCGCCCGCTCTCACGATGCGGCAAGCGCCCCGTCGCCTGCCCGTCACACCGGCAGCGCCGTGGTCTTCTTGACCGTGCGCAGCGCCAGGGTCGACTGGACGCGCACCACGCCGGGAAGCTGGGTGAGCACGTCGGTGTGGATGCGCTCGAAATCGGCGGCGTCGGCATAGACGACGCGCACCATGTAGTCGGCGGCGCCGGCGAGCAGGCAGCACTCCGACACTTCGGGATGGCGCTGGATCGCCGCTTCGAAGGCGTCGAGCGCGGCGCGGCCCTGCTGGTCGAGGGTGACCAGCACGAAGGCGACGCCGGGCAGGCCTGCTGCCTTCTCGTCGAGCAGCATGACGTAGCGGGCGATCAGGCCGCGCTCCTCCAGGAGCTTCACCCGGCGCAGGCAGGCCGAGGGCGACAGGTTGACCCGCTCGGCGAGGTCGACATTGGTCAGCCGCCCGTCCTCCTGCAGGAGGCGCAGGATGGCGCGGTCGCGGTCGTCGAGGGAGGGTTGCGGGATCATCGCTCCAGCCCATAAGGCGGCAATGGCATAATATTCGATCCTTGCTCGATATGATTGCACAGAATGCCAACGGCGGGCGAGATCCGCAACAGGATCGACGGGAAATTGCGCGTCTTCGGGGCTATCATGCGGAACATCGGAAGCGGCCGGCAAGGCCGCTCGTGCCACCCCATCGAGAGGACAGAGCCATGCTCATCGGCGTGCCGAAGGAGATCAAGGACAACGAATTCCGCGTCGGCCTCATCCCGTCGTCGGTGCAGGAGCTGGTGCACCACGGCCACCGGGTGCTGGTGCAGGCGGGCGCCGGCCTCGGCGCCGGGCTCACCGACGCCGACTACGCCAATGCCGGCGCGACCATCGTCGAGGGCGCCGACGGCATCTTCGCCGACGCCGAGATGATCGTGAAGGTGAAGGAGCCGCTGGCGGCCGAGCGCAAGAAGCTGAACAAGGGCCAGATCCTGTTCACCTATCTGCACCTGGCGCCCGACGCGGCGCAGACCCACGACCTCGTCGAGTCCGGCGCCGTCTGCATCGCCTACGAGACCGTGACCTCCGCCAGCGGCGCCCTGCCCCTGCTCACCCCGATGTCGGAAGTCGCCGGGCGCCTCGCCCCGCAGGTCGGCGCCCACAGCCTGGAGAAGGCGCAGGGCGGACGCGGCGTGCTGCTCGGCGGCGTGCCCGGCGTGCCGGCGGCCGAGGTGGTCGTGCTCGGCGGCGGCGTCTCCGGCACGCATGCGGCGACCATCGCCGTGGGCATGGGTGCCAAGGTGACGGTGGTGGACCGCTCGGCCGAGGCGCTGAAGCGCCTCGCCACCCAGTTCGGCACCTCGATCTCCACCGTGTTCTCGACCCGCTCGGCCATCGAGGAGCTGGTCAAGCGCGCCGACCTCCTGATCGGCACCGTGCTGGTGCCGGGCGCGGCGGCGCCCAAGCTGGTCAGCCACGCCATGGTGCGCACGATGAAGACGGGCTCGGTGATCGTCGACGTCGCCATCGACCAGGGCGGCTGCGTCGAGACCTCGAAGGCCACCACTCATTCGCATCCCACCTATGTGGTCGACGGCGTGGTGCATTACTGCGTCGCCAACATGCCCGGCGCCGTGGCGCGCACCTCCACCTTCGCCCTCAACAACGTCACGCTGCCCTTCGCCGTGGCGCTGGCCGACAAGGGCTGGCGCAAGGCCCTCGGCCAGGACGCGCATCTGCGTAACGGCCTCAATGTCTGCGAGGGCCGGGTGACCTGCCAGCCGGTCGCCGAGGCGCATGGCCTGCCGTTCGTGAAGCCGGAAGCCGCCATCGGCATGTGAGCTTCGGCTGCCCCCACGACCTTCAGCAAGCCCCCGCCACCGGCGGGGGCTTTTTCGTTGCGGCCTTGTCCCCCGCGTCGATGCGCGCTAGCGTTATATTTATTCGAATATAACGCGCGAGCACGACATGCCGGGCCTCTCGATCCTGGACCGCTCCAGCCCCCGCAGCGACGTCGCGGCGCCGGTCCTGCCCTGGACCGCCCCGCCGCTCGTCGCCACCGATGCCGAGGGCAAGCGCCGCTGCAGGATCTGGGACATCGCCGCCAACCTGCACTGCTCGATCGTCGGCACCTGCCTCACCGCCGCGGAGCTGCGCCAGGTGTTCGTCCGCCTCGGCCAGGCCGATGCCAGGACCGCGACCGATCATGCCCTGCACGGGCGCGGCGTCACCGCCGCCGGCCGGCACGACCTCGCCGGCAAGATGCTGCACAAGGCGCTGGACAAGCGCCATGACGCGGCAATCCGGCGCTTCGCCAAGGCTGGAACGGTGGACGCGGTGCGGGCGCTCTGGCGCCAGGCGCTCGATCAGGGCGAGATCCCCGGCGCCTATTGGGCCGTGCTCACCCACCCCGCCACCGACCGGGCGCTGGTGCAGGAGGTGTTCGGCGAGGTGCACATGCTCTCGCACATGATCGGCTCGTCCAACCGGCTCGACCTCGCGCGCCTCAGTCGGCTGGAGCGCGAGATCGGCGAACGCGACGAGAAGATCGCCCGGCAGGAGCAGCGCCTCCAGGCCGCCGCCGAGGCGCGCGAAGCGCTGCTGCGCAAGGTCGAGAGCCTGGAAGCCGAGCTCGGCCGGCGCGAGATGCAGGCGCCGCCCCCGGCCGCAGACGCCGGGGCGGCCGCCGCGACCCATCAGCGGCTCGAGACGGAACGAGCCCGCGCCGCCACCCTGGCCGCCCGCCTGCAGGCCGCCGAGGCCCAGGCTGGGGAGGCCGAACGGCACGCCGCCGCGCTCGAAGCCCGCGAGGCCGGGCTGCAGGCGGAGATCGCGGCGCTGGAAGCCCTGCTCCCCGCCGCCGAGGCGACGGCGGGCGCCGTCGCGGACCTCGACGGCCGCACGCTGCTCTATGTCGGCGGCCGCCCCCGGGTGGTCGACCAGATGCAGGCGCTCGTCGCCGCGCGCGGCGGGGCGCTGCTCGCCCATGACGGCGGCATGGAGGACAATGCCGCGCTGCTGCCCGGGCTGGTCGCCCGCGCGCAGGCCGCCTTCTTTCCCGTGGACTGCATCAGCCACACCGCCGCCGGCCAGGTGAAGAAGGTCTGCCGCGAGGCCGGCAAGCCGTTCGTGCCGCTGCGCAGCGCCAGCCTCGCCAGCTTCCTCGCCGCCCTCGCCGGCGGCGGCGCGCTGTCGCAGACGCTGCAGGCCCTCTGACGCACGAGCACCACGCCATGACCCGCCTTCTCGCCGGCCTGCTGCTTCTCGTCTTCACCGCCCAGGCGCGCGCCGAGGACGTGGTGCTCTACGGCGCCGGCAGCCTCACCGATGCCCTCACGGCGATCGCCGCCGACTACGGCGCCAGGACCGGCGTCCATGTCAGCACCGCCTTCGGCCCTTCCGGCCTGATGCGCGACAAGATCGAGGCCGGCGACAAGGTCGATCTCTTCGCCTCGGCCGACATAGGCCACGCCCTGAAGCTGCGCCGCGACGGGCGGGCCGCCGCCGTGGTGATGTTCACGCGCAACCGCCTCTGCGCCTTCGCCACGCCCGAGGCCGGGCTGACGGCGGCCAACTTCGCCGAGCGCCTGGCCGATCCGGCGGTGAAGCTCGGCACCTCGACCCCCAAGGCCGATCCCGGCGGCGACTATACCTGGGCGATGTTCCGCCTGATCGACAAGGCGCGCCCCGGCGCTTTCGCGACGCTCGACGCCAAGGCGCAGAGGATCGTCGGCGGCAGCGCCGCGCCCGATCCGGCCAACCCCAACCCGATCGCCGCCGCCTTCGCCAAGGGCACGATCAATGTGATGATGGGCTATTGCAGCGGGGCCGAGCAGCGGCGCAAGGACACGCCCGGCATCGCGGCGATCCCGGTGCCCGACGCCTATGCCACCGGCCCCGAATACGGCCTGGCGATCACGGCGCTGGACAGGCCGGCCGCGGTCGGGCTCGCCCTGGCGATCCTCTCGCCCGAGGGCCAGGCGACGCTGGCGCGCTTTGGCTTCGCGGCGATCGGCCTGCCGGCACAGCCCTGAGGCGCTGTCATGACCGGGGGTCCGCGATTTCACGGCGAATGCGACGTGGCCGCCATGGTCTACGCCCCTGGCGATGCGCCTGACCCGCTGCTGCAGGCCTTCGTCCGCGGGCTGCTCGGCCTCGGCTACGACGCCGTCGGCGTGGTGCAGCAGCGGGCGCCGGCCCGATCCGGCTTCGACGGCTCGGTCGACCTCCGCCTGATCCCCGACGACGACCGCCGTCCCGACCGGGAGCCGGCCGCGGCTTGCGGCACGGCCCTGCAGGGCATCGGCGTCCGGCTCATCGAGGCGCTGAAGCGGCAGCCCGATCTCGTCGCGCTCAACCGCTGGGGATCGCAGGAAGCAGCCGGGGCCGGGCTCACCGACGTCCTGGCCGAGGCGATCGAGCGCGACATTCCCGTGGTGATCGCCGTGCCCGAGGCGTTGTTTCCCGACTGGCTGGCGACGACGCAGGGCCTCGCGGTGCGGCTGCAGCCGCGGCGCGAGAGCCTGGAGCGCTGGTGGCGCTCGCTGGGGCGTCCGCCCTCGGGCGCCGGCGCGGCCCCGACCTTCTGCGAACGCTTCAAGTGACGCGCCGGCTTCAGGCGGCCAGCGCCTCGGTCTCGTAGCCGGCGGAGCGGATCGCCTCGCGAACTGCGGCCGGCTCGGCCCGCGTCTCGACCGTGACGGTCTGCGCGCCGACGTCGATGGCCAGCCGCGCCGCGGGATCGACGCTCCTGACCGCCTTCTCGATGGTGGCCGCGCAATGGCCGCAGCTCATCTCCGGAACCTTCAGCTTCAGCATCTGTCTTCTCCTCGAACGCTGTCGAGCGAGTCGTAGGCCTTCCAACGGTTGGAAGGTCAAGGGCTTTCGGCAGCGACGCGGCTCGCGGGCACAGCTTGTCTATACAACCATAGACAAACCTATGCAGCCATGACGGGCGGGCCGATGAGACTCCAGCCACGACGAAGGAGCGCGCGCGACGGACACACCAACCGCGACCGTCATGGGCGGACTTGATCCGCCCATCCCGACGAAATCGTTCGATTTCGTAGCGAACACAAGGAGCCGAGAGAAGAGCGCCGGCCGTGATGGGGGGATATTGCCACTGTCGCGTTCGCGTGGATGGACGGGACGAGCCCGTCCATGACGTCGAGGATCCCGTGCGATGACGGCAACCCGCCCGCCGCACCGTCCGCAAGTCGGCCCTTGACCTTCCCATGATGGGAAGCCCTACCTATCTCTGCAGTCGAACCGAACGGGATCCTGCGCCATGACCACAGCCCTTGCGACAGACCGCCCGCGGACCGCTCCGGCGGCGCCGCCGCTGCAGATCGCCATCGAGGGCATGACCTGCGCCTCCTGCGTGCGCCGTGTCGAGAAGGCGCTCGCCGCCGCGCCAGGCGTCGCCTCGGCCTCGGTCAACCTGGCGACCGGGCGTGCCGATGTCAGCTTCGCCGGCCCGGCGGACGTGCCCGCCGCGGTGGCGGCGATCGAGAGTGCCGGCTATGCCGCCCGCGAGGAGACGGCCGAGCTTACCGTCGAGGGCATGAGCTGCGCCTCGTGCGTCGGCCGCATCGAGAAGGCGTTGAAGGGCGTGCCGGGGGTGACGGCGGCGAGCGCCAACCTCGCCACGGGCCGGGCCAGCGTGCGCTTCGTCGCCGGCGCCGTGCCGCCCGGCGCCCTGGAGCGCGCCGTCGCGGCGGCGGGCTACGCCGCGCGCCGCCCCGCCGCCCAGGACGAGCCGGACCGGGAGCAGCAGGCGCGTGCCGCCGAGCTCAACGGGCTGGAGCGCAGCCTCGTGCTCGCCGCCGTGCTGACGCTGCCGATCTTCGCCGTCGAGATGAGCGCCCACCTCGTCCCGGCCTTCCACCACTGGCTGGCCATGACCGCCGGCCCCTGGAACTGGTATGCGCAGCTGGTGCTGAGCACGATCGTGCTGTTCGGGCCGGGCCTGCGCTTCTTCCGCGCCGGCATTCCGGCGCTGCTGCGCGGCGCGCCCGACATGAACGCCCTGGTCGCCATCGGCGCCGGCGCGGCCTGGGCCTTCTCGCTGGTGGCGACGCTGGCACCCGGCGCCCTGCCCGCCGGCACGGCGAATGTCTACTACGAGGCGGCGGCGGTGATCGTCACGCTGATCCTGCTCGGCCGCACGCTCGAGGCCCGCGCCAAGGGGCGGACGAGCGAGGCGATCCGCAAGCTGGCCGGCCTGAGGCCCCGGACCGCCCGGGTGCAGCGCGACGGGCAGAGCCTGGAGCTGCCGATCGGCGAGGTCGCGGTCGGCGACCTCGTGCTGGTGCGCCCGGGCGAGACGATCGCGGTCGACGGCGAGGTGGTCGAAGGTGCCTCCACCGTCGACGAGGCGATGCTCACCGGCGAGCCCCTGCCGGTGGCGAAGAGCATCGGCGCCGCCGTGGTGGGCGGCACGCTCAACCGGACCGGCAGCTTCACCTTCCGCGCCACCGGGGTAGGCGCCGAGACGGTGCTGGCCCGGATCATCCGCATGGTCGAGACGGCGCAGGGCGCCAAGCTGCCGATCCAGGCGCTGGTCGACAAGGTGACGATGTGGTTCGTGCCGGCGGTGATCGCCGCCGCGGCGCTGACCTTCGCTACCTGGCTCGCCTTCGGGCCGAGCCCGGCGCTGAGCTTCGCCCTGGTCAATGCGGTCGCGGTGCTGATCATCGCCTGCCCCTGCGCCATGGGCCTGGCGACGCCGACCTCGATCATGGTGGCGACAGGCCGGGCGGCGGCCATGGGCGTGCTCCTGCGCAAGGGCGACGCGCTGCAGACGCTGCGCGAAGCCGGTATCGTCGCCTTCGACAAGACCGGCACGCTGACGGCGGGCCGCCCGGAGCTGACCGATCTCGTCGCCGCCGAAGGCTTTGCCGAGGACGCGGTGCTCGGCCTCGCCGCCGCGGTGGAAGCGCGTTCCGAGCACCCCCTGGCCGAGGCGATCCTGCGGGCGGCGGCACGGCGCGGCGCCGCGGCCGCATCCGTGGATCAATTCGAGGCCGTGCCGGGCCACGGCGCCGCCGGCCTCGTCGACGGGCGGCGGGTGGCGGTCGGCGCCGACCGCTATATGCGGCGGCTCGGCATCGACGTCGCGCCCTTCGCCGCCGAGGCCGCCCGGCTCGGCGGCGATGGCAAGTCGCCGCTCTACGTGGCCGTCGACGGCCGCCTCGCCGCCATCCTCGCCGTCGCCGACCCGATCAAGCCCGGCGCGCCGACGGCGATCGCGGCGCTGCGGGCGCTCGGCCTGGAGGTCGCGATGGTCACGGGCGACAATCGCCGCACCGCCGAGGCGATCGCCCGCCGGCTCGGCATCGGCACGGTCGAGGCCGAGGTGCTGCCCGAGGGCAAGGTCGAGGCGGTGCGCCGGCTCGCGGCCGGCGGTCGGCGCGTCGCCTTCGTCGGCGACGGCATCAACGACGCCCCGGCGCTGGCTGCCGCCGATGTCGGCATCGCCATCGGCACCGGCACCGACATCGCCATCGAGAGCGCCGATGTCGTGCTGATGTCCGGGGAGCTCGCCGGCGTCGCCAACGCCGTCGCCCTGTCGCACGCCGCCATGCGCAACATCCACCAGAACCTGTTCTGGGCCTTCGCCTACAACGCGGCGCTGATCCCGGTGGCGGCCGGCGTGCTCTATCCCGTCGACGGCATGCTGCTCTCGCCGATGCTGGCAGCCGGCGCGATGGCGCTGTCGAGCGTGTTCGTCGTCGCCAATGCGCTGCGGCTGAACCGCTTCCGCGCGACGGCCTGAGAGCGAGCGGGAGGGAAGACGGTCATGAACATCGGCGAAGCGGCGAAGGCCTCCGGCGTCTCGGCCAAGATGATCCGCTACTACGAGTCGATCGGGCTGATGCCGGGCGCCGCCCGCACCGCGGCGGGATACCGGGTCTATGCGGACAGCGACGTGCACACGCTGCGCTTCATCCGACGCGCCCGCGACCTCGGCTTCTCCGTCGAGCAGATGGCGGAGCTCCTGAAGCTGTGGAGCGACCGCTCGCGGGCCAGCGCCGATGTCAAGCGCATCGCCCTGGCGCATGTCGGCGAGCTGGAGGCCAAGATGCGGGCGCTGCAGGAGATGGCGCGGACGCTGCGCCATCTCGCCGCCCATTGCCACGGCGACGGCCGGCCGCATTGCCCGATCCTCGAAGACCTGTCCCAGGGACACGAGCCGGCACCGCCGCCCGCCCGGCGCGCTCGCCGGGCTGCCGCCGGCATGGCATGATGCCGTGAGGGCGGCCCGTCGGCCGTCCGGCAAATCCGCAGGATCGGCATGGACGTCCTGTCGCCCGGCTCCATCGTCGACCTGATCCCCGCCTACGGGCTCTGGCTCCTGTTCGCCGTGGTGATGCTGGAGAGCATGGGCGTGCCCATGCCGGGCGAGACGGCCCTGGTGGGGGCCGCGATCTTCGCGGGGACGACCCATCGCCTCGGCATCGGCTCCGTCGTGGCCGTGGCGGCTGCGGCAGCGATCGTCGGCGACAATCTGGGCTATGCCATCGGGCGCCTCGTCGGGGTGCGCCTGCTCGTGCGCTACGGCCACCACCTCCATCTCACCGAGGCGCGGCTCAGGATCGGGCAATATCTGTTCCGGCGCCACGGCGGCAAGATCGTGTTCTTCGGCCGCTTCGTCGCCTTCCTGCGGGCCTTCGCTGCGGTGCTGGCGGGCGCCAACCGGATGCCTTGGCCGCATTTCCTGCTGATGAACGCGCTGGGAGGCCTCGCCTGGGCCAGCCTGTTCGGGGGTGGCGCCTATCTCTTCGGTGAAACGGTGAAGCGGGTGGCCGGCCCGGTCGGCCTGGCGCTCCTCGCCGCCGCCGCCATCGCCGTCGTCGCCGGCTCGATGTTCTTCCGCCGGCACGAGGCCGAGCTCGAGCGCCGGGCCGCCGAAGCGATTCCCGGGCCGCTGGCGGGATAGGCATCGGCTTCGATGGGACGCGGCGCGGGAGCGAGCGGGCGGATGCGCCGTCCCATGAAAGATGCTATGCGCTATATTCTAAAGGGAATAGCGATCGGCCCGACCGTCGGCTCTGCATGCTCATCCGCCACCTCTCCTATTTCGTCACCCTGGCGCGCGAGCGTCACTTCGCCAAGGCGGCCTTGGCCTGCAACGTCGCCCAGCCGACCCTGTCGGCCGCGATCCGCAAGCTGGAGGAGGACCTGGATGCCCGGCTCGTGGTCCGCGATCATCGCTTCGTCGGGCTCACCGCCGAGGGCGAGAAGGTGCTCGCCTGGGGCCGGCAAATCCTCACCGACTACGACAACCTGCGCGACGACCTCACCGGCGCGCGCCAGGGCCTGACCGGCGTCCTCCGTCTCGGGGTCATCCCGGCGGCGATGCCGTCGGTGGCCTTCCTGACGGCGCGCTTCTGCGCGGCACATCCGGGCGCGACGGTGGACATCCGCTCGATGACCTCGCGCGCCATCCAGCAGGGCCTCGACGCCTTCGAGCTCGACGGCGGCCTGACCTATCTGGAGAACGAGCCGCTGGAGCGCGTCCGCCGCGTGCCGCTGTACCGCGAGCGCTACGTCTTCGTCGCGCGCCGCGACCACCCGCTGGCGGGACGGGTCACGCTCGGCTGGCGCGAGGCGGCGGCACAGCCGCTCTGCCTGCTCAGCGAGGACATGCAGAACCGCCGCATCATCGACAAGGTGGCGCGGTCGGTCGGCGTCCGGATCCGCCCGGCGGTGGTCAGCAACTCCTTCCTCGGCATCGGCTCGCACCTGCGCCTGGGCACCTGGACCAGCATCGTGCCGCACACGTTCTTCCACGTCTTCGGCGGCGCCCCGGACCTCACCGCCGTCCGCCTGATCGATCCCGTCCACAGCCAGTCGATCGGCCTCGTCCTCTCCGATCGCCACCCCCGCTCCCCCATGGCGGATGCGCTGATGGCCGCGGCGCTGACCGCCGACATCGAGGCCGCCTTCACCGCGGCCCGCGTCGGCGCCTGATCGACGCCGGCTATCAGCTCTTCCAAGACTTTCATTGGATTTCGCCCTCGGGAGACGACAAGCTGCATCCGTTCGATGAGGCAAGGCGGATCCGAAGATTCCGCAGGCTCATCGGGCGGGGAACATCCAGGGCCGATCGTCCATCAGGGCAGCCTCGAAGCATCGTGCCGCATCGGCGCGACCGCGGACCTTTGCTGCGCGCAGAGCCGTCGACGTTCCTCCTTTCACAGCTCAGAGAAGGACGGAGAGGACATGGCGAAGGTCGTTTGTGTTCTGTACGACGATCCGGTCGACGGCTATCCGAAGACCTATGCGCGCGATGATCTGCCGAGGATCGAGCGCTATCCCGACGGCCAGACCCTGCCGACGCCCAGGGGACTCGACTTCCAGCCCGGCGCGCTGCTCGGCAGCGTCTCCGGCGAGCTCGGCCTGCGCCAATATCTGGAGGCCAACGGTCACACGCTGGTGGTGACGTCGAGCAAGGACGGGCCGGATTCGGTGCTCGAACGGGAACTGCACGACGCCGAGGTGGTGATCTCGCAGCCGTTCTGGCCG
The DNA here is from genome assembly GCF_030814995.1 of Labrys wisconsinensis. Taxonomy (GTDB): domain Bacteria; phylum Pseudomonadota; class Alphaproteobacteria; order Rhizobiales; family Labraceae; genus Labrys; species Labrys wisconsinensis. The sequence goes on along the minus strand of NZ_JAUSVX010000006.1, from coordinate 276,696 downwards.
GCCTACCTCACCGCCGAGCGCATCGCCAGGGCACCGAAGCTGAAGCTGGCGCTGACCGCCGGCATCGGTTCCGACCATGTCGACCTGCAGGCCGCCATCGACCGCGGCATCACCGTCGCCGAGGTGACGTTCTGCAACTCGATCAGCGTCTCCGAGCACGTGGTGATGATGATCCTCGGGCTGGTGCGCAACTACATCCCCTCCTACCAATGGGTGGTGAAGGGCGGCTGGAACATCGCCGATTGCGTCGCCCGCTCCTACGACGTCGAGGGCATGCATGTCGGGACGGTCGCCGCCGGCCGCATCGGCCTCGCCGTCCTGCGCCGGCTGAAGCCCTTCGACATGCACCTGCATTATTTCGACCGGCATCGCCTGCCGGAGGCAGTGGAGAAGGAGCTGAACCTCACCTGGCACCCGACGGTGGAGGACATGGTCGAGGTCTGCGACGTCGTCACCATCAATTGCCCGCTGCACCCGGAGACCGAGAACCTGTTCGACGCCGGGATGCTCGCCAGGATGAAGCGCGGCGCCTATCTCGTGAACACGGCGCGCGGCAAGATCTGCGACCGCACCGCCGTGGCCAAGGCGCTGGAGGACGGCCAGCTCGCCGGCTATGCCGGCGACGTCTGGTTCCCGCAGCCGCCGCCGGCCGACCATCCCTGGCGCAGCATGCCGCATCACGGCATGACGCCGCACATCTCCGGCACCTCGCTCTCGGCGCAGGCGCGCTATGCCGCCGGGACCCGCGAGATCCTGGAATGCTGGTTCGAGGGCCGGCCGATCCGGGACGAATACCTGATCGTCGACGGCGGCAAGCTCGCCGGCGTCGGCGCGCGCTCCTACAGCGCCGGCAACGCCACCGGGGGCTCGGAGGAGGCGGCGAAGTTCAAGAAGGCGGTCTGACGCCCGGAGGCCGGCACCGACGGCGCCGGCCTCGCGCCCCGGAAAGGAATGTCATCATGACCTCGGACGAGGGCGCCGGCTCCGCCGCCCGCCCGTTCGCCGCGCGCCTCGGCCTGGCGGTCTCGCGCCGGGCCCTGGCCAACGCCGCCCTCGCCGGCACCGGCGGCTTCCTGGCCGTCACCCTGCTGGCGGCGACGACGCAGGCTTCGGGCATCCTCCTCCTGATCGCCCCGTTCGGCGCGAGCTCCGTCCTGGTGTTCGCCCTGCCGCAGAGCCCGCTGGCGCAACCGCGCAACGTCATCGGCGGGCATCTGGTCTCGACCGCGGTGGGCCTTGCCGCCTTCGCCCTGCTCGGGGCGACGCCGCTCGCCTTCGGCCTCGGCGTCGGGCTCGCCATCGCCGCGATGCTGCTGAGCGGCACCACCCATCCACCCGCGGGCGCGGATCCGATCGTGGTCGTTCTGGCCGGCGCCTCCTGGCCGTTCCTGTTCGTGCCGGTGCTCGCGGGCGCCGCAGCCATCGTCGCCCTCGGCATCGCCTTCCACCGGCTGGCGACGGGACACCGCTACCCCGTCGGGCCGTCATAGCCCCCGCTTGGGTCAGGCGGAGAGTGCAGAACTCACGACGGGGGCGGCGCCACCCACCTCGATACCGCCCGCCGTGGTGGAACCCATTGGCGGCGCGAGACGGCCTCAGGCGACCTTGGGGACGAGCCGCGTCACGACGATCTCGGCTTCGCGTTGGCGGACTTGCGCGAGGTCGAATGCCGTCTGCATCCGCAGCCAAGCGGCCGCCGTACCGCCGATCGCCTTTTCGAGCCGCAGGGCCATATCTGGACTGACGGCGCTGTCGCCCTTGATGACCTTGTAGAGTTGCTGTCGCGTGACGCCCAATCCCTGCGCCGCCTCGGCAACGGAGAGACCCATGGCCTCCAGCTCGTCCTTGACGAGGCTGCCGGGGTGCGGAGGACTCTTCATCGGCATTGGCGTCCTCCCAAGGGTCGCCGTCAGACGGCGTCCCCCACCTCGAAGTCGCCGGGCTGCGGTGGGGCGAGCGGGGTGAAGAGGCTGCGGTCGGGCTTGAGGTCGATCAGCGGCGTGCCGTCGAGGCAGTCGAGGCCGCGCACCAGGAGCGTGGCGCCGTCGACGGCGACGAGGCCGACCAAGGAGGTGCCGATCGGGTTCGGGCGCACCGGCGAGCGCAGGGCGAAGGTGCCGCGGGTCGTGCCGTCATTCGCGGGGCTCTGGCGCACGAGATCGCGGCGCGACTCGTGCAGCCAGTAGAGCACCTCCAGACGGCCGAACGCCTGGATCCCGGCCAGCGCCGGGACCCAGGGCTGGAAGATCTCGATGCGGCAGGTCGGGCCGTCGATGCGGCCCTGGCGCGGGCAGTCGAGCCGCGAGCTCCAGGGCGTGCGGATGCGGCCGATGAAGACCAGCCCCGCATCGGTCGGCGCCGGCGGCTCGACCGCGACCTCGCCGGCGCGGATCTCGTTCAGCCGCACCATGCTCAGTCGATCGCGACCATCACGTCGGAGGCCTTGATCACGGCATAGGCGCTCTGGCCGACCTTGAGGTTCAGCGCATCCACCGCCTCGTTGGTGATCGAGGCGGTGATGACGGTGCCGTTGACCTCGAGCTGCACATGCGCCGTGGTCTGGCCCTTGGTGACGGACTTGATGGTGCCCTTGATCTGGTTGCGCGCGCTCAGCTTCACCGTTCTCTCCTCGAATCAACGCTTCAGGAGGACGAAGCCCTGCTTCTCGAAGAACGGCTTGGCCTCGTCGCTGGCGAGGAAGGCGAGGAACTTGCCCGGGGCCTCGCCCTTCGCCTCCTTCGTCAGGGCAAAGGGATAGACGATCGGCTCGTGCGTGTCTTCCGGAAAGGTCGCCACCACCTTCACGCCCGGGTCGGCGTTGGCGTCGGTCTGATAGACGACACCGAGCGCCGCCTCGCCGCGCGAGACGAATTGCAGGGCGGCGCGGACATTGTCGGTCTGGGCGAGCTTCGGCTCTGCCGCCGACCACATGCCGAGCTTGGTCAGGGATTGCTTGGCGTAGATGCCGCAGGGCACGCTGGTCACGGTGCCCGTCGCCCATTTGCCGTCGCCGAGGGCCTTGTCGAAATCGGCGGTCGTCAGCGGCAGGCTCTCGACCTTGGAATCCTTCGGCGCGATCACCACCAGCGCGTTGCCGAGGAGATGGATGCGGCTCTGCTGCTGGATCAGGCCGTGCTTGTCGGCATAGTCCATCCAGTTGGTGTCGGCGGAAGCGAAGAGGTCTGCCGGAGCGCCCTGCTCGATCTGCTTCACCAGGGCTGAGGAAGCGGCATAGCTCGCCTTGATCTCGATGCCGGTCTTGGTCTTGAACGCGGCAGCGGCGTCGTCGAGGGCGTTCTTGAGGCTCGCCGCAGCGAACACCGTCACGGTCTCGGCCGCCCGCGCCGGAGCGGTGAGCGCCAGCGCGACGAAAGCCGCGGAGATCCAGCGGCGACTGACCCTGATCATGGACATTCCGTAATACCTTGTTGGATATAGCGGCGACCATGGCATGGCCGCGACCGGGAGGCAACCGACACCTGACGATCCGTCAGGTGCCACCGGCCGCCTCGGAAGGCGCCAGCAGGGACAGGCAGTGCTCCAGACGCTCGATCTCGCTCGAGGCGCTCGCGCGGACCTTGGTCTCGGCCTCGCGATAGAGGGTGACGACCTTGCTGCCGAGGTCGGTCAGCTCGGCGCCGCCGCCGTTCTTGCCGCCACCCCTGGCGTGCACCAGGGGCTGGGCGAACATGCGGTTGAGCTCGTCGGTGAGCAGCCAGGCGCGCCGATATGCCATGCCGAACTCGCGGCCGGCCGCAGCGATGGAACCGTGCCGGTGGATCGCCTCCAGCAGCGCGATCTTGCCGGGACCGAGGCGGCGGTCCTCGTCGAAATCGAGGCGCAACGTGACACGTGTCGACATGGATCGGTCCACTGGAACGATTCCATATCGTGCGTCCATTCGAGGAAAACGACAACCGGCTTTCAGGGCGCCCGGCCGGCACGCCCGCCGCGTGGGACCCACCCTCTCGACGAGGAAATGGCCGGGGCGCGCCCCGGCCATCGCGTCGAGACTAATGGGACGACGCCGGCTCAGAGCCTGGCCGCGACCGCCTTGGTCTCGGTGTAGTGCTCCATCACTTCCTTGCCCATCTCGCGGCCCCAGCCGGACTGCTTGTAGCCGCCGAAGGGCCAGGCGGGATCGCCGTAATTGTGGGTGTTGATGCACACGGTGCCGGCCCGGATCTTGCGGGCCATGGTGTGCGCCACCTTCAGGTTGCGCGTCCACACGCTCGAGGACAGGCCGTACTCGGTGTCGTTGGCGAACCTGGCCACGGCGTCGAGGTCGTCGTCGTCGAAGGACTGGACGCAGACGACCGGCCCGAAGATCTCCTCGCGGACCACGCGCATGGTGCGGTTGGTCTGCGCCAGCACCGTCGGCTCGACGAAATAGCCCTGGTTGCCATGGACCTTGCCGCCGGTCACGATCTCGGCGCCTTCCTGGCGGCCGGAGTCGAGGAAGCCGGTGACGCGGGTGTGCTGCTCCTGGGAGACGAGCGGCCCGAGGGTGACGCTGGGGTCGAGGCCGTGGCCGAGCTTGAGCTTGCCGGCCTCGGCGGCGACGCCCTCGACGATCCGGTCATAGACCGACTTGTGGGCGAAGAGGCGCGAGCCGGCGGTGCAGCACTGGCCCTGGTTGTAGAAGATGGCGCTCGCCGTGCCGGCGACGGCCAGATCGAGGTCGGCGTCGGGGAAGACGATGGCGGGCGACTTGCCGCCGAGCTCCAGCGACACGCGCTTGAGGTTGCCGGCAGCGGCCCGGACGATGATCTTGCCGACCTCGGTGGAGCCGGTGAAGGCGACCTTGTCGACGTCGGGGTGCAGGGACAGCGCCGCGCCCGCGGTCTCGCCGAAGCCGGTGACGATGTTGAGCACGCCGTCGGGGAAGCCCGCCTCGGTGACCAGCTCGCCCACCCGCAGCGCCGAGAGAGGCGTCTGCTCGGCCGGCTTGAGCACGATGGTGCAGCCCGCCGCCAGCGCCGGCGCCAGCTTCCAGGCCGCCATCATCAGCGGGAAGTTCCACGGAATGATCTGGCCGACCACGCCGACCGGCTCGCGCAGGCTGTAGACGTGCCAGTTGCCGGGGGTGGAGACCTGGATCTGCTCGCCGTTCAGCCGGGTCGCCCAGCCCGCCATGTAGCGGAACATGTCGATCGAGCCCTGCACGTCGTCGCGGCGGGCATTGGTCACCGGCTTGCCGTTGTCGAGGGCCTCGAGCTCGGCCAGCTCGTCGGCGTGCCGCTCCAGGAGGTCGCCGAGCGACCAGACCAGGCGCTGGCGGTCCTTCGGCGAGATCCGCGACCAGGGGCCGGTCTCGAAGGCGCGGCGGGCGGCCGCCACGGCGAGGTCGATGTCGGCCTTGTCGCCGGCCGGCACGTGGGCGATGATCTCGTTGGTGGCTGGATCCTCCACCGAGAAGGTCTCGCCGCTGCGGGCGTCGACCCATTTCCCGTCGATCAGCATCTGATGCTTCTTGGCCATGAAGGCCGTGGCGGCCGAGCCCAGGGCCGGCCTGCGGATCGCAATCGTCATGTCGGGTGCCTCCTCCGTTAATCGTTATATTCGAATGAATATCGCGATGAGGCGGCCCTGCCTAGGGCAAATTTCCGTGACGGGCTGCCGCGGCCCCGGCGCGGACGGGCAGGCCGGAGGCTGGGATCGCCGGGCCTCGCCGCCCGGCAAAAGGGCTCCCGAACGGGGAGCCCAGCTGTCCAGGACCGCCGGGCGGCGGCCCTGCAGGAGGCCCACGGCCTCAGGCGGCGTCGTAGCCGAGGATGCCCTTGATCTCCAGGAAGTCCTCCAGGCCGTATTCGGCATATTCGCGGCCGTTGCCCGACTGCTTGTAGCCGCCGAACGGCATGCCGGCGTCCCAGGCGGGATAGTTGATGTGCACGTTGCCGGTGCGCATGCGGGCCGCCACGTCCCGCGCCTTGCGGATATCCTTGGTCTGGATGTAGGAGGCCAGGCCGTAGACGGTGTCGTTGGCCTGATCGACCGCCTGCTCGACGCTGTCATAGGGCAGGATCGACAGCACCGGCCCGAAGATCTCCTCGCGGGCGATGCGCATGTCCGGCCTGACGTCGGCAAAGACGGTGGGGCGGACGTAATAGCCGCGGTTGAGGTCGGCCGGCCGGCCCGGCCCGCCCGTCACCAGCCGCGCGCCCTCGGCGATGCCGCTCTCGATCAGGTCCTGGATCTTGTCGTACTGGATCTGGCTGACCACGGGCCCGAGATTGGTGCCCGAAGCGTCGGCCGCGCCGACGACATAGGTCTCGGCCGCGGCCTTGGCATGCTCCGCCGCCTCGTCGTGCCGGTCGCGCGGCACGAACATGCGCGTCGGCGCGTTGCAGGACTGGCCGCTGTTGCCGAAGCAGCCCGCCACGCCCTTGCGCACGGCGACGGCGAGGTCGACGTCCGGGAACAGGATGTTGGCCGACTTGCCGCCGAGCTCCTGGTGGACGCGCTTGACCGTGTCGGCGGCAGCCTTGGCCACCAGGATGCCGGCCCGGGTCGAGCCGGTGAAGGACATCATGTCGACATCGGGATGGCTGGCGAGCGCCTGGCCGACGGTCGGCCCGTCGCCGTTGACGAGGTTGAACACGCCCTTGGGCACGCCCGCCTCGTCGAGGATCTCGGCGAAGATGATCGCGTCGAGCGGCGCGATCTCGCTCGGCTTCAGCACCATGGTGCAGCCGGCGGCGAGCGCCGGACCGACCTTGCAGGTGATCTGGTTCAGCGGCCAGTTCCAGGGCGTGATCAGGCCGACCACGCCGATCGGCTCCTTGACCACCAGCGAGGAGCCCTTGACGTGCTCGAACTCGAAGCTCTCCAGCACCTGGACGATCTTTTCCAGATGAGCGAGGCCGATGCCGACCTGGCTCTCCAGGGCGAACTGGCGCGGGGCGCCCATCTCGCGCGACACGGCGAGGGCGAGGTCGTGGCGCCGCTTCTTGTAGACCTCGACGATGCGGCGCAGCAGTTCCAGCCGCTCGGCCCGGCTGGTGAAGCCGAACGTGGCGAAGGCCCGCCGGGCCGCCGCCACCGCCTTGTCGACGTCGGCCTTGGAGCCGAGCGAGATGCGGGCGAAGGCGTCCTCGTTCGACGGATCGATCACGTCGAGCACGCTCGGAGCGATCGGGTCCACCCAGGCCCCGTCAATGTAGAACTGCAGATCGTGCGACATCGGCTCCTCCTCGTGCCTTCCCCCCCAAGGCACGCCCGCGCCGACCCTGCGGCTCCGGACATTCCATCGGGCTATCGGAATGTACGAAGCAATATGACGATGCCGGCGGCTTGGCTAGTCTCGAAACGCCGGGACGGCGGATCGACGCGCCGCCGACGGCGCCGGGAGCGCCGCCGAGCCCATGCCGGCGACCGCGGCTCAGGTCGCCGGGCCGACCGCCACGTTGATCTGCTCGGCCTTGGCCCCGCTGATCTGCAGGACCGCCGGTCCGGCCTTCAGCTTGAAGCGCACGCTCTTGCGCAGGCCCGGGCAGTTCTTCTGGCCGCTGAAGGCGCTCGACTTCACCTTGACGCCGTCCTGCACCACGTCGACCCAGGCTTCGTCCGACAGCGTCACCTGGTAGATGCCGTCCTGGCCGACGTCGCCGATGGCGAGGGTGGCGCCGAAGCTGCCGGCGGCGGGCTTGCGGTCCGGCGCGGGATCGAAGGACACCTTGTCGACGGGCTGCAGCTTGAGCGTCAGCGCGCCCTCGGGCTTCGGCGTCGAGTCGCCCGACGAGACCGAGGGATGGGCCGCCGCCAGCCACGCCTGCTCGCGGGCGAGCGGCCATTTGAAGGCGGAGCAGCCGCCCTCCTCCGCGGCCAGCACCGGGCCGGCGGGGACGAGCAGGCAAACGAGAAGACAGGCGGTGCGGATGCGGTTCATGGCGTCGGTCTCTCCGGTTGGCCGGCGGATCATAGCGATGTTCCCGTTATGTTCAACAGCGAATGCAACCGGAAGCCGGCGCGGATGAGCCGCACGCCGGCGCCGCCCCTATCGCTGCGCCGCCGCCCGGGCCAGGCGGTCGCGGATCGCCTCGCCCAGGCCCTCGGCCGGGATGGCGGCGACGGCGATGGTGGCGGTGCCGGCGAGGTCGAGCGCGCGCAGCATGCCGAACAGGTTGGCGGCCGCCTCTGCGAGATCGCCGGAGGGGCTGAGGTTGCGGGCAACCGCCGGCGTGCCTTCGGGGGCGGCGGGGCCGAAGCCGAGCCAGGCCTCTCCGGGACGCACCGTGCGGGCGTCGAGCCGAACCCGCGCCCGCGGCGCATAGTGCGAAGCCAGCATGCCGGGGGCGAGCGGCGCGTCGTTCTCCGCCTCCGCCGCACCCTCCGGGCCTTCCGCCAGCGGGTGGCCGAGCACGGCTTCGATCGCGGCGCGCGTCACCCCGCCCGGGCGCAGCAGGGCGACACGGCCATCCAGGCAGGCGAGGATGGTGGATTCGACGCCGACATCGGTCGGGCCGCCGTCGACGATGGCGTCGATGCGGCCGTCGAGGTCGGCGGCGACATGGGCGGCGGCGGTCGGGCTGACATGGCCGGAGCGGTTGGCCGAGGGCGCGGCCACCGGCCGATCGACCGCGGCCAGGATGGCGCGGGCGACGGGGTGGGACGGCACGCGCAGCGCCAGGCTGTCGAGCCCGGCGGTGGCGATGTCGCTGACGATCGAGCCCGGCGCCTTCGGCACCACCAGGGTCAGCGGGCCGGGCCAGAAGGCGCGCGCCAGCCGCTGCGCATCGGCGGAGAACAGGCCATGGCGCCGCGCCGCCTCGAGCCCGGTGACATGGGCGATGAGCGGGTTGAAGCTCGGCCGGCCCTTGGCGGCATAGATGCCGGCCACGGCGCGGCCGTTGGTGGCGTCGGCGCCGAGGCCGTAGACGGTCTCGGTGGGAAAGGCGACGAGGCCGCCCTCGGCCAGGATCGCCGCCGCGCGGGCGATGGCCGCGGGCGCGGCGTCGAGGTGGAGCGTCATGGGAGGGGTCCCCGACGCCCTGCCGCAATGCACGCCGGCGCGGTGCCGCGCAGCGATGCCGGCCGGCCGACGCCGCGCCCCCTCGTCTCGATCCTGCCGTCCATGGCGCCCATTGCGCCTGCCCGGCCGGCCCGTCAAGAGGCGCGGGGTCGCGGTGGCGCGAAACTGCATCGGACGATTGCTCCCGCGCCCGCATTCCGCCAAGGTCGCGCCGATCTTTCGCCCGACTCGAAACGGAACCGCCATGAGCTATCGCGCGCCCATCGCCGACATCGCCTTCTCCCTGCGCCATGTCGCCGGCCTCGACGCCCTGGCCGCGGACGGGCTGTTCCCGGATGCGAGCGCCGACACGGTCGATGCCATCCTGGAGGAGGCCGGGCGCTTCGCCACCGACAAGCTCGCGCCGCTGCGCCGCGTCGGGGACACGGCGGGGGTGACGTTCGCGGACGGCAAGGTCACGACCGCGCCCGGCTGGCGCGAGGCCTACGAGGCCTGGACCGAAGGCGGTTGGAACGCCCTCGCCGCCCCGGCCGAGCTCGGCGGCCAGGGCCTGCCGCTGCTGCTCAACGCCGCCTGCGCGGAGATGTGGAACGGCGCCTCCCTCGCCTTCGGCCTGGCGCCGCTCCTGACCATGGGCGCGGTGGAGGCGCTGACGACGCACGCTTCCGAGACGCTGCGCAAGACCTATCTGGACAAGCTGGTCAAGGGAACATGGACCGGCACGATGAACCTCACCGAGCCGCAGGCGGGCTCCGACCTCGGGGCGCTGCGCGCCCGCGCCGAGCGCCGGGAGGACGGCAGCTACCGGATCACCGGCACCAAGATCTTCATCACCTATGGCGAGCATGACCTCACCGACAACATCGTCCACCTCGTGCTGGCCCGCCTGCCGGATGCGCCGGCCGGCACGCGCGGCATCTCGCTGTTCCTGGTGCCGAAGCTCCTGGTGAACGAGGACGGGAGCCTCGGCGAGCGCAACGACGTCGCCTGCGCCGGCGTCGAGCGCAAGCTCGGCATCCACGGCTCGCCGACCTGCACCATGACCTATGGCGACAAGGGCGGGGCCACCGGCTGGCTGATCGGCGAGGAGCACAAGGGCCTCGCCTGCATGTTCACGATGATGAACAACGCGCGCCTGCAGGTCGGCCTGCAGGGCGTGGCCGCGGCCGAGGGCGCCTATCAGCAGGCCTTGTCCTATGCGCGCGAGCGGCGCCAGGGCAAGGCGCCGGGCTGGACCGGCGAGGGCATGAGCCCGATCGTCGAGCATCCCGACGTGCGGCGCATGCTGCTGGAGATGCGGGCCAAGACCGTGGCGGCGCGGGGCCTGTGCTACCAGGTGGCCGAGGCGCTCGACCGGGCGCGCACCGGCGCGGACGAGGCGGCCCGGCAGGCGGCGCAGCATCGGGCCGCGCTGCTCACGCCGGTGGCCAAGGCCTTCGCCACCGACATCGCCAACGAGGTCGCCTCGCTCGGCGTGCAGGTGCACGGCGGCGCCGGCTTCATCGAGGAGACCGGCGCGGCGCAATGGATGCGCGATGCCCGCATCACCGCCATCTACGAAGGCACCAACGGCATCCAGGCGATCGACCTTGCCATGCGCAAGCTGTCGCTGGAGGACGGCGCGGTGGTGCGCCGGACCATCGGCGAGCTGCGCCAGTCGCTGGCGACCATCGCCCGCACCAACCATCTCTCCGCCGCGGTGCTGCGGCCGCTGGCCTCGGCGGTCGACGCGCTGGAGAGCACGACGGAGTGGATGCTGCACGCGGCGAGCTCCCGCCCGGCCGACGCGCTCGCCAGCGCCACGCCCTATCTCCGGCTGTTCGCCGTGGCGGCCGGCGGCGTCGCCCTGGCGCGCGAGGCCGAAGCCGCGGCGCGGGCCCAGGCGGAGGGGGCGGAGGACGCCGCCCATACCCTGCGCGTCGACACCGCCCGCTTCTTCGCCGGCCAGATCGCCGCCGGCGCCACGGGCCTGGCCGCCAGCGTGATGGAGGGGGCGGATGCGCTTGGGGCGGGGTTCGGCGCGGCTGCCTGAGCCGCGCCGACGCCCAGCCTTTCGTGTAAGAAGCCTCAGCACCACCATCGCGGATCCGCCATGTCGCTCGCCCACAAGACCCTGTTCATCACCGGCGCCTCGCGGGGGATCGGCCTCGCCATCGCCCTCCGGGCGGCCAGGGACGGCGCCAACATCGCCATCGCCGCCAAGACCGACACGCCGCACCCCAAGCTCGAGGGCACGATCCATTCCGCCGCCGAGGCGATCGAGCGGGCGGGCGGCAGGGCGCTGCCGCTGGTGGTCGACGTGCGCGACGAGGAGACCGTCAAGAAGGCCCTGGACCAGACGGCGCAGGCCTTCGGCGGCATCGACATCGTGGTCAACAACGCCTCCGCCATCTCGATGACCAAGGCGGCCGACACCGAGATGAAGCGCTTCGACCTGATGCACCAGATCAATGCGCGCGGCACCTTCCTGGTCTCCAAGCTGGCGATCCCCCATCTCCTCGCCGCGCCCAACCCGCACATCCTGATGCTGTCGCCGCCGCTCGACATGCAGGAAAAGTGGTTCGCGCCGCACACCGCCTATTCCATGGCCAAGTTCGGCATGAGCCTGGTGGTGCTGGGCCTGGCCGGCGAATTGCGCGGCAAGGTCGCGGTCAACGCGCTGTGGCCGCGCACCACCATCGCCACGGCGGCGATCCGGAACGTCCTCGGGGGCGAAGCGCTGATGCGCCGCTCGCGCAAGCCCGAGATCATCGCCGACGCGGCCTGGCGCATCTTCGGCAAGCCCGCGGCCTTCTCCGGGAACTTTCTGATCGACGACACATTTCTGGCACGCGAAGGCGTTACCGACTTCGAGCAGTACCGGGTCGATCCGAGCCAGATGCTGGCGCCCGATTTCTTCGTGCCCGACGACAGCGTGCCGCCGCCGGGCGTCGTCCTCGGCGAGGGCATGGACGCCGGGTGAGCCGCGCGGCTCGGGCGCCCGTCCGGGCCGATCCGATCCGCCGTTGGCCGCTGCGGCGGCAAGTCGTCCACGAGCCCGATGCCAGCGCAGGATTCCGCATGACCACGCTGCTCGTCTCCCACCCCGCCTATACCAGGCACGAGACCCCGCGCGGGCATCCCGAGCGGATCGACCGCATCCTGGCGGTGGAGCAGACCCTGGCGGACCCCGCCTTCGACGATCTCCTGCGGCTGGAGGCGCCCGAGGCGCCGCTCGAGGCGATCATCCGCTGCCATCCCCGCGCCCATGTCGAGGCGCTGCGCCGGCTCAACCCGCACGACGACGAGGGCTTCGTCGCCATCGATTCCGACACGGCGATGTCGCCCGGCACCTTCGCCGCCGCCCTGCACGCGGCGGGCGGCGCCATGCTGGCGGTCGACACGGTCATGGCCGGCCGGGCGAAGAACGCCTTCTCCGCCTCCCGCCCGCCCGGCCACCATGCCGAGCCGGCACGCGCCATGGGCTTCTGCTTCTTCAACAATGCCGCCATCGCCGCCCGCCACGCCCAGGCCGCCCACGGGCTGGAGCGCGTGGCGATCATGGATTTCGACGTGCATCACGGCAACGGCACCCAGGCGATCTTCTGGACCGATCCGAGCGTGCTCTACGCCTCGACCCACGAGATGCCGCTCTATCCCGGCACCGGCGCCCGCAGCGAGACGGGCGAAGCCGGCACCATCGTCAACGCGCCGCTCAGGGCCGGCGACGGCGGCGAAGCCTTCCGCGCCGCCATGGAGGCGGTGGTGCTGCCGCGGCTCCTGGCCTTCGCGCCCGACCTCGTCATCGTCTCGGCCGGCTTCGACGCGCATCGGCGCGATCCCCTGGCCAACCTCAACCTGGTCGAGGCCGACTATGCCTGGGCCACCGAGCAGCTGATGGCGGCGGCCGAGAAGACGGCACGCGGGCGCCTGGTCTCGGTGCTGGAGGGCGGCTACGACCTCACGGCGCTGGCCGGATCGACCGCGGTGCACGTGGGCACGCTGATGGACGGTTAGGCGGGAGATCGCCCACGCCGGCGCGTCAGGTCTCGAAGCGGACGCGTCCCGGCGCGCCCGACCGGGCCGCGTCCGTGATCGCATCGGCGATGGCCTGGATGGCAACGGCGTGCGCCGCATTCAGCATGGGCGGCCGCTTCTCCTCCAGGCACGTCACGAAGGCATCGAGCTCCGCCGCATAGGAGGCGGCGTAGCGCTCCAGGAAGGAGTGCTCGAACGTCGGCCCGACAATGCCGGCCCGGCCCCATTGCTCGACATGGCCGACCGGATGGTTGCCGGTCCGCAGCAACCCTTCCGAGCCATGGACCTCGATGCGCTGGTCGAAGCCGAAGGTGGTCCGGCGCGACAGGGTTTGCGTCATGATCACGCCCGAGCGGGTCTTCATGATCACCGCCGCGGTGTCGAAGTCGTTCGCCCGTGTGAAGGCGTCCGAGACATGCACCGCGCCGGTCGCCCAGATCTCCACGGGCGGCTCGCCGGCCAGGAAGAGCGCCAGGTCGATGTCGTGGATCATCATGTCGCGGAAGAGACCTCCCGATGTCGGGATGAACCCATCGGGTGGCGGTTCCGGGTCCTTGCCGATCAGGCTGATCAGCTCGACTCGTCCGATCGCGCCGCGTCTCAGCCGCGCCGCGAGATCCACCACCGTCGGATCGAATCGCTTGTTGAGGGCGATCATGAACGGCGTGCCGCACGCGGCGACGGCCGCGGCGCACGCTTTGGCCGAGTCGAGGTCCAGGGACAGCGGCTTCTCACACAGCACCGCCTTGCCGGCACGGGCGGCGGCGATTGCCTGCCCGGCATGGTGGACGGTCGGCGAGGCGATGACGACCGCGTCGATGGTGTCGTCGGACAGCAGCTCCTCCAGGCCGCTCGCCCGGCACCCCGTCTTCTCGGCGACGCGCGCCGCACGGGCTGCGTCCGGATCCGATACGGCAGCGAGGACGGCGCGGGGATGGGCGTCGATGTTGCGGGCATGGATCGCGCCGATCCGGCCGAGCCCCACCAGGCCGAAACGGATCATGCGTTCCTCTCCAGCCTCTGTCCCCGTGCCCGGCTCCCGCCCGGCGCTCAAGCCAGGCCGCGGTTCCAGCCGCGGCCATGGTCGCCATAGGCCTCCCACGCCTCGGCGGTGACGGCCACCGTGTCCTCGAGCTTGATGAAACCCCGGCGCGGGTGCAGCAGCGTCGTCTCGATCGAGATCACCATGCCCGCTTCGAGCGGCCGGCCGGCGTGGTAGGCGGGATAGGGCACCGAGCAGCGGTCGGTCAGCCACGGCGCCTCGTGGCTGACGATGCCCATGCCATGGGCCACGAAGCTCAACGCCTCGCGATGGGCGGAGCGCGCGACGAGGGCTTCCGGTTCGACGTAGATCTCGCGGCCGAGCGCGCCGGGTCGGATCGGTCGTCGGGCGGCCTGCTGGATCGCCTCGACCTCCCCGAGCAAATCCTCGAGCTCCCGGTCGGGCTCGCCCAGCACGCCCATGCGGCAGAGATCGCCGATATAGCCGCGCTCGTTCCCGCCGGAGTCGAGCGCCAGCACGTCGCCCTTCTGCCAGACCTGGTCCGACGGGGCGCGGTTGAAGCTCCGGCCCATGGTGACGAGGGCATATTCGAACGTCAGGCCCCGGGCCTGTTCCTCCCGCCGCAGCGCGTCGACGAGCGCGCGCTTGGTGACGCCCGGTCCATGGCCGGCGAAGACCGCCAGGATGGAATCGATCACCTTTTCCGAGGCGGCGCGCAGTATCCCCAGCTCACGCGGCGACTTGATCGCCCGCAGCAGCTCGAGCGTGAAGGTCGCGTCGACGATGGCGGCGTCGGGCAGCGCCGCCTCGAGAACGCGGTAGGCGTCGACCGGCAGGAACCCGACCTCGACGCCGATCCGGCCTCCGGTGCGCCCCGCCGCCCGCAGATGCTCGGCCGCGGACGCGGCCGATCGCTTCGTCGTCATGTTGTCGAAGCTGAGCGAGGACACCCAGAACTTGCCGTGCTCCTGCTCGTAGACCTCCATCGGGCTGCCGACATAGGCCGCCAGATCGATCCGGCCGCGGACATAGACGAAGAACGGCAGGTATCGGCTGAGGCCGTGAGCATCCATGTAGTCGTAGAAGAAGTAACGATAGCCGCCGAGGAGGTACTGGATGGCGTGCTTCGACGTGACGAGGAGAACGTCGAGGTCTGCCTCCTCCATCAGCCGGTCCAATCGGGTCGCATCGAAGGGCGGGCGCCCGAGTTCGTTCTCGCTGGTGATGTCCATGTCTGCCTGCCGGGATAGTCGAGGCCCGCACTCGGGCGATCCGATGTCGATGCGGCTAAAGCGTTTTGCGATTTGGCGGACTCGCCAAGCATCGCAAAGACGCGTCGAAACAAGGAGAGAGAGCAAAGCAGCGTTTCCGTCCAAACGCTGCTTTGCTCTAAGGGGCGTCGACGAGCTGCCGGCCGCTGCGGGCGAAGTGCAATTCCTCCATCAGCGCTCCCGTCGCCTTGCGCAGCAGGCCCGCATCGTTCATGACCGTCATCAGGTCGCAGCCGAGCGCCACCATGTCGCGGGCGAAGGCGACGTCGGGACAGAAGGTGCCGACCCGCAGGCCGTGCCCGTGCGCCACGGCCGCGATGCGGCCCACCTCCCGGACGACCCGCGGCGAGAGCGGGCTTGCGACCTCTCCCTCCAGCGTCATGGACAGGTCGCTCGGCCCGATATAGAGGCCGCTGAGCCCCTCGACCGACGCGATCGCGTCGAGGTTGGCCAAGGCCGTCTCGGTTTCGATCATGGCCCAGGACAGCACCGTCTCGTTGGCCCGGGCGGCATAGTCGCCGCCGCCATAGAGCAGGCCGCGCGCCGGGCCGAAGCTGCGCTTGCCCAGCGGGGGGTAGCGGACCGCCTGGACGAAGGCTTCGCAGGCCTCCCGCGTGTCGATCATCGGGCAGATGACCCCATAGGCGCCCATGTCCAGCACCTTCTGGATGAGCCAGGCGGCATTCTCAGGCACGCGCACCAGCGGCACGGCATCGGTCGTCGAGATGGCCTGCAGCATCGCCAGCGCCGTCTCGAAATCGAACATCCCGTGCTGCAGGTCGACCGTGACCGCGTCATAGGGCAGATGCGCCAGGACTTCGGCGCTGTAGCTCGACCCGATCGAAAGCCAGGCGTTCAGCGCGTAACGTCCTTCGTTCCAGACGGCGCGCAGACCGTTCGTGCGCATTCTGCTCCCCCTCGGCAAGGCTGACTTTGCGGGAGGCCGCCGCCGCAGGTCGCGCTGCGGCGCCATTCCCTCGCACGGAGAGTATCGGCGATCCAGATTTTGTCAATCATATTGTTAACAATAATGGCAACACAAATGTGGTGCGCGATGTGCTAGGACTTGAGTCGGAGCCGTTTCCGGTGCGAGCGTCGACATGCAGACAGACCAGATCTTGAGCGCCATCGAGGAGGACATCGTGTTCGGCGTCCTCCCGCCGCAGTCGCGCCTGGTGGAGGAGCGCCTGGCGGAACGCTTCGAGGCCAAGCGGCACACGATCCGCGAGGTCTTCGCGATCTTGGAGGATCTCGGCCTCGTCGTGCGCGTCCCCAACAAGGGAGCGGTCGTGACCGAGCTGACGCCGGCCGAGGTGCGGGACATCTACGACGTGCGGGAGATCCTCGAAACCAGCGCGGCCCTGCGCACGCGCCTGCCGGCGCCGGCGGCGGTGATCGAGGCGATGACCGGGATCCAGGAGCGGCATGCCGCGGCCGTCGCGAACGAGGACTTCCGGTCGGTCTTCCATCTGAACATCGACTTCCACCGCGAGCAATATTCGGCCTGCGCGAACCGCCAGCTGGTCCAGACGATCGCCGACTACGCGCGCAAGGCGCATCTGATCCGCGCCATCAAATATGGCGACCGGGCCCATATGGCGAAGGTGGTCGCGCAGCACTGGGCGATCATCGACGCGATGAAGGGAAGCGACCACGATCGGCTCGTCCAGCTGATCCGGGACCACCTGCCGGGATCGCCGGAGGAGTACATCCGCAGCTACGAGATCCGTTATGGCCGCCATCCCCGGGAGATGCACGCGGCAGGCGCGTGAGGGGCCTGCCCCTCACAGGGGCTGCCAGCGCGCATCCTCCCGGTTCGAGGCCGCGGCGCCGGCGATCATGCGCATGCCCTCGAGCCCGTCGAAGACCGTCGGCAGATGGGCTGTGAAGGCGGAGGGATCGCCACCCGTGCGCATGGCGACGAGCGCGGACGCAGCCTCGGCGTAGAGGTTGGCGAAGGCCAGAGGATAGCCTTCCGGATGGCCCGGCCGGAAGCGGGCCGAGCGCGCGACGAGGTCGGACGTGCCGTCCTGGCCCGACCGCAGCACCGTCTCCGGCCCGTGCAGCGGGCGCAGCCGGAGATACTCGGCATCCTCCTCCCGCCATTCGAGCGCGGCCGTCTCGCCGTAGATCCGGAGGGACAGGCCGTGCTGGGTGCCGACCGCGACATAGCTCGCCCACAGCCGGCCGACGGCGCCATCGGGGTAGTCGAACGCGAGATAGGCATTGTCGTAGACCTCGCGGCCCGCCGCGAAGGTCTGCATGCGGGCGCAGATGCGGTTCGGCCGCAGCCCGCTGACGTAGCCCATGAGATGGTGCGCATGCGACCCGACCTCGCCGAGGATCGCCTCCGGCCCCATCGAGGCGGCCCGGAAGCGCCAATGCCGCTCCGCCGGGTCGGCCGGCTCGACCGCGACGCCCGGCGCGCCGCCGGCGAATTCGGCCTCGATCATGCGCAGCCGCCCGAGCGCTCCGGATCGCACGAGGTCGCGGGCGTGGCGGACCATGGGGAAGCCGGAATAGCAATGGGTCAGGACGAACAGCCGTCCGGAGGCGGCGACGATGGCGGCCAGCTCTTCCGCCTGCGCCACGGTGCGGGTCATCGGCTTCTCACAGATCACATCGATGCCGGCGGAGAGGAAGGCGACAGCGACCTCCTGATGGATCTGCGGCGGCGTCGCGATGACCACCACGTCGATCCCGTCGGCCCGGGCGGCCTCGCGTCGCGCCATCTCGCGGTAATCGTCGTAGAGCCGGTCGCCGCCGACGAGGAGGGCGGCGGCGGTCCGCCGGGCGACCTCGCGGTCGATCGAGAAGGCGCCGGCCACGAGGTCATAGAAGCCGTCGGCCTGGAAGGCGATGCGATGGGTCTCGCCGATCACCGAGTCGAAACCGCCGCCGACCATGCCCAGGCGCAGGCGCCGGCCGAGCTTTGCCAGGATGTCCGAGTTCATGTCATGCGTCCCTGTCGTGATGAAGCTGCATCAATGGTGGCGGGCGCGGACCTTGGTGCGGCGCTCCTCCTGCGCGACGCGGACCGTGTCGAGGTAGACGGCGCCGATGAGAACGACGCCGACGACGATCTGCTGCAGGAACGGCTCCATGCCGAAGAGGTTCAGCGCGAAGCGGATGGTCGCCATGACCAGCGCGCCGCTGATGGCGCCGAGGACGCTGCCGCGCCCGCCCATCAGGCTGGCTCCGCCGATCACCGAGGCGGCGATGGCGTCGAGCTCGTAGCCGAGGCCGATGCCGGGATGGGCGGAGTCGATGCGCGAGGCGAGGACGATCGCCGCGCAGCCCACCGTAACCCCGCAAGCCATGTAGATCCGGAGCTTCAGCCGCCGCACGTCGACGCCGGCGCGCCGGACGCTCTCCTCGCTCGCTCCCATGGCGAAGGCGTAGCGCCCCATCGGCCGCTGGGTGAAGAGGTAATGCGCCAGGACCGCCACGGTCGCCACGATCCAGATCGGGAAGGGAATGCCGACGAGCTCGCCGTTGCCGATGAAGTCGAACCAGTCGGGGAAGCCGTACATGGCATAGCCGCCGGAGAGCTTCAGGGCCGTCCCCTGCGCGATGCCGAGCATCCCCAGCGTGGCGATGAAGGCCGGAATCCGGCCGTAAGCGACGAGGAAACCGTTGATCGCGCCGCCGGCCACGCCGAACAGCACCGCGATCATCATGCTCAGGGGCATCGGCACGCCGAAGGTGAGGGTCGAGAAAGCCATGACCACCATCGACAGCGACATCATCGTCCCGACCGACAGCTCGATGCCGCCGGACACGATCACCAGGGTCTGGCCGATGGCGAGCAGCGCGTTGACCGAGGCCTGCAGGCCGATGGTCATCAGGTTCGCGCTGGTGAGGAAGCTCGGCCGGATCGCGGTGACGGCCAGGATGATGGTCGCGAGCAGCAGGAGCGGGCCGACCCGGTCGAACAGGCGCCAGAACGGCGCCGACAGGCCGCCGCTCTCGGCCCATTTGCTGGAAAGCGCGTTGGACATTGCTACACCCGAACCTGGAGGGATGCCGGCGCGGAGGGCTTGATCTCGCCGGTGATGATCATGTTGGCCAGCTCGTCCTTGCCGACGGCCGCGGTCGAGGCTTCCCCGATCTTGCGGCCATTCTTCATCACGACGCAGCGGTCGCAGACGTCCATGACGTCGTGCAGGTTGTGGGTGATGTAGATCACCGCCATGCCGCGGTCGCGCAGCTGCCGGACGAGGCCGAGCACCTTGCGCGTCTGCGCGACGCCGAGGGCGGCGGTGGGCTCGTCCATGATGATGATCCGGCAATCGGCGTTGACGGCCCTGGCGATCGCCACGGACTGGCGCTGGCCGCCGGAGAGGTCCCTGACCTTGCAGTCCACGCTCGGCAGGTCGACGGCGAGGTCGCGGAGAAGCTCGCTCGCCCGCCGGCGCATCCGCGCCGTGTCGAAGAAGGACAAGCCGGGCAGGACGGACCGGCGCAGTTCCCGCCCGAGGAACAGGTTGGCCACGACATCGAGGTTGTCGCACAGGGCCAGGTCCTGGAACAGGGTCTGGATGCCGGCGTCGAGCGCGTCCCGGGGCGAGGCGAAGGCGACCTTCTCGCCGGCGAGGAGGATCTCGCCGCTTTCCGCGACATAGGTGCCGGAGATGACCTTGATCAGGGTCGACTTGCCGGCGCCGTTGTCGCCGAGCAGCGCCACGACCTCGCCGGCGTTGAAATCGACGGATACGTCGTCGAGGGCGAAGAGCGCCCCGAACTGCTTGCTGATGTGACGAAGCGACAGGAGAGACATTCACGGGTCCCGATGCGTTGAGGACGAGGCGAGCGGCTTGAACCAAGCCCGGGCCGATCCGCCCGGCCCGGCCGGTCCGCCGGCGCCGGGTCAAGCCTTCTCCACGCCGATCTCCTTGGCGTAGGCGTCGACGTTCTCGGGCGTCACCAGCATCATGCCGGAGTCGATCCGCCTGGGAATGTCGGCCGGCGTCTTCTCCCCCCGCATGAGCTGGGCGAGGATCTCGACCGCCTTGCTGCCCATGATGTCGGGACGCTGGGCGACGGTGCCGGAAAATTTCCCCGCCCAGATCTGCCGGACCGCCTCGGCGACGCCGTCGAAGCCGACGATCCTGACGTCGGAGAACTTCCTGGCCTGCGCCGCATCGCCGCTCGCCTGCGCCTTCTTCGCCGCGCGGTCGAGCACCTGGCGTGCGCCCACCCCCATCATGTCGGACGCGGCGAAGATGAGGTCGAGGTCCTTGTGGCCGGCAATGATGGCCTCCGTCGCTTCCACGCCGCCCGGCAGCGTCCAGTGGCCGCCGATCGAGCTCACCAGCTCGATGCCCGGATACTTGCCGATGCCCTCGTGGAACCCCTGCGTCCGCTGCGCGGCAGTCTCCCCGCCCGGCTCGCCCTCGAGCATCGCCACGATGCCCTTCTCGCCGATCAGCCTGGCGCTGTAATCGGCACCGACGCCTGCGGCCTTGACGTTGTCGGTCTGGATCACCGTGACGAAGTCGTCGCCGTCCGTCCGGCTGTCGACGAGCACCACGTAGAGGCCGGCCTGCCTGGCCTTGCGCACCACGTTGCCGAGTCCCCGGGCCACGGTGGCCGCCAGCACGATGCCGCCGAACTCGCCGCGGGCGATCAACGCCTCGATGATGTTGATCTGGTCCTGGACGGCGACGTCGCTGCTCGAGGCGAACCGTTCGATCGGGATGCCGAGCCTGGCCGCCGCCTGCTCGGCCGCCTCGGCGATCTTGATCTGGAACACGTCGTTGATCAGCGTCTTCGGCAGGACGGCGATCTTCTTGACGGCCGCCCCGGCGGACGAAGCCGATCCGAGGGCGAGCGCGGCGCCCGCCCCGAGCATCGCGATGCCGGCCTGACGACGCGTGAACCTGGCAGTCATGTGCCTTCCTCCCCTGGTGATTGGTTTGCCCTGATCGGAACGGAGGCACGGTAGGGTCTTGTTATCATGATTGTCAACAATATAGTTGACAGAGTGCGGATGCCTTGCGATCGTGCGATCATCACAGGGACGGGACGCCGGCAGGCCGTGCTGCCGCACCGGCGCGCAACAGGGCGGGACGATGATCAGGATCGGATTGATCGGCGCGGGCTTCATCGGCCAGATGCACGCGCTCACCTTTCGCACCGCATCGATGACGAGCTGGACTCCCGGCATCGACGTCCGCCTGACGGTGCTCGCCGACCAGGATCCGACACTGGCGGCCGGGATCCGGGCTCGCTACGGCTTCGAGCGCATGACCACGGACTGGCGGGAGGCGGCGGACGCTGCCGACGTCGACCTCCTGATCAATGCGGGGCCCAACCATCTTCACGCCGAACCGTCGGTGGCCGCCGCCCGGTCGGGCAAGGCGGTCCTGTGCGAGAAGCCGCTCGCCGGCTCGGCGGACGAAGCCTATGCGCTGTGGAAGACCCTCGAGGCATCGGGCGCGACCGCGATGTGCGCCTTCATGCACCGCTCGATCCCGGCCCTCAATCTCGCGCGCGACATGATCCGTGCCGGGGAGCTCGGCGAGATCCGGCATTTCCGCTCACGCTTCCTGCTCAACATGATCACCGGCGAGCCCCTCTCCTGGCGCTTCAGCCGGTCGGAGGCCGGCCTGGGCGCGCTGGGCGACCTCGGCTCCCATCACATCGACCAGGCCCGTTTCCTCGTCGGCGAGGTCGTCTCGGTCGCGGCGATGACGAGCACCTGGACCGGCGATCCCGCCGGCCGTGTCACCGACGTCAACGACGATGCCTTCGTCTGCGTCGGCCGGCTCGAGAACGGCGCCAGCGCCTCGTTCGAGGCCTCGCGCGTCGCCGCCGCCCACAACCTCGGCGGCTCCATCGAGGTCGACGGCACCAGGGCCTCGATCGCCTTCCACATGGAGCGGCTGAACGAGCTCGTCGTCCTCGAGCCCGGGCGAGGGCCGCGGACCCAGCTCGTCACCCAGGCCGGCCATCCCTACAGCGATTTCTGGCTGCCGATCGGCATCCAGGGCCAGCACCCCCTCGGCTGGAACGAATGCTTCGCCCACCAGGCCCGGCACATGCTGGAAGCGGCCGCCTGCGGCAAGCCGGTCGCGCCGCGTGCGACCTTCGAGGACGGCTACCGCGTCGCCGAGATCGTCGAGACGATCGCCCGCTCCGCCCGGTCGCGGACCTTCGAGACCGTGACATTCCGAAGCTGACGGCATCGAGGCCTCGCCGGACACCGCCGCAGGGAAAGAGACCATGACCAGGATCCGCGTCGGGCTCGTCGGCGCCAGCGGCTGGATGGGCAGGACGCATGCCCTGCTCCTCGCCGCACAGCACGTCGTCTTCGGGCCGGAGCCCTCGGTGTCGCTGGAGATGGTCGCCGACGCGACGCCCGAGCTGGCCGCCGATGCGGCCCGGGCCTGCGGCGTCGCAAGATCGACCGGCGACTGGCGGGAGCTCGTGGCGAGCCCCGACGTCGACGTCGTGGACGTCGTCACGCCGAACCACCTGCATCACACCATCGCCCTCGCCGCCATCGCGGCGGGCAAGCACGTCTATTGCGAGAAGCCGCTGGCGATGAACAGCCGGCAAAGCTTTGCCATGGCACAGGCCGCCGGGCGCCGCGGCGTCGTGACGCTCGTCGGCTACAACTACCCCGTCAACCCGATCCACCGCGTTGCCCGCGAGATCATCGCCGCCGGTGACATCGGCGAGGTGGTCAACGTGCGGTTCTCCAAGAATGTCGACTACATGTCGGACCCGCAGGCGCCGTTCGTCTGGCGCCACGACAGGTCGATCGCCGGGAGCGGCACGCTCGGCGACACCGTCTCCCACCTGCTCTCCATGCTGCAATACCTCATTGGCGATGTCGCCGAGGTCATGGGCCATGTCCGCATCGTTCATGGCGAGCGCCCGCTGGTGCCGGGCGCGGCGATCGGACGACAGGCGGGACCCGCGACTGCGCTGCGCAAGGTGGAGACCGACGACGAGGTGCTCGTCCTTCTCAAGCTCGCCGGCGGAGCAACGGGCACGATGGATGCGAGCCGCGTCGCCACGGGCCGGCGCATGGAATTCGCCTATGTCGTCACCGGGACCCGCGGATCGCTGGCCTGGAGCATCGATCGGCTGAACACGCTCGAATTCTACTCCGCCGCCGACCGGCCGGGCCGGCAGGGCTTCCGCCGGATCGAGGCCGCGCCCGAGCATGCCGGCTATGGCGCCTTCTACCCCGTGGCGAATATCGGCATGGGCTACAATGACCAGAAGATGATCGAGATCAGGACCCTCATCGAGGCCGTCGCGGCGGGAAGGACCGATGCCTGGCCGAATTTCGCCGACGCCCATCGCATCCAATGTACGCTCGATGCGATCGCCGCGTCCTCGCTCGAGAGGCGCTGGGTGCGGGTGTCCGAGATCGCCGAGCGGTGCGAGACCACGTCCTCGCCCGTCGGGACGGAAGGGTCCGCTTCGTGACCGGCCCGTCCGGCAGGCCCGAGCAGGCGGGTGGCGCCATGCCGAACCGCCGCCTGCGCCTCGGCATGGTCGGCGGCGGCCGCGGCGCCTTCATCGGCGCGGTCCATGCCCTGGCGGCACGCATGGACAACCGCTTCGAGCTCGTCGCCGGTTGCCTTTCCTCCGATCCGGCACGCGCCCGGGCCTCGGCCCAGGACTGGTTCATCGCGCCGGACCGGACCTATGACGATTTCCAGACGATGGCGCAGGCCGAGGCCGCCAGGGCCGACGGCATCGATGCCGTGGCCATCGTGACGCCCAACGACACCCACCATGCCATCTGCCGGGCCTTCCTGGATCGGAAGATCGACATCGTCTGCGACAAGCCGCTGACCACGACCCTCGACGATGCGCTCGACCTCGTGGCGCAGGTGCGGCGGACCGGCCTCGTCTTCGTCCTGACCCACACCTATTCGGGCTTCCCGATGGTGCGGCAGGCCCGCGCCATGGTCGCGGCCGGAGAGCTCGGCGCCATCCGGCTCGTCCACGTCGAATTCCTGCAGGATTGGCTCGCCGCGCCGCTGG
Source organism: Labrys wisconsinensis (assembly GCF_030814995.1). Lineage (GTDB taxonomy): Bacteria > Pseudomonadota > Alphaproteobacteria > Rhizobiales > Labraceae > Labrys > Labrys wisconsinensis. The sequence goes on along the minus strand of NZ_JAUSVX010000006.1, from coordinate 252,425 downwards.
AGGACCAGGGCGACAAGCAGGCGCTCTGGCGCACCGATCCGCAGCGCGCCGGGCCGGGCGGCTGCATCGCGGACATCGGCACGCATGCCCTGCATCTCGCACGCTACGTCACCGGCCTGGAGGTGGAAGCGGTGGCGGCGCAGTTGCGCAGCTTCCTGCCCGGCCGCCGCCTCGACGACAATGCGCAGCTGCTGATGCGTCTCACCGGTGGCGCGGAAGGAACGCTGCTGGCAAGCCAGGTCGCCCATGGCAATGAATGCGGCCTGCGCCTGCGCGTCTATGGCGAGCGGGGCGGCCTGGCCTGGGACCAGGAGCGGCCCAACCACTTGTGCTGGGCTCCCGCCGGCTGCGCTGCGCAGACGCTCTCGCGCGGCGACGCCTCGCTCAGCGCCGCAGCCCGGCGGGCCACGCGGCTGCCGCGCGGGCTGACCGAGGGCTATCTGGAGGCCTTCGGCAACATCTATGCCGACGCGGCCGGGGCGATCCTCTCCCGCCGGCAGGGCGGGCGGCCGGACCTGGAGGACATCGGGCTGCCCGGCGTGGTCGACGGCGCCATCGGCATCGCCTTCGTCGAAGCCGCCCTGCGCTCGCAGCAAGACCGCGGCGCATGGGTCGAGATCAGTCTCGCTGCCGGCCGGATCTAGACGGGCCGGCCAGCCGGCGCTGCCCTCAGTCGCCGTCCTCGAAATAGTGCCAGGTGCCGTCCGGGCCGATGCCGGCGCGGTAGAAGGAATAGACGCCCTTGTCCTGCATGTCCTGGAAGTCGCCGGCGGTGATCAGCCGGAACAATTCGACCATCTGCGGGCCGGTGAGCTTGTCGAGCTTGTAGCGGGCGAAATAGGGCCAGACATACATTTCCTGCGGCGTGCCGACGTCGACATGGACATAGCCCGCCTCCATCACGTCGAGCAGGATGGCGAGGATCTCCCGCCCCTTGTCGTCGCCGGACAGGAGCTTCAGCGTCGCGATCGGGTCGTCGCTGTCGCCGCCGGAAAGGGACGGCGGCGTCTCGCCGGATTCGAGCACCGGGCGCAACGCCTCGAGATCGCCGGTCTTGCAGGCGGCGATGATGCGCCGGCGGAGCTCCTTGACCTTGTCCGGCAGGCCGTCCTCGCCGTAGAACACCTGCGGCGTGCCATGGTCGGCCGGCTCGTCGGCGGATGCGTCCGGGGCCGGCGTCGCGGGCGCGGCCACCGGCGGCTTGGCGTCGGCCGGAGGCGCAGCCGCGCCCGGGGCGGCCTGGGGCTGAGCGCCCACTTCGCCCGCCGCGAAGGCGGGGGCGGCAAGGAGCATCACCAGGGCGGCGGAGAAGGCGACGCGGCGGAGCATGGGCGGCCAATCACTCGGGTAGCGGATCGGGCCGGACCTTAGCGGCGGAGTTGGGCACTTGCGAGGCCGCCGCCGCCAATCCTTGCGAGGCGTGGCATTCCCGCCACGCCGGGCGGCGCTATTGCGCCATGCCGCGCAGCGTGAACTCGCCGTTGCGCACGCGCTCGGGCAGCTTCTGGGCGAAGTCCGCGACCTGCTCCTCGCCATAGGTGGCGACGAGCTCCTTGAAGGCCGTGAACAGCGCGGCATGGGCGACGCAGGCCCCGTCGATGCCGTCCAGGATCGCGTCCTCCCAGGCCTGCAGCAGATGGTCGAGCGCGGCGTGCCGCTCGTCCTCGGCGGCCAGGCGATCGTGCAGGGCGTCGATATTCTCAAACATATGCCATTCCACGCGAAGGCCCGCGCCGCCACCTCGAAGGGCCGTGCCGACCCGACACGCGCGTTCCCCCCGATTCCGAACCGATGCAGACCCCCGGTACCGAGCCCCTGCTTCGGGAAACCATACCATGCCCGCCGGCCGCGGGGAGACGAATCGTTCACCAAGATTAACAGGATAGTTAAAAAACCAGTGATCGTGGCAGGGATGCGTCAACCAATTCGGCCGCGCCCCGGCCCGGCCGCGCCGGCGATTCTCGCCGGGCCGGGGCGCGGCCGGGCCGCATGACGATGTCAGTTGGCGTAGCGCGCGCCGATGTCGCGGGCGATGCGCCCGCCCTCGTCGAGATAGGCGCGGATGGTGGCGTCGGCGGAGGCGTTGCAGCTGCGATAGGTCTGCTGGAAGGTGCGGTAGCCGCGGTTGAAGGCCCCCGCCAGCAGGGCCTTGCGCGCCTCGTCAGGCGCCTCGCCCTCGATCAGCGCCGTCATGCGCTCGCGATAGGCGCTCGCGTCCGCCGCGCCGCACAGGCCGCGCAGGTAATGCAGCGCGCCGAGGAGCTCGGCGAGGCGCAGCATCTGTCCCTGGTAGGGCGGCGGCGCGGCCGGCGGCGGCGGAGCGGCCGGCGCCGCGGCCTGGCCGGCCGCCGAGGCCGCGGCGAGCCACAGGGCCAGGCAGGGCAGGACGGCGCGACGCAAGGGACGGGCTCTCATGCCGCAGATATGCGCGAGGCCGCCGCCCCCCGCAAGCCGAACCCTCCGGGGTGGTGAAGGCGATCCGGCTCAGGCAGTCTCAGCCTGGCCGATCAGCGCCCGGGCCTCGGCGATGATCGGCTGCAGCCCCTCGGTCACCGGCAGGTGGTCGAGCGTCGCCGGATCGGCCCAGCGGAAGGCCGGCGCCTCTTCGCTCGGCACCGGCTCGCCCTCCTGCCAGCGCGCCGCGAAGGCGCAGACGACGAAATGGCGGGCGACGCGGCCGTCGGCATCGCGCTCGATCACCTCGCGATGGCCGGCGAAGCCGACGATCTCGACCGAGAGCCCGGTCTCCTCCAGGACCTCGCGCTGCGCCGCCTGCGCCAGGGTCTCCCCCGGTTCGACCAGGCCGCCCGGCAGGGTGAAGACGCCGCGCCCCGGATCGCGCCCGCGCGCGGCCAGCAGCACCCGCCCGTCGCGGAAGACCGCGGCGCTGGCGGCGAGCAGGGGGCGATCGGGATAGGCGCGCGACGACATCCCGGCAGGCTAGCGCAGACGGGGCCGGGCGCGAAGGGCCGTCACGCCTCGATCGGGATCCAGATCTCGAACCCGCCATGGCCGGTGCGCGGATCGAACGCGGCGTCGTAGCGCTCGAAGGTCGGGCCGTCGGCCGCCCGACGCCCCGAGCCCGGCAGCCAATGGTTCCAGATCGTCGCCACCGTGCGCTGGATGGTCGAGACATGGTCGCGATGGGTGAACACGGCATAGCGGGCGCCGGCGATGCGCAGGCGGGCGAAATCCGCCGGCAGCTCCGAGAAGTCGGCGACCTCGACGCCGCAGAGATAGTCGAAATTGCCGGCATCGTCGGCGTTGCAGCACACGCCGTAGGCGACGCCCGGCACCTCTCCGGGGATGGCGCCGAAATGCGGCTGCAGGCGCTGCCACTGGCCGGGAATGCCGGCGGTGCGCTCGCAGTGATAGCGTTCGGACAGGCCGGCGACGAGCAGCGGCCGGTGGGTCTCGAAGCGGGGCGAGCCGAGCTCGCCGGCAAGGGTCGTGTCCATTCTGAGAGCCTCCACGAGGGGGAGTTGGGCGATGCGCCCCCGGTCGCGGGCAGCATCGGGGGTCAGCCCGAACTGCTCGCGGAAGGCGCGGGTGAAGGCTTCATGGGAGCCGTAGCCGGCGTCGAGCGCGACCGCGAGGATGTCGGGCGCTCCCTCGCTCAGCGCCTTGGCTGCCCGGCTGAGGCGGCGCGCGCGGACATAGCGCATCACCGACAGGCCGGTGGCGGCCGCGAAGGCGCGGACCATGTGATAGCGCGAGACGCCGCCGATCGCCGCGATGTCGTCGAGGCTCAGGGCGCCGTCGAGATGGCTCTCGATGTACCAGAGGGCCTTCTGCGAAGGATTCATGCCCGGCGTCTCCCATGAAGCGCTTTCAGGATTGCCGCCGCGCCGCCCGCCCGCTTGACCGCGATTGCGCTCCGGAGCGTTTTGCGATTTGGCGGAATCGCCAAGAATCGCAAGGACGCGTCGAAACAAAGACCGAGAGCAAAGCAGCGTTTCCGCCCAAACGTGCTTTGCTCTGGAGGTCACGGGACCGTGACAGCGCGGCGGCGCCCGCCGTGGCAGACTGATCCCGAGGCGGGCCGGCCGCAACGGCCCGCCTCGGGAGGCGCCCATGCTCGACAGACGTGCCCTTCTCCTCGCCGGCATCGCCGCCGTGCTGCCAGCCCTCGCCGCCGCCGCCGAGCACCATGCCTATACGCCCGAGGCCTTCGCGGCTGCACGCAAGGCCGGCCGGCCGATCCTGGTCGAGATCACCGCGCCGTGGTGCCCGACCTGCCGGGCCCAGAAGCCGATCCTGGCCCGCCTGACGGCCGCGCCGCAGTTTCGCGATCTTCAGGTGTTCGAGGTCGACTTCGACAGCCAGAAGGAGGCCGTGCGCGCCCTGGGCGCCCGCATGCAGAGCACCCTGATCGTGTTCCGCGGCGACACCGAGCTCGGCCGCTCCGTCGGCGACACCGATGCCGGCTCGATCGGCAGCCTGCTCGGCCGGCTGACCTGATCCATGCGCACCGGCCCCGGCCTGGCGCTGCTGGCGGGCGTGCTGTCGACGCTCTCGCCCTGCGTGCTGCCGCTGCTACCGATCGTGCTGGGCACGGCCGCGGAGGAGCACCGGCTCGGCCCGGCGGCGCTCGCCTGCGGCCTCGCCCTCTCCTTCGTCGGCATCGGCCTCTTCGCGGCCACCATCGGCTATGCCGTCGGCATCGAGGAGGGACCGCTGCGCATGCTGGCCGCCGCGGCGATGGCCGGGTTCGGCCTGGTGCTGCTGGCCCCGCCCCTGCAGGCCGGGCTCGCCGCCGCGGGCGGGCCGCTCGGCAACTGGGCGCAGGAGCATCTCGTCCGCTGGCCGCGGCAAGGCTGGCTCGGCCAGCTCATGGTCGGCCTGCTGCTCGGCATCGTGTGGAGCCCCTGCGTCGGCCCGACCCTGGGCGCGGCGTCCGTCCTCGCCGCCCGCGGGCAGGACCTGGCCGAGGTCGCCCTGACCATGGCGCTGTTCGGCCTGGGCGCGGCCGCCCCCCTCATGCTGCTCGGCTCGCTGTCGCGGCGCGCCCTGATGCGCTGGCGCGGCCGCCTCGCCGGGCCGGGCGCGGGCCTGCGCGGCCTGTTCGGCCTCACGCTGGTGGCGATGGGCGGCGCGGTGATCGTCGGCCTCGACCGGCGCCTCGAGGCCTGGCTGGTCGCCGCCTCGCCGGACTGGCTGACCACGCTCACCACGCGGTTCTGAGCGCGGGCGTCCTTGGTCAGGCGAACAGCACGTCCACGGCCGCCTGGCCGGTGTCGGCGGCGAGGATCTCGGTGTCGACCTCGACGCCGTGGATGATGCCCGAGGCGCGCGCCATCAGAGGAGGCAGCACGGTCTCCGCCTCCCCGGCGATCTCGCCATAGCGCTCGGGAGCGGCGGCCTCGAGCCGCGCGATCAGGGCGAGGATCGCCCGGTCGAAGGCGGCGATCGCCTCCTCGAAGGCGCGGCGGACGGCCGGGCGCGCCGTCCGGTAGGCGGCGATGGCGAGCGCCCGGCCGGTGAAGCCGGAGCGCTCGAAATGCTGCTCATAGCCGGCGGGCCGCCATTGCCTGACCTCGTCGATCATCTCCGGCATGTCGGCGACGAGGCCGATCAGCATGGTGATCTCGTTGAAATGGTTGAGGTAATCGGTGGCGAGCCCGGTCGCCGGATTGATGTTGGCGGCGGCGAGCTCCCGCGCCGACGGGATTCGCCCGCCCTCCGTCGCGCCGCTCGCCTCGAACAGACAGTCCGCCACTCCGGCCCCTCGTCAGGACGCCCCGTTTCCCCGAGCCTAGCGGCGGCCCCTTGCCGCGGGGTTAAGGCGCCTCGCGCGCCGGTCTTGACGCGACCGGCCCGGCGACTGTCTAAGCAGGGCATGTGCGGCCGCTTCGCCCTGACGCAGACCCCCGAGCATGTGCGCGCCTGGTTCGCCTATCGCGACCAGCCGAACTTCCCGCCACGCTACAACATCGCCCCGACCCAGCCCGTCGCCGTGGTGACGCTGGACCAGGGCGAGCGGCGCTTCGTCCTGATGCGCTGGGGCTTCATCCCCGGCTTCGTCAAGGACCCGAAGGAGTATCCGCTCGTCATCAATGTCCGCTCGGAGACCGCGCGGGAGAAGGCTTCCTTCCGCGCCGCCTTCCTGCGCCGGCGCTGCCTGATGCCCGCCGACGGCTTCTACGAGTGGCAGGCCGCGGGCCGGGTAAAGCGGCCCTTCCTGATCCGCCGGCCGGACCGGGCCGTGTTCGCCTTCGCGGCGATCCACGAGACCTGGTCGAGCCCCGACGGCAGCGAGATCGACACCGTGGCCATCATGACCACCCATGCCAACGGCACGCTCGCCGCCGTGCACGAGCGCAGCCCGGTGATGCTGCTGTCGCAGGAGGCCGTCGCCCGCTGGCTCGACCCGGCGCTGCCCCTGGACGAAGCGGAAGCCATGCTGAGGCCGCCCGCCGAGGCGGCGCTCGAGCTGATACCGGTCGGCACCGGCGTCAACAGCGTGGCGAACGACGATCCGTCGCTGCAGCAGCGGGTCGAGGCCGCCCCGCTGCCGCCGGAGAAGAGCCGCAAGGCCGATGACGGCCAGGGCAGCCTGTTCTAGAGCAACGCAGCGTTTGGACGGAAACGCTGCCTTGCTCCAGCTCCTTGTTTCGAGGCGTCTTTGCGATGCTTGGCGAGTCCGCCAAATCGCAAAGCGCTTTAGCCCTGCGTCACTTCGGCCGCCGGCTCTCGTCGAGCCATTTCTCCATGGCGATGCGGTCCTGGACGTTGAAGCCCAGCGTCTCGTAGAAGCCGATGACCTTCTCATTGCCGGCGCGCACCAGCAGGTTCAGCTTCCACACGCCGCGGGCCTTCAGCCAGGCCTCGGCGGCGGCCATGATGGCACGGCCATGGCCCCGGCCGGCGGTGTCCGGTGCGACGCCGACATAGTAGACCGCGCCACGATGGCCGTCATGGCCGACCATGACGCCGGCGACGATGGCCCCCTCCTCCCGCCCGACCAGGACGGTGCCGTGGCCGGAGGAGCGAGCGAAGGCGATATCGTCGCGCGGATCGTTCCAGGGCCGCGTCAGGCCGGCGCGGGCCCACAGGTCGACCACCGCTTCGATGTCGGCGTCGGCGATCTCGGCGATGTCCAGCATCACAGCACCTTCCCGGGGTTGAGGATGCCCTGGGGATCGAGCGTCGCCTTGATCGCCCGCATCAACGACAGCTCGACCGGGTCCTTCACCCCGGGCAGCAGGGCGCGCTTGGCGCGGCCGATGCCGTGCTCGGCCGAGATCGAGCCGCCGAGCTCGGTGACGATGGCGTGGACGGCGGCGTTCATCTCTTCGCCGCGGGCCATGTAGGCCGCCTTGTCCATGCCCACGGGCTGGGAGACGTTGAGATGCAGGTTGCCGTCGCCGAGATGGCCGAAGGGCAAGGGCCGGCAGCCCGGCACCAGGCCCTCGATGACGGGCAGCGCCTTCTCCAGGAAGAGCGGCACCAGCCGCACCGGCACGGAGATGTCGTGCTTGATCGAGCCGCCCTCGTGGCGCTGCACTTCCGACAGCATCTCGCGCAGGCGCCAGAAGCTCTGGGCCTGGGCCTGCGAGGCGGCGATCGCCGCGTCCTCGACGATGCCCTGCTCCAGCGCGTCGGCGAGCACGGCCTCCAGCGCCTCGGTGCCGCCGCCGGCCGCGGTGGACGAGATCTCGACCAGCACGTACCAGGCGTGCGGCTCGGCCAGGGGATCGCGCGAGGCGGGGTCGTGGCGGGTGACGAACTCGACGGCGCGGCGCGGCAGCAGCTCGAACGAGGTCACGGTGCCGCCGCCGGCCGCCCGCGCCCGATGCAGCAGGGCCAGCGCCGCGGCCGGATCCGGCACGCCGACGAAGGCGGTCACCACCGAGCGCGGCCGGGCGAACAGCTTCACCACCGCCGCCGTGACCACGCCGAGCGTGCCCTCGGCGCCGATGAACAGGTTCTTCAGGTCGTAGCCGGTGTTGTCCTTGCGCAGATGGCGCATGCCGTGCCAGATCCGCCCGTCGGCCAGCACCACCTCGAGCCCGAGCACGAGGTCGCGCGTGTTGCCATATGCGATCACCGCCGTGCCGCCGGCATTGGTGGAGATGTTGCCGCCGATGGTGCAGCTTCCCTCGGAGGCCAGCGACAGCGGGAACAGCCGCCCCGCCGCCTCGGCCGCCTCCTGGGCGCGCTGCAGGGTCACGCCCGCCTCCACGTCCATGGTGTCGTTCTCGGGATCGACGGCGCGGACGCGGTCGAGGCGCTTGAGGGAGACGAGGATCTCCGCCCCGGTCTCGTGCGGGATCTGGCCGCCGACCAGCCCGGTATTGCCGCCCTGCGGCACGACGGGCGTGCCGGTCTCGTGGGCGAGCTTGAGGATGGCGGCAACCTCCTCCACCGCGCCCGGACGCAGCACGAGCGGCGTGCGGCCGCGATATTTGTCGCGCCATTCCACGAGATAGGGCTGCTGGTCGGCAGGATCGGTCAGCGCGTGCGGGGCGCCGACGATGGCGGCGAAGCGGGCGAGGAGATCGTCTGTGAGCATGCGCCGTTGTGGCAAAGCCGGGCGCCTTGATCAAGCCGCTGCATGTCGCGGCTTGCGCCCTGCGAAACCGAGCGGCCGTCCGCAAGGCAGGATCGTCCCAGATTTGTCACGAGAGTGTCACAACAATGTAAAGTCATGTTTCTGTGCTTCCTAGAACAACTCCATGGAGGCCCCAATAATTTTCGAACGTCCCAACTAATGCCAAAATCGCCTGCCAGATTCAGCCCCGAGAGACAGGGGAGAGCGGCGATGCGCAAATATCCTGAGCTTCGTCCGCGCCTCTATGCAGAGGAGATCGACAAGCTGATTCGGCGCGTTGCAGCCGAGGAGGCGCATGTCGACCTGCACGCCGAATCCCGGCGGATTTTCGGCTGCAGCGGCGTCACCATCGATACCACGCTCAGGGACCTCGCCGAGATGAACATCCCGGCGGGCCGCGCCATCCCCGACAACGAGAACGGCGCGGCACGGTAACGGGCGCCGACGTCATGGCGATCGAAGCCTTTCTCCGAAAACCCTCCAGAAGGTGTGGCCTCCCCCAACGTCGCCGACAGGGATTTGCCCCCTCGCCGCCGCGGGCCCGCGCGAAATCGGAGCGCTGCAGCTTCGATATCGTCTGATGATTTGCCGGCAATTCTGTTACATCCGCTCATTCCGGAACAGTTTCGAGCTGTTCCGGAAGCAATGGAACAGACTCGCAATCCGGCCCGATTTTCCCTATATTGCCGGCCGCCTGGGGATGACCCACAAGAAATCCTGGGAGGCAAACCATGCAGTACCATCCGGTTCTTCGCCCACGCGTCTATGCGGATGAAATCAACAAGCTGATCCGCCGCATCGTGGACGAATACGAGCCGATCGACGTGCATCAGGAATCCCGCCGCATCTTCGGGCGGAGCGGCGTGTCCATGGACATCACGCTGGACGATCTGACCCGCATGGGCGTGCTGGCCCAGGCCGCCAGGAAGGGCGGGCCGCGCGGCTGAGCATGCGGCGCATGCCGTCGGCGCCCCGGGCAGAGCTGTTCACGCTCCCGGCAGGGTGACGCTCAGCGCTGGAAGACGCCGACCAGCTCCACATGCGCGGAATGGCGGAACTGGTCGACCGGCGTGACGGCGCTCAGGCGAAAGCCGCCGGCGATCAGGATCGCCGCGTCGCGGGCGAAGGTCGCGGGGTTGCAGGAGACCCCGACGATCCGCTTCAGCCGCGCGCCGGCCAGGCGCCTGACCTGCTCCAGCGCACCGACGCGCGGCGGATCGAACACGGCGGCGTCGAAGGGCTGGAGCTCGTCGGGCAGCAGTGGACGGTGGAAGAGGTCGCGGGCCAGGGCCCGCGCCGGCTTGAGGCCGGGCGTGCGCCTGGCGGCCCGATCCAGCGCGGCGACGGCCGGCTTGTCGGAGTCATAGGCCTCGATCGCCGCCATGTCGGCCAGGGCCAGGGCGAAGGTGCCGCAGCCCGAGAAGAGATCGACGACGCGCCGGGCGCCGGCGAGGCCCTGGCGCACCAGGGCCGAGAGGGCCTCGTCCGCGGCGCCCGTCGCCTGCAGGAAGGCGCCGGGCGGCGGGGCGACCTCGGCCCGGCCGAAGCGCACCAGCGGCGCCCGGCGCTCCACCACCACGTCGCCGTGGATGGCGAGCCGCGCCAGGTCGAAATCGGCGGCGAGCTCGGCGAGGCGCAGCCGCATCCGCTCGTCCACCCGGCCGGCGCCGCGGATGTCGCAGTCGATGCCGGTCGATGTGGCGGTGAGGGCGAAGTCGAGCGGCTTGCCGAGGCCACGCAGCTGCTTCTCGAGCGCCCGGGCCGCCGGGAGCGCGGCGTTGAGCGCCGGCACCAGAATCGGGCAGGCATCGAGGTCGACGATGGCATGGGCGCGCGCCTCGGCGAAGCCGAGCCGGCCCGCGCGCGCGTGCAGCACGACGCGCCGCCGCCCGGCGCCGTGGGCGTCGACCAGCTCGGCCACCGGCGCCTCGACATGGGCCTGCGCCAGCGCCTCGACGACCAGCCCGCGCTTCCAGGCGCGGTAGGCCGACTCGGCCAGGTGCTGGACGGCGCAGCCGCCGCAGACGGTGAAATGCGGGCAGAAGGGAGCGATGCGGTCCGGACTGGCGCTCTGCAGCGCCAGGAGACGGCCGCGCTCGCCCTGGACCTCGGCCTCGACGATCTCGCCGGGCAGGGCATAGGCGATGAACACCGGGCCGCGGGCGACGCCGTCGCCGCGATGGCCGAGCCGCTCGATGGTGAGCGTCGCGGTCATGGCCGCCGGTCCGCCGCCAGCAGGAATTCACGGTTGCCATCGCCGCCGGCAATGGGGGACGGCACGACGTCGCGCACGCGCCAGCCGAGGCTCGCGACATGGGCGACGATGCGTTCGCAGACGAGATGGTGCACCGCCTCCTCGCGGACGATGCCGCCCTTGCCGACATGCTCGCGGCCGGCCTCGAACTGCGGCTTGACCAGGGCGACGAGATCGGCGGCCGGCGCGGCGAGGTTGAGGGCGGCCTGCAGCACCAGGGTGAGCGAGATGAAGCTGACGTCGATGACCACGAGGTCGACTGCGTCCGGCACCAGGGCGCGGCTGAGCCGGCGGGCGTCGACGCCTTCCAGCGACACCAGGCAGGGCGCCCGGCGCAGCGCCGGATGCAGCTGGCCGTGGCCGGAATCGACCGCGTAGACGCGTGCCGCGCCGCGCTCCAGCAGCACCTGGGAGAAGCCGCCGGTGGAGGCGCCGACGTCGAGGGCGATGCGGTCCTCGACCGGGATGGCGAAGGTCTCCAGCGCATGGGCGAGCTTGACGCCGCCGCGCGACACCCAGGGATGGGCCGCCGCGGCGGTGATCTCGGCATCGGGCGCGATCGCTTCCGAGGCCTTGCGCACCACCGCGCCGCCCGCCGTCACCAGGCCGGCGGCGATGGCGGCCTGGGCGCGAGCCCGGCTGTCGAAATAGCCCCGCTCCACGAGCAGGAGGTCGGCGCGCTGCCTGGTCAAACCGCTGCCTCCACATCGGTCCGCGAGAAATCGTCGCCCTTGTAGAGCAGCGGCCGGGCCAGGGAAACCGTCAAGGCACACGCGATGGCACCCGCCCCCCAAACAGCGCCGTCGCGCCTCGAGGGCAGCCAACCGCCGAGCGTTGCTGCCGTGCCTCAACTCGTCCGGGGCCGTCGCGCCCGGCTTGACCGGCCGGGCGGTCTGGCGTCTTGTGCCGGCGCATATCAACGGTCGGAGAGCGGGCGGTTTCGGCGATGTCGGTGGTGGTCGTGACGGGGGCCGGCGGTTTCGTCGGTTCCGCGGTGGCTCGTCTCCTGTCCGGGGCGGGGCATCGCGTGCGCGCCATCGTCCGGGCCTCCTCGCCCCGCCGCAACCTCGAGGGCACCGGCTTCGAGGAGGTCGCCGGCGACCTGCGCGACCCCGATGTCGCCGGGCGGGCGATGCAGGGAGCCCGGGCCCTGTTCCACGTCGCCGCCGACTATCGCCTCTGGGCGCCCGACCCCGACGAGATCCGGCGCAACAACCTCGCCATGACCGGGGCCGTCATGCGCGCCGCCCTCGCCGCCGGCGTGGAGCGCGTGGTCTATACCTCCAGCGTCGCCACCCTGGCGCCGCCCCACGGCACGGAGCCGAGCGACGAGACCCGTCCGCTCGACGAGCCCGGCGCGGTCGGCGTCTACAAGCGCAGCAAGGTGGCGGCCGAACGCCTGGTCGAGGCCATGGTCCGCGACGAGGGCCTGCCGGCCGTCATCGTCAATCCCTCGACGCCGATCGGCCCGCGCGACGTGCGGCCGACCCCGACGGGACGCGTGGTGGTCGAGGCGGCCTCGGGCCGAATGCCGGCCTTCGTCGACACCGGCCTCAACCTCGTGCATGTCGACGACGTCGCCCGCGGCCATCTCCTCGCCCTCGACCATGGCCGCATCGGCGAGCGCTACGTCCTCGGCGGGCAGGACGTGGCGCTGGCGCGCATGCTCGCCGACATCGCGGCCCTGGTCGGGCGCCGCCCGCCGCGCATCCGCCTGGCGCGCGGGCTGGTGGTGCCGCTCGCCGCCGCGGCGGAAGCCGTGGCGCGCCTCACCGGCCGCGAGCCCTTCGTCAGCCTGGACGCGCTCCGGATGTCGCGCCACAAGATGTACTATTCCTCGGCCAAGGCCACCCGGGAGCTCGGCTACCACGCCCGCCCCTACGGCGAGGCGCTGGCCGACGCCGTCGCCTGGTTCCGGTCGGCGGGCTATATCCGGTGAGCGGAGGACGGAGCCGATGATGGTGCTGGCGCTCCTCGCGGCGGCGGTCTGGATCGTTCTCATCGCCGCGCGCGGCGGCTTCTGGCGTGCGGCGGAGCGGGACGAGCCGGCGGCCGGCGCGGCGCCCGCGGCCTGGCCCGCCGTGGTGGCTGTCGTGCCGGCCCGCAACGAGGCCGACGTCATCGCCCGTGCCGTCGGGTCGCTGCTGGCGCAGGACTATCCCGGCCCGTTCCGCGTGGTCCTGACCGACGACAACAGCGAGGACGGCACGGCGGAGCAGGCGCGGGCGGCTGCGCAGGCGCTGGGCGCGGGCGAACGCCTGACCATCCTTTCCGGCGCGCCGCTGGCGCGGGGCTGGACCGGCAAGCTCTGGGCGCTCAGCCAGGGCATCGCCGCGGCCGAGGCGAACGCCCCCGCCTATCTCTGGCTGAGCGACGCCGACATCGTCTACACGCCGGACTGCCTCAGGACCATGGTGATCCGCGCCGAGGCGGGGCGCCTCGCGGCGGTCTCGCTGATGGCCAGGCTGCGCTGCGAGAGCCTGGCCGAACGCATGCTCGTCCCGGCCTTCATCTTCTTCTTCCAGATGCTCTACCCCTTCCGCTGGGTGAACCAGGCCGGCGCGAGGACAGCTGCGGCCGCAGGCGGCTGCGTCCTGGTGCGGCGCGAGGCCCTGGCCGGGATCGGGGGCATCGGCGCCATCCGCGGCGCCCTGATCGACGACTGCACGCTCGCCGCCCAGCTCAAGCGCCGCGGCGGCCGGATCTGGCTCGGCCTGACCGGCCGGGCGACGAGCATCCGCGCTTCCGAACGATTCGAGGATATCCGCCGCATGGTCGCCCGCTCGGCCTATGCGCAGCTCCGCTACTCGCCGCTCATGCTCGCCGGCACGATCCTCGGCATGCTGCTGGTCTATGTCGCGCCGCCGGCAATCGCCTTGTTCGGCCCGGCCCCGGCGCGCTACGTTGCGCTGGCGACCTGGGTCGCCATGGCGCTCGCCTTCGTGCCGACCCTGCGCTTCTACGACCGCTCCTGGCTGTGGGGACCCCTCTTGCCCGTCATCGCCGTTTGCTACATGGGCTTCACCGTCGACTCCGCGCTGCAGCACCGTGCAGGACGGGGCGGCATGTGGAAGGGACGCGCGCAGGCGCCGCGGGACGCATGATGGACACGGCTTCCTCCGCCAGGACCGGCAAGGGCTCGGGCGACGAGAATTTTCCCGTCGCCTCGCGGCTGATCGCACCGCGGCACCGGCCGGCGATCCTGGCCTTCTACAACTTCGTGCGCACGGCGGACGACGTCGCCGACCACGCCACCCTGGCGCCGGAGGAGAAGCTGCGCCTCATCGACCAGCTCGAAGCCGGTCTCGCCGGCCGCAGCGAGGCCGAGCCGGCGGCACGGGCGCTGCGGGCGGTGCTGCAGGACCGCGGCCTGTCGCCGCGCCATGCGCTCGACCTCCTCGACGCCTTCCGCCTCGACGTGCGCAAGGCGCGCTATGCGAGCTGGGACGAGCTGATCGACTATTGCCGCCTGTCGGCCATGCCGGTCGGGCGCTACGTGCTCGATCTGCACGGCGAAAGCCAGGCCCTCTGGCCGGCGAACGATGCCCTCTGCGCGGCGCTGCAGGTGATCAACCACCTGCAGGATTGCGGCAAGGATTTCCGGGCCCTCGACCGCGTCTACATCCCGCTCGACGCCCTGTCCGCCGCCGGCGCCGACGTCGCCGCGCTCGGCGGCGACCGCGCATCGCCGGCCTTGCGCCGCTGCCTCGCCGCCCTGGCCCAGCGCGCCGGCCGGCTGCTCGACGAGGCGCAGGCCTTCCCGGCCGGCATCCGCGACGGGCGGCTGTCGCTGGAGGTCGCGGTGATCCATCGTCTCGCCCGCAAGCTGGTCGGGCTCATCGAGCGGCGCGATCCCATCAGCGAGCGCGTGCACATCGGCAAGGCCGGCGCCCTCGGCGTGGTCGCCGCCGTGCTGGCCGAGCGGGTCCTGCGCGGCCCCGGGCGGCGGGCGGCCGAGATCGGGCAGCCGACATGAACGAGATGTCGATGCCGGCGCCCCCGGCCGCGCGCGCCAAGGGCAGCTCCTTCTATGCGGCGATGCGCATCCTGCCGCGCGAGCAGCGCGAGGCGATGTACCTCGTCTACGACATGTGCCGGGCGGTCGACGACGTCGCCGACGAGGGCGGCACCTCGGCCCAGCGCCTCGCCGAGCTCGGGCGCTGGCGGGAGGATCTCGAGGCGCTCTATGCCGGCGGCGCGCCCGGCCGCTTCGCCCCGGTCGCGCCGGTTGTGCGGCGCTACGGCCTGCGGCAGGAGGATTTCGCGGCCCTGCTCGACGGGATGACCATGGATGCGCAGGCCGATATCCGCGCCCCCGACATGGCGACGCTCGACCTCTATTGCGACCGGGTGGCGAGCGCGGTCGGGCGGCTCTCCAACCCGATCTTCGGCATCGGCGGCGCCGACAGCCCAGCTCTCGCTCACCATCTCGGCCGGGCGCTGCAGCTCACCAACATCCTGCGCGACATCGACGAGGATGCCGGCCTCGGCCGCCTCTACCTGCCGCGCGAGGCGCTGGAGGCCGCCGGCATCGCCAGCCGCGATCCGGTCGAGGTCGCCGCCCATCCCGCCCTGGCCAAGGCCTGCGAGCCGGTGATCGCCCGGGCCCGGAACCATTTCCGCGAGGCCGCGGCCGTGGTGGCACGCCTGCCCCGGGCGGCGACCCGGGCGCCGCGGCTGATGGGCGCCGTCTATGCCCGCCTGCTGGACGGCATGGAGGCGCGTGGCTTCGCCCCGCCGCGCACGCGCGTGCGGCCCGGCCGCCTGACCCTGATCGGCCTCCTCCTGCGCCACGGCCTGTTCTGATGCGGGCCGGCACCGTCCATGTCGTCGGCGCCGGCCTCGCCGGCCTGTCCGCCGCCACGAGGCTCGCCGAGCGCGGCTTCGCCGTGACCCTGCACGAGGCGGCGCCGCAGGCAGGCGGGCGCTGCCGCTCCTATGTCGACCAGACGCTCGGCACCACCATCGACAACGGCAATCACCTCGTCCTCTCCGGCAATGCCGCCGCCCTCGCCTATCTCGACCGCATCGGCGCCCGCGACCAGCTCGCCGGGCCGGCGGAGGCCGCCTTCGACTTCGTCGACATCCGCGACGGCCTGACATGGCGGATCCGGCCCAGCCCCGGCCGGCTGCCCTGGTGGATCCTCGATCCCTCCCGGCGCGTGCCGGGAACGCGGCCGCTCGACTATCTCGCCCTGCTGCGCCTGCGCTTCGCCCGGCCGGACGCGCGCATCGGCGAGGTCATCGCCTGCACCGGCCCGCTCTACGAGCGGCTGTGGCATCCCCTGCTGCTGGCGGCCCTCAACACCGAGCCGCCATCGGCGAGCGCCCGGCTCGCCGACGCGGTGATCCGCCAGACGCTGGAGCGCGGTGGCGAGGCCTGCCGCCCGCTGGTGGCGCGCGAGGGCCTCTCGGCCGCCTTCGTCGAGCCCGCCCTCGCCTTCCTGGCGCGGCACGGGGCGCAGATCCGCTTCGGCAGCCGGCTGCGCGCCCTCACCCTCGACGGCGGCCGGGCTGCGGCGCTGGCCTTCGCCGAGGACGCGGTGGCGCTGGCACCGGGCGACCGCGTGGTGCTGGCCGTGCCCGCCCCGGTCGCAGCCCAGCTCCTGCCCGGCATCGCCACGCCGGTGCAGCACCGCGCCATCGTCAACGGCCATTTCCTGTTCGAGCCGCCGGCCGGCATGCCGCCCTTTCTCGGCGTGGTCGGCGGCGAGGCCGAATGGATCTTCGCCTATCCCGGCCGGATCTCGACCACCACCAGCGGCGCCGACCGGCTGCTCGAGGAGCCGCGCGAGGCGCTGGCGGAGCGGCTCTGGCGCGACGTCCAGGCAGCGCTGGGGTTGAAAGCGACCCTGCCGGCATGGCAGATCGTCAAGGAGCGGCGCGCCACCTTCGCCGCCCTGCCGGCCGAGGCGGCCCGGCGGCCGCACGCGGCGACGCGCTGGTCCAACCTGGTGCTGGCCGGCGACTACACTGCCACCGGCCTGCCGGCGACGATCGAAGGCGCGATCCGCTCGGGCATGACCGCGGCGGACGCCATCGAACAGGCGGACGGGCGCGCCGGTGTCGCGGCCGCGTAGCGAGGGGTTGTCCAGGCATGACCATGGTTTCCGAGGTTGAGACGACAGCGCGGCCGGCCCAGCCGGCGCTCGACCGGGCCATCGGCGCCGGCAGCGAGGCCGTGCTGTCGCGTCAGCAGGCGGACGGCCACTGGGTGTTCGAGCTGGAGGCGGACGCGACCATTCCGGCCGAATACATCCTGCTGCGCCACTATCGCCACGAGCCCGACGACCTCAAGCTCGAGGCTGGGATCGCCGCGTATCTGCGCCGCATCCAGGGCACCCATGGCGGCTGGCCGCTGTTCGAGGGCGGGGCGCTCGACGTCAGCGCCAGCGTCAAGGCCTATTTCGCCCTGAAGATGATCGGCGACGGCCCCGACCTGCCGCATATGCGGCGGGCGCGCGAGGCGATCCTCGCCCATGGCGGGGCGGCGCGCAGCAATGTCTTCACCCGCATCCTGCTGGCGCTCTACGAGGCCGTGCCCTGGCGCGCCGTGCCGGTGATGCCGGTGGAGATCATGCTGCTGCCGCGCTGGTTCCCGTTCCACCTCAGCAAGATCTCCTACTGGGCCCGCACGGTGATCGTGCCGCTGCTGATCCTGCAGGCGCTGAAGCCCAAGGCGAAGAACCCGCGCGGCGTCGGCGTCGCCGAGCTCTTCACCGTGCCGCCGGCCGAGGTGCGGCACTGGCCCAAGGGCCCGCACCAGAAGGCGCCCTACGCCCAGATCTTCGGCGGCATCGACCGGGTGCTGCGCGTGGTCGAGCCGCTCTTTCCCGCCGGCTCGCGCAAGCGGGCGATGGCCAAGGCCGAGGCCTTCGTGCTGGAGCGGCTGAACGGCGAGGACGGGCTCGGCGCCATCTATCCCGCCATGGCCAATGCGGTCATGGCCTTCGATGCGCTCGGCTACCCCGCCGGCCATCCGGCCCTGACCATCGCCCGGCACTCGATCGAGAAGCTCCTGGTGGTCAAGGAGGCGGAGACCTATTGCCAGCCCTGCGTCTCGCCGGTCTGGGACACGGCGCTGGTCTGCCACACCCTGCTGGAATCGAGCGGCGAGGAGGCCGTCCGCCAGGCCGAGCGCGGCCTCGCCTGGCTGCAGCCGCGCCAGGTGCTTGACGTCAAGGGCGACTGGGCCGAGATCCGGCCCGACGTCCGGCCCGGCGGCTGGGCCTTCCAATACGCCAATGCCCATTATCCCGACCTCGACGACACCGCCGTGGTGGTCATGGCCATGGACCGGGCCCAGACCGCCGCCGGCCATCGCAACTATGCCGAGGCGATCGCGCGCGGTCGCGAATGGGTCGAGGGGCTGCAGAGCCGCAACGGCGGCTGGGGCGCCTTCGACGCCGACAACGACTACGAGTACCTCAACCACATCCCGTTCTCGGACCACGGCGCCCTGCTCGACCCGCCGACCGCCGACGTGACCGGGCGATGCCTCTCGATGCTCGGACAGCTCGGCGAGACCGCCGCCAGCAGCCGGTCGGTCGCCCGCGGGCTCGACTATCTCCGGAACACCCAGGAGAAGGACGGCAGCTGGTACGGGCGCTGGGGCGTCAACTACGTCTACGGCACCTGGTCGGTGCTGTGCGGCCTCAACGCCGTCGGCGTCGATCCGGCCGCGCCGGAGGTGCGCCGCGCGGTCGATTGGCTGGTCTCGATCCAGAACGCGGACGGGGGCTGGGGCGAGGACTGCGCCAGCTACAGGCTCGACTATGCCGGCTATGAGAAGGCCGCCAGCGCCGCCTCGCAGACCGCCTGGGCCGTGCTCGGCCTGATGGCGGCGGGCGAGACGCACCATCCCGCCGTTGCCCGCGGCGTCGCCTGGCTGGTCGAGCGGCAGGGGCAGGACGGGCTGTGGCCGGAGGAGACCTATACCGGCACCGGCTTCCCGCGCGTGTTCTACCTGCGCTACCACGGCTACGCCAAGTTCTTCCCGCTCTGGGCGGTGTCGCGCTATCGCAACCTGATGCAGGGCAACGGCGCCGCAGTGCTGCACGGCATGTGACCGACGAGGCATCGATGCAGGCTGCGCCGCCCTCCCCGCCGCGGGTGATCGCCCTCTGCGGCATGCGGGCGGAGGCGCGCCTCGCCGGCGGCCCCGGCGTCCTCGCGGTCTGCGGCGGCGGCCGAGCCGAGCTCGCCCGCGCCCGGCTCACCGCAGCGCTGGCCGAGGGCGGGGCCGCGGGCCTCGTCAGCTTCGGCATCGCCGGCGGCCTCGATCCGGCGCTGGCGCCGGGCACGCTGGTGCTCGCCGCATGGGTCGCCGGCCCGGCGAGCCGGCGCGAGGCAGACAGCGCCTGGCTCGCCGCCCTGGCGCAGGCCTGCCCCGGAGCGCTCGTCGCCGGCGTGGCAGGTCGCGACGAGGCCGCCGCGACGGCGGCGGCCAAGCGCAGCCTCGCTGCGGCGAGCGGCGCCGCGGCGGTCGACATGGAATCGCATGTGGTGGCGGAGATCGCCGCCGACCGCGGCCTGCCCTTCGCCGTGATCCGCGCCGTGGCGGATCCGGCCGCGGCGAGCCTGCCGCCGGCCGCGCTCGCCGGCCTCAGGCCGGACGGGCGTCCCGATATCGCGGGCGTGCTGGCGGCGCTGGCCGCCTCGCCCCGGCAATTGCCGGGGCTGATCGCCGCCGCGCGCCAGGCGCAGCGGGCCCTCGCCTCACTCGGCCGCGTCCGCCGGCACCTCGGCCCCGGCCTTGCGTGTCCGGATCTCCTCCAGCTTGTGCTGGACGTGCCGTGAGAACACGAACTCGGCCGGGCGCTGGCGGTCGAGCGGGATCTCGGGCGCCATCTCGCCCTCGGTCCGCGCCCCGCGCAGGCTCACGGCGAGCGCCTTGAGCGGGTGCTTGACCGCATCCTTCACCGCGGTGGCCTCGAAGCCGCTGTGCACCATGCAGTCGGCGCATTTCTCGTAATTGCCGGTGCCGTAGGCGTCCCAGTCCGTGGTCTCCATCAGCTCCTTGAAGGTCTTGGCATAGCCTTCGCCGAGGAGGTAGCAGGGCTTCTGCCAGCCGAACACGGTGCGGGTCGGGTTGCCCCAGGGCGTGCAGTGATAGGTCTGGTTGCCGGCGAGGAAATCCAGGAACAGGCCGGACTGGAAGAACTCCCAGTTGCGGCCGCCGCGCCCGCGCTTGAGCACCTCGCGGAACAGCGTCTTGGTGGTCTTGCGGTTGAGGAAGTGCTGCTGGTCCGGCGCCCGCTCATAGGCATAGCCGGGCGAGATGGTGATGCCGTCGACGCCGAGCGGCTTCAGCGTGTCGAGGAAGGCCGCGACCTGCTCGGGCTTGGCGTCGTTGAACAGGGTGCAGTTGATGTTGACGCGGAAGCCCGCCGCCTTGCCGGCGCGGACGGCAGCCACCGCCTTGTCGTAGACGCCGGTCTGGCAGACCGACTTGTCGTGCATCGGCTTGTCGCCGTCGAGATGCACGGACCAGTTGAAGTTCTTGTGCGGCTTGTACTGCCCGAGCTTCTTCTCCATCAGCAGCGCATTGGTGCAGACGGTGACGAACTTGCCGCGGGCCAGCAGCTTCTCGACGATCTCGGGCAGCTCGCGATGCAGCAACGGCTCGCCGCCGGCAATGACCACCACCGGAGCGGGACATTCCTCGGCCGCGCCGAGGCAGTCCGCCACCGAGAGCCGCTGGTTCAGGATCTCGGCGGGATAGTCGATCTTGCCGCAGCCGGCGCAGGCGAGGTTGCAGCGGAACAGCGGCTCCAGCATCAGCACCAGCGGATAGCGCTTGGTGCCGCGGATCTCGTTGCCGAGGATATAGGCGCCGATTCGCGCCATCTGGTTGAAAGGAATGCCCACGCTATCTCATCCTGTGTGCGAGGGAGCGCTGCGGCGCCCCGTCAGGCCTCGAGCAGCTCGGCGGGCAGGCGGAACTGGATGCGCTCCTCCCGTCCGGCCAGCGTCGAGACATCGATCTTCTGCCATTCCCCCAGCCGGTTGATGACACGCTCGATCAGCACCTCGGGCGCCGAGGCGCCGGCGGTGAGGCCGATGCTGCGCGCATCGCGCAGCCAGGCCCGGTCGAGATCGGCCTCGTCGGCGATCAGATAGCTCGGCACCCCGCACTCCTCGCCGATCTCCCGGAGCCGGTTGGAGTTGGAGCTGTTGCGGGCGCCGACCACCAGGATGATGTCGGCGCTCTTGGCGAGCTCGCGTACCGCCCATTGCCGATTCTGCGTGGCATAGCAGATGTCGCGGGTGTCCGGCCCGACGACGTTGCTGAAACGCCGCTCCAGCGCGGTGATGATGGCGCGGGTGTCGTCGATGCTGAGGGTCGTCTGGGTGACATAGGCGAGCGGCGTGTCGATCGGCAGGTCGAGCGCCGCGACGTCGGCCACGGTCTGCACCAGATGCACCGCGCCGGTCATGCGGCCCATCGTGCCTTCGACCTCGGGATGGCCGGCATGGCCGATCAGCACCACGGCCCGCCCCTGGCCCTCATAGCGTCGGCCCTGGTTGTGCACCTTCGTGACGAGCGGACAGGTGGCGTCGAGCACCGGGAGGCCGCGCTCGCGCGCTTCCTGCTCGACGGCCTGCGATACGCCGTGCGCGCTGAAGATGGTCACAGCGCCGGGCGGGATCTCGTCCAGGTTCTCCACGAACCGCGCCCCCCTGGCCTCCAGGCTCTCGACGACGTGGCGGTTGTGCACGATCTCGTGCCTCACATAGACCGGCGCCCCGTATTTCTCCAGGGCGATCTCCACGATTTCGATCGCCCGGATGACGCCGGCACAGAACCCGCGAGGCGTAGCGAGAATAACCTTCATCGACAACAGCCTATCACCCAAACAGTCATATCGAGGGTAGCAACCGCCCGCCGAACAGTCCACCGGCGAATCGGCACGACCTGTCTCACGCGGGCGGACTTGATGCAATTTCGCCGCGGCTTAGCCGGCGAGCTGCGGACATCCGCCAGCAATGCGGCGGCAATCGGGCGGCTGCGGCGCTCTGCCGCCCGGCGTGACATATATGCGCAATCCTTCGGCCGTCGTGCCGGGAAGGCGCGTCACGGGGTCGCTGCCGCAGATGTTCGCGTGTAGTGTCCTGGCGCCCGAGCGGTGCCGCCGCTTCGGTCCGTTGTCGGGGGTGTCGTCGAAATGGTGGAAAGCCTGGTTCTCTCGGTCGTACGCGCTTGCGTGCGCCATGCTGTCGCCACCCTGATCCTCTCCATCCTCGTCGCCCTCGCCGCCGGTGCCTATGCGGCGACGCATTTTCGCATCAACACCAATTCGAGCGACCTGATCTCCCCCGACGTGGAATGGCGCCGGCACGAAGCGGCCTTCAACGATGCCTTTCCCAATCTGAGCGCCGAGGTCGTCGTGGTCGTCGACGCCAGGACGCCGGACCAGGCGGATGCGGCCGCCACCGCGCTCGGCGACCGGCTGTCGACCAAGACGGACGCCATCCGCCTGGTGCGCCAGGCCGGCGGCGGCGAGTTCTTCCGGCGCAACGGGCTGCTCTACCTCCCGACCGACGAGGTGAACCGCATCGTCGCGGCGCTGATGCGCTCGCAGGCCTTCCTGGGGCCGCTCGCGGCCGATCCGACGCTGCGCGGCCTCGGCAATGTCGTCTCCGGCATCGGCATGGGCCTGGCGGCGGGGCAGATCCCCAAGGACGCGCTGGACGAGAAGCCGCTCGCCGCCATGGCCGACGCCGTCGAGGCCGGGCTTGCCGGCCGCGCCGGCACCTTCTCCTGGGCCGGCCTGACGGAAGGCCAGGAGGACCAGAGCGGCACGCGCCGCCTCCTCCTGGTGCGCCCGGTGCTCGATTTCAGCGATCTGCAGCCCGGCCACCTCGCCACCGACACGATCCGCGCCGCCGCAAGGGACCTCGGCCTGACGCCGGAGAACGGCGTGACCGTGCGCCTGACCGGCGACGTGCCGATGGCCGACGAGGAGTTCGGCACGCTCGCCGAAGGCGCCGAGCTCAACGGCGTGATCACCCTCCTGGTGGTGCTGTTCATCCTCTGGCTGGCGCTGCATTCGAGCCGCATCATCCTGGCGGTGATGGTCAGCCTCGTCGTCGGCCTCATGGTCACCGCCGCGCTCGGGCTCCTGATGGTCGGCGCGTTCAACCTGATCTCGGTCGCCTTCGCCGTGCTGTTCGTCGGACTGGGCGTCGATTTCGGCATCCAGTTCAGCGTGCGCTACCGCGAGGAGCGCCACCTCGACGACGACCTCACCACCGCGCTGCACCACGCGGCGCTCAAGGCCGGCCGGCCGCTCGCCCTGGCGGCGGTGGCGGTGGCGGCCGGCTTCTATTCCTTCCTGCCGACCTCCTATCGCGGCCTCTCCGAGCTCGGCCTGATCGCCGGCACCGGCATGATCGTCGCCTTCGTCACCAGCATCACCGTGCTGCCGGCGCTGATCCGGCTGCTGCGGCCGGCCGGCGAGCCGGCCGCGGTCGGCTTCCTGTTCCTGGCGCCGGTCGACCGCTTCACCGCCCGTCACCGCATGCCGATCCTGTTCGGCACGCTCGCGGTGGTGCTCGCCGGGCTGCCGCTGCTCTGGCATGTCCGCTTCGACTTCAACCCGATCCACCTGCGCAGCGCCGCGGTGGAATCGGTTTCGACCTTCATCGACCTCACCCGCGATCCCGACACCAGCCCGGCGACCATCCAGATCCTGCGCCCGACCCTTCAGGCGGCCGAGGAGACCGCCGCCACGCTCGAGAAGCTGCCCGAGGTCGGGCGCACGGTGACGCTGGCCTCCTTCGTGCCGGACCATCAGGACGAGAAGCTCGCGGCCATCGCCCAGGCCGCGGCGGCGCTGGAGCCGGTGCTGGCCGCCCCGGCCGTGCCCACGCCCACGGATGCCGACAGCGCCGCGGCGCTGCGCCAGGCGGCGCAGGTGCCCGGCGGCCAGGGTGGCGCCCTCGGCCGGCTGGCCACGGCGCTCGGCAAGCTGGCGGAGGCCACGCCCGAGACGCGCGCCCGGCTGCAGAAGGCCCTGTTCGCCGGCCTGCCGCCGATGCTGGCGCAGCTCAAGGACAGCCTGCAGGCTTCGCGCGTGACGCTGGACAACCTGCCGCCCAGCATCCGGGGCGACTGGACCACGCCGGACGGGCGGGCCGCGGTTCAGGTCTATGCCAAGGGCGATTCCAACGACAATGCCACGCTGCGCCGCTTCGCCGCGGCGGTGCGGGCCGCCGCGCCGGACGCGACCGGCTATCCCGTCACCATCCAGGACGCCGGCGAGACCATCGTCCAGGCCTTCTTCCAGGCCGGCGCGCTGGCGCTCGTCAGCATCACCATCCTGCTGTTCGTCGTGCTGAAACGCGTCACCGACGTGCTGCTCACCCTGGTGCCGCTGCTGCTGGCCGGCGTGGTGACGCTGGAGCTCACGGTGCTGCTCGACCTGCCGCTCAACTTCGCCAACATCATCGCCCTGCCCCTGCTGCTCGGGGTCGGCGTCGCCTTCAAGGTCTATTTCGTCATGGCCTGGCGCGCCGGAGAGCGCAGCCTGCTCGCCTCCAGCTTGACGCGGGCGGTGTTGTTCAGCGCCGCGACCACGGCCGCCGCCTTCGGCAGCCTGTGGTTCTCGCACCATCCCGGCACGTCGAGCATGGGCGAGTTGCTGGCGCTGTCCCTGCTCTGCACCATGGCCGCCGCCGTGCTGTTCCAGCCGATCCTGATGGGCCCGCCCCGGCAGGCGAAGGCGGCGTGAGGGGGGGCGTGCACATCGCCCTCTCATGCAACGAGTCCGTCGTGACGCTACGGCAGACATCCCGGCATCGCAGCTGGCGTCCCTTCACCGCTGCTCCGACGATTCACGGGAGACGCTCATCGCCTTTCACAGCAGGATTGCCCTTGCCGGCGCGGTCGAGAATGCCCAGCGCTTTCGAAGGATCGGCTCGGGCCGCACGCTCTTGAAAATAGGACTCGGTGCGCAGCGCCGACAGCTTCTCGGCAACCGCCACATTGATGAGCTGGTTCAGTGCAACGCCCTCCGCCTCGGCCACCTTCCTGGCTTCGTCGAGGAGCGACGGCTGAAGCCGCAGCGCGAAGTTGCTTTTCCTCATCTCTCTGCCTCCACTCGCTTCAACGCCTCGCCTGGCATCAAAACTTCGATGCCGAAGCGTCGAACCGCTTTGCTGAAATCGCGGATGTTGAAACTTACGATCGCGTCCGCACGCCCGTTCACCGCAGCCTCCAGCACCATGTCGTCGTCCGGATCTTGAGCGGCAGGTCGCCAGAGGAAGGCGAGACGGACCGGCTCTGCAATGGCTGCAACGGCATCGAGCAGAACGTCCACGTCTTCTACCGACAGGCCCGAAGCCTTCAGATGCTCGGGACGCGTCATCACAGCCTGGTACTCGATCATCAGCGGCACCGAGACCAAAAGCGTCACGTGCCGCTGCAGGCCCAGTTGCAGCAACCTCCGCGAAGCGCCAGCATCACTGCGGATCGCCGCTACCATTGCCGCCGTGTCGAGGATCAGTCTCACAGCATGATATTGCGACGGCAACGCAATATTGCAAGTGATATCACACTGAAGCTCAACCCAGATCGCCGAAGCCGCACAACCGCACGCGCCTCTCCTCGACCAGCGCCCGCGTCGCAGGATCCGTGAGCGCCGCCAGCTCCTCGGGGTAGCGGTAGCCCGGCGCGGCGCGGGTGAAGCTGCCGGCGATGGCGGGGTGGGCGTAGATCTCGGTGACGCCGGGCGGCAGCCGCTCGATCAGGCCGCGGACCCGCTCGCCGGTCATCGCCCCGGTCCAGGCGAGGCCGAAGACCTGGTCGGGCGCGATGACGCCGCGGCGCCGGGCGCGCCGGGCGAGCAGGCGGCTCCAGGGCGCCGTGATCAGGCCTGCGCCGCGCCCCGCCCCGGGCTCGACGGCCCGGAGCACACGCGCGGGCTCGGCCGGCACCCGGAGCGCGCGCATGCCGTAGCGCGGGCCGATGGCGAGGATCAGCGCGGCCACGGTCGGGTGCAGGTGATAGTGCTGGTGGGCGTCGACATGGTCGAGCGGCAGGCCGGTGGCGCGATAGGCCTCGAACTGGGCGGTGATCTCGGCCGCGAGTTGGCGCCGGACGGACGGGAGACAGAACATTGCCGCGCCGGCGCGCACGAGGTCGCGGCGGAACAGGCCGTCGGCATCGACGAGGTCGGGGATGGCGGCCGGCGGCAGCACCGGCCGGTCCTCGACCAGCACCAGGTGCAGCCCGACCCGCAGGGACGGCAGCCGGCGGGCGATCGCCACCGCCGCCTCCGCGGCCGCGGCGCCGACCATCAGGCTGGCCGAGGTGAGGATGCCGCCGCGATGGGCCAGCTCCACCGCCTGATTGACCTCGGGAGCGAGGCCGAAATCGTCGGCGGTGACGATCAGCGCGTTCAGTTGGCCGCCCCTTGGGCGATCTTGTGGCGCTCGCGCAGGAACTGGAAGAACTCGACGCCCTCGCGCAGCCGGCGCTTCATCATGTCGGGGCTGCGCACCATCTCGCCGACGATCGAGCCGATCTTGCCGGCCCGGAAGTAGAAGCGGCGGTAGAAGGTCTCGACCGAATCGAAGATCTCGCTGTGGCTGAGGCCGGGATAGTGCAGCGGGGCGATCTGCACGCCGTGATCGTCGACGAGCTCGGCGTTGGCGTCGTCGAGCCAGCCCTGCTCCAGCGCCTGCTGGTACAGGAACGTGCCGGGATAGGGCGCGGCGAGCGAGACCTGGATGGTGTGCGGGTTGATCCGGGTGGCGAAGCGGATGGTCTCCTCGATCGTCTCCTTGCTCTCGCCGGGCAGGCCCATGATGAAGGTGCCGTGGATGGTGATGCCGAGGTCGTGGCAGTCCTTGGTGAAGCGCTCGGCCACCTCGATGCGCATGCCCTTCTTGATGTTGTGCAGGATCTGCTGGTTGCCGGATTCGTAGCCGACCAGCAAAAGGCGCAGGCCGCCCTCGCGCATGACCTTCAGCGCCTCGCGCGGCACGTTGGCCTTGGCGTTGCACGACCAGGTGACGCCGAGCTTGCCGAGCCCCCTGGCGATCTCCATGGCGCGCGGCAGGTCGTCGGTGAAGGTGTCGTCGTCGAAGAAGAACTCCTTCACCTCGGGGAAGGCCTTCTGCGCCCAGGCGATCTCCTCCAGCACATGGCCGACGCTGCGGGTGCGGTAGCGGTGGCCGCCGACGGTCTGCGGCCAGAGGCAGAAGGTGCAGCGCGACTTGCAGCCCCGCCCGGTATAGAGCGAGATGTAGGGGTGCTTGAGATAGCCGATGAAATAGTTCTTGATCTTGAGGTCGCGCTTGTAGATCGGCGTGACGAAGGGCAGCGCATCCATCTGCTCGATCATCGGCCGGTCGGCGTTGTGGACGATCTCGCCATGGCCGTCGCGGAAGGACAGGCCGCGGATCGCCTTCCAGTCCATGCCGTCGGCGACTTCCTTGACCGTGAAGTCGAACTCGTTGCGCGCGACGAAGTCGACCACCGGGGCCGCGGCCAGGCTGCCGGCGGCGTCGACCGCCACCTTGGCGCCGATCAGGCCGGCCTTGAGGCTGGGGTTGGCGGCCTTGAGCGCCTCGATGGTCTTGACGTCGGACTTGAAGGAGGGCGTCGAGGTGTGCAGCACGGCGAGATCGAAGTCGCGGGCCTGCGCCGTGATCTCGGACAGCGGCGTGCGATGCGGCGGGGCGTCGATCAGCTTGCTGTTCTCGACCAGCGCCGCCGGCTGGGCGAGCCAGGTCGGGTACCAGAAGGAGGCGATCTCACGCCGGGCCTGGTAGCGCGAGCCCGCGCCGCCGTCGAAACCGTCGAACGAAGGGGCCTGGAGAAACAGCGTGCGCATCATCGATCACCTTCTCGTCTCGCCACCATCGTCCCGTCCATCCTGACCCGAAAATCGTGCCCGCGCCAATGGACGCCGGTGGGCACGAAACTGGCGAGATAGACCAGGAACGACAGGCAGTCACGCAGGGGGAGCAGGCCATAGGCCGTTTCCTGCAAACCGAACCGCCGCGCCACGCTCCAGAGCAGGAGACTGCGGCAGAAAAACGCCGCCGCGACCAGAATCCCCGCGCCGCCGGACAAGCCGGTCAGCGAGAGGGCCAGGATGGCGAGCGGCAGGGGATGGGTCAAGCCGCTGCCGACATGGCCGAGCCGGTCGAGGCCGGCGACGGTCTTGGCCCAGCGGATCTCGTGGCGCAGCATCTCGGCCAGCGAGGCATCGTTGCAGCGGTGCGTCACGAGGAAGGGCGTCACCGCCACGGCGAGCCCGAGGCCGCGGACGGCATGGCCGACGGCATAGTCGTCGGCCAGCACGTCGGCGAGGGCGCGGAAGCCGCCGATGCGCTCCAGCGTCTGCCGCCGGAGCGCGATGGTGGCGCCGAAGCAGGGCGCGGCGAGCCCGCCGGCGAGGCCGACGACGACGCTCGGCAGGAAATGGCTGTCGATCTGCAGCCCGGCGAGGCGCGACCACAGCCCGTCCGTGACACCGCCGCGATAGGGGCAGGTGACCGCGCCGATTCCCGGCCGCTCGAGCGCGGCGACCACCCGGGCGAGATAGTCGGGCCCGACGCGGATATCGCTGTCGGCCAGGACCAGCACGTCGTGGCGCGCCGCGCCCATCATGTTGATCAGGTTCGAGACCTTGGGGTTGGAGCCGTGGCGGGCGGCGTCGACGACCAGGGCGAGGTCGCGCTCCGGCATGGCGCGGATGATCGCCTCGACCACGGGAATCGCCGCATCCTGCGGATTCTGCACGCCGAACACCACCTGCACCGGGCCGGCATGGTCCTGCGCCAGGAAGGACATCAGGTTCTCGTGCAGGAACGGCTCGGCCCCGTGCAGCGGCTTGAGCACGGTCACGGCGGCGCCGGAGGCGGCAGCGGCCGGCTCCGGCCGGCCGAAGCGGGCCACCAGCCGGGCCGCGACCAGCGTGTAGAGGCAGCCGGCGACGGCGAGCGCGCCGAAGAGGAGGGCGAGCGCCTGCCCGATCATCGCTCGGGTCCCTGATGGACCGGGACCGGCCTGAGGCGGCCGAACTCCAGCGCCTGCCAGATCGCCAGGCCCGGAATGCCGAGCACGAGGTCCGGCACGCGCTTGACCAGGCCGACGGCGAGGGCGAGCTGCGGCGGCAGGCCATAGGCCGCGGCGATGGCGACGATCGCCGCTTCCTGGACGCCGACCCCGCCCGGCACGATGAAGAGAGCCCCGCGCGCGGCGTGCGACAGGCTCTCGATGACCAGCGCCTCGGCAAAGCCGATGGGGTGGCCGAGGAAGGCGAGCACGATCCAGACTTCCAGCGCCCCGAAGATCCAGATGCCCATGTGGATGGCGGCGGCGACGGCGAGGCGGCCGGGCGCGCGGTGCGTGGCGGCGAGGCTGTCGGCGAGGCCGACGATGCCGCCGGGGACGGACCAGCCGTTCTTCGTCGCCGCGGCGACGATGCGCCGCTCGACCCAGCCGATGCCGCCCCAGCGCTGCAGGACGAAGAAGCCGATGACGCCGAAGGCGAAGAGCAGGAGGCTGGCGCCGAGCCAGAGCGCCGTCTCGCCGTCGCCGGTGCTGACCAGGAACAGGCCGAGGCCGAGCAGGGAGAAGACGAGCTGGGTCGAGACCTGGACCAGGAGGTCGGCGAGGACGCTGGCCGCCGCGACCGGGCCCTTCACCCCCTGGCGGGCGAGAAGGCGGGCGCCGACGATGTCGCCGCCGACCTGCGCCACCGGGAGGAGCACGTTGATCGCCTCGCGCACCCAGCGCAGCAGCGGGCAGACCCACCACGCCGTCGGCGCGAGCAGCACCGCCTGCCAGGCGACGCCCGAGAAGGCCACCTGGCCGAAGCGCACGATCACCACCAGGGCGATGCCCCAGCCGACCTCGGCGAAAGCCTGGGTCACGCCGTCGAGGCCGTAATAGAGCGCCAGGGCGACGAGCAGCACCACGCCGCTGAACGCGGCGAGATGGAAGCGCGACGGCCTCGGCAGGTGCATCGGCGGCTCCGTGGGTTCGGGCGACGGCGCCGGGGGACGCTCAGGCGCGCCTGGGCAGGGCGGCAGCGTCGCGACCGAGCGCCTCGAACACCTTGGCGACGATGCCGGCGGCATCGAGCCCGGCCCGCGCATACATCGCCTCGGGCTTGTCATGGTCGAGGAAGTGGTCCGGCAGCACCAGCGGCCGCACCTTCAGGCCGCGGTCGAGCGCACCGCGCTCGGCCAGGAGCTGCAGCACGTGGCTGCCGAAGCCGCCGACCGAGCCCTCCTCGACCGTCAGCAGCACCGCGTGCTCGCGCGCCAGGCGCAGCACCAGATCCTCGTCGAGCGGCTTGGCGAAGCGCGCGTCGGCGACCGTGGCCGAAAGCCCCAACGCCGCCAGGTCCTCGGCCGCCTTCAGGCATTCGGCCAGCCTGGTCCCGAGCGACAGCAGCGCCACCTGCGTGCCCTCGCGCAGCACCCGGCCGCGGCCGATGGCGAGCGGCGTGCCGAATTCCGGCATGTCGACGCCGACGCCCTCGCCGCGGGGGTAGCGGAAGGCGATCGGCCCCTCGTCATAGGCCGCCGCGGTGGCGACCATGTGCACCAGCTCCGCCTCGTCGGCGGCGGCCATCACCACCATGTTCGGCAGGCAGGCGAGATAGGCGACGTCGAAGGCGCCGGCATGGGTGGCCCCGTCCGCGCCCACCAGGCCGGCCCGGTCGATCGGGAAGCGCACCGCGAGCTTCTGGATCGCCACGTCGTGGACGACCTGGTCGTAGGCCCGCTGCAGGAAGGTCGAATAGATCGCGCAGAACGGCTTGTAGCCCTCCGTCGCCATCCCGGCGGCGAAGGTCACCGCATGCTGCTCGGCGATGCCGACGTCGAAGGTGCGCTTCGGGAACTCCTTCTCGAACAGGTCGACGCCCGTGCCCGACGGCATCGCCGCGGTGATCGCCACGATGCGGTCGTCCTTGCGCGCCTCCTTGATCAGCGTCTCGCCGAAGACGCGGGTATAGGCCGGCGCATTGGCCTTGGCCTTGACCTGCGCGCCGGTGACGACGTCGAACTTGACCACGCCGTGATACTTGTCGGCGGACGCCTCGGCCGGGGCGTAGCCCTTGCCCTTCTGCGTCACCACGTGCACCAGGACCGGGCCTTCGGCCTGGTCGCGCACGTTCTTGAGGACGGGGAGGAGATGGTCGAGGTTGTGCCCGTCGATCGGGCCGACATAGTAGAAGCCGAGCTCCTCGAACATGGTGCCGCCGGTCCAGAAGCCGCGGGCATATTCCTCGGTGCGCCGTGCCTTGTCGTAGACGAATTTCGGCATGCGCTTGGCGAGATGCTTGGCCCAACCGCGCAGGCCGGTATAGGTGCTGCCCGACACCAGGCGCGCCAGATAGGCCGACATCGCGCCCACCGGCGGGGCGATCGACATGTCGTTGTCGTTGAGGATCACCACCAGGCGCGAGCCGAGCGCCCCGGCATTGTTCATCGCCTCGTAGGCCATGCCGGCCGACATGGCGCCGTCGCCGATCACCGCCACCACATGGCCCTTGCCGCCCTCCAGGTCCCGCGCCGCCGCCATGCCGAGGCCGGCCGAGATCGAGGTGGAGGAATGGGCCGCGCCGAACGGGTCGTATTCGCTCTCCGAGCGCCGGGTGAAGCCGGAGAGGCCGCCGGGCTGGCGCAGGGTGCGGATCCGCTCGCGCCGGCCGGTGAGGATCTTGTGCGGATAGGCCTGGTGGCCGACGTCCCAGATCAGCCGGTCGCGCGGGGTGTCGAACACCGCATGGATGGCGACGGTCAGCTCGATCACGCCGAGGCCGGCCCCGAGATGGCCGCCGGTCACCGAGACCGCGTCGATCGTCTCGGCCCGCAATTCGTCGGCGAGCTGGCGCAGTTGCTCCTCGGGCAGGCGACGCAGGTCCTCCGGCGTCCGGATCGTATCAAGCAGGAGAGTCGAAGGAGAGTCGGCCAATTCGGTCACCGATCGTGCACGCGGAAGGCGAAAGGCATGAA
Source organism: Labrys wisconsinensis (assembly GCF_030814995.1). Classification (GTDB taxonomy): domain Bacteria; phylum Pseudomonadota; class Alphaproteobacteria; order Rhizobiales; family Labraceae; genus Labrys; species Labrys wisconsinensis. Next base: position 220,629 of record NZ_JAUSVX010000006.1, on the reverse strand, counting down.
GCCCTTCTAAATCACAAAAGCATGAAGCCTTTCTAGATTACATAATACGGCCCTGGGAATGGCACTATGGAGTTTGTCTCATTTGCGCAGGGGCTGGGGCTGCCAGGCACGAGAAAGTCGCGACATGCGACATCCTGACAACGCTCCGTGGCGGGCAAGGCTCCATCCCGGGCGGAAATTTCGTGCGGAGCTTCGCCCTCACGCCTCCGGCAGGGCCTCGGTGCCGGCCGGCTTGCCCTCGGCGTCGAGGCGGATCTTGTCGACCTTCGCCTCGGCGATCTTGAGCAGGCGGTCGCAATGCGCCTTGAGGGCCTCGCCCCGGGCATAGATGGCGATCGATTCCTCCAGCGGCACATTGCCGCCCTCCAGGCTCTTGACGATCTGATCGAGCTCGGCGAGCGCCTTCTCGAAGGAGAGCGCGGCAATGTCGGACGGGGTGGACTCGGACGGAAACAAATTGGGCATGGGACCTGAGACTCTGCCTGGAACTCGATGCACTCTAGCCGGTCGCGCCGGCGCCGGACACCCCAGCGAGCTCGCTACGCCCGGCGAGCTCGCTACGCCCGGCGAGCGTCTCGCCGAAGCGCACCGCCTCGCCGCGGCGCGCCTCGACCAGGCCGCCCTCCCACATCACCCGGGCGCCGCGCACCACGGTGCCGATCGGCCAGCCGGTGACGGTGACGCCGTCATAAGGCGTCCAGCCGGCCTTGGAGGCGATCCAGCCGTTCGAGATCAGCCGGTGCTTCTTCAGGTCGACGATGGTGAGGTCGGCGTCGTAGCCGACGGCGATCCGGCCCTTGCCGGCGATGCCGAAGATGCGGGCCGGGCCGTGGCTGGTGAGATCCACCAGGCGCTCGAGGGTCAGGCGGCCGGCATGGACATGGTCGAGCATGATCGGCACCAGCGTCTGCACGCCGGTCATGCCGGAGGGCGAATTGGGATAGGGCTTGGCCTTCTCCTCCCGCGTGTGCGGCGCGTGGTCGGAGCCGAGCACGTCGACGACGCCCTGGTCGAGCCCGCGCCAGATGCCGTCGCGGTGGAAGGCGTCGCGCACCGGAGGGTTCATCTGCGCCAGGGTGCCGAGCCGCTCGTAGCATTCCGGCGCCACCAGGGTGAGGTGGTGCGGCGTCGCCTCGACGGTGGCGATGTCCTTGTGCCCGGCCAGGAACTCCATCTCCTCGGCGGTGGAGATGTGCAGGACGTGGATGCGCGCCCCGGCGCGGCGGGCGATGGCGACCAGGCGCCGGGTGCAGCCGAGCGCCGTCTCGGCGTCGCGCCAGACGGGATGCGAGGCCGGGTCGCCCGGCACGCGCAAGTCGCGGCGCTGGCGCAGCCGGAACTCGTCCTCGGAATGGAAGGCGGCGCGCCGGCGGGTGCGCCGGAGGATGGCCTCGACGCCGTCGTCGTCCTCGACCAGCAGCGAGCCGGTGGACGAGCCCATGAACACCTTGATGCCGGCGGCGCCGGGCAGGCGCTCGAGCTCGGCGACGTCGGCGGCGTTCTCGCGCGTGCCGCCGACCCAGAAGGCGAAGTCGCAATGCATGCGGTGATGCGCCCGCTTCACCTTGTCGGCCAGCGCCTCGGCCGAGATGGTGAGCGGATCGGTGTTCGGCATCTCGAACACGGCGGTGACGCCGCCCATGACCGCGGCCAGCGCGCCGGTCTGCAGGTCCTCCTTATGGGTGGCGCCCGGCTCGCGGAAATGCACCTGGCTGTCGATCACCCCGGGCAGCACGGTGAGGCCGCTGCAATCGACCTCGTCGCCGGCGCTGGCCTGGCCGAGATTGCCGATGGCGGCGATGCGCCCGCCGGTGACGCCGATATCGGCCTCGCCGCGGCCGTCATGGTTGACGATGGTGCCGTTGCGGAAGATGCGGTCGAAGGTCTGGGACATCTGGCTCGCTCCGGGGTTCGGCGATGGGCACCGCCGACGCCGTCATAGCGGCCCCGGTCCGGTCCGAAAAGGCGGATCGAGCGCTCTCCCCTGCCCGGGCGAGGCCGAGTCGCCCAGGTCTATCCGGGGCCGGGCTTGCCGCCCCAGGCGTCGAAGCGGTCGTGGCGCAGCGTCGCCAGCGGCAGGACCGGCGGCCGCTCCGAGACGAGATCGGCGACGAGGCGCCCGGTGATGCCGGCCAGGGTCAGGCCGAGATGGCCGTGGCCGAAGGCATAGGTGACCGCGGGATGCCGGGCGGACCGCGCCACGACAGGGAGCGAGTCGGGCATCGAGGGGCGGAACCCCATCCATTCGGCACCTGGGGCGCCGGCCTGCGGCAGCAGCTCGGCAACCGTCTGCCGGATCATCCGCGTGCGCACCGGCCGCGCCGGCACGGCGAGGCCGCCGAGCTCGACGGTTCCGGCCGCCCGCAGCCCATCGGCCATCGGGGTCATGTAGAAGCCGTGCTCGGGATAGCAGACCGGACGGCCGAGGAGATGACCGGCCTCGGGGAAGAGCACGTGGTAGCCGCGCTCGGTGTCGAGCAGGACGTCCTCGCCCAGCTGCCGCACCAGGGCGCGCGAATGGGCGCCAGCGGCGATCACGAGACGCTCGGCGCGGAGCGCGGTGCCATCCGTGCCGACACGGACGCCCTCTCCCTCGCAGCGCAGGTCCCGCACCTCGGCCCGCACGATCGCGCCGCCGCGCTTGCGGATCGCCGCGGCGAAGGCGACGGCCAGCACCTGCGGGCTGTCGAAGGTATAGGCGTCGGGGTAGAGCACCCCGCGCCGGTAGAGCGGCGCCAGCCGGGGCTCCAGGGCGCGGATCGCCACCGCGTCGAGGCGCTCGAGGGCGACGCCATGGCGCTCGCGCAGACGGTTGTCCGCCTCGGCGGCGGCGAAGGCGGCGTCGGAGCGATAGAGGTAGAGGCAGCCGGCGTGGCGCTCGAGATGGCGGGCGCCCGCCTCCTCGACCAGCGGCCGGTAGGCGGCATCGGCATGGCGCAGCAGCCCGGCAAGCGTGCCGGCGATGCGCTCGACCTCGGCCGGCCGGCTGGCGGCGAGGAAGGCCCGGAGCCAGGGGGCGAGATGCGGCAGATAACGCCAGACGATCGCCAGCGGGCCGGCCGGATTCAGCACCATGCCGGGGACGCGCCAGGCGATGCCCGGCGTCGCCACCGGCACCACGCCATGCGGCGCGACGGTGCAGGCATTGCCGTAGGAGCAGGCCTGCCTATAGGACCCGCCGGGCTCGGGCGGCGCCCGGTCGACGACGGTGACGTGGTGTCCCAGGCGCGCCAGCCAGAGCGCCGAGGCGAGGCCGACCAGGCCGGCGCCGATGACCGCCACCCGGCGGCGCTCGCCCTCGGGGACGGGGGCGGCATCGAGGCCGTCCATCCCTATACCGTCCCGAACAGGGCGCGCGGCCGCTCGGCCAGCGTCGTCGCGACGATGCGCAGCGCCGTGGCCAGCTCGTCGCGCGAGGCGGCGCAGCCCAGGTTGATCCGCACCGCGTGCTCGACCGGCTCGCGGTCGGCGGCGAAGGCGGTGGCGGGCATGACGGCGACGCCGTGCGCCCGGACATTGGCGGCGAAGTCCTCCGCGCGCCAGGGCGGCGGCAGCTTGAGCCAGACGAACATGCAGCGCGGATCGGCATTCACCGCTGCCCCCGCCAGGATGGTCACCACCAGCGCATGCCGCGCCCGGAGCTCGGCGAGCTGGGCGGCCAGGATGGCGACGGCGGTGCCGTCCTCCATCCAGCGGCTGGCGACCAGCAGCGGCAGGGGCGCCGGCATCCAGGCGGTGGTGCGCACCGGCTCGGCCGTCACCAGGGCGCGGCCGGGCGGACAGGTGAGATAGCCGACGCGCAGGCCCGGCGCGAGCGCCTTGGAGAGCGAGGAAATGTGATAGGTGCGCTCCGGCGCCAGCGTCCTCAGGGCCGGCGGCCGCTCGTCCAGCATCGGCCCGTAGACGTCGTCCTCGATGATCGTCAGGTCGCGGCGGCGGGCAATGTCGACCAGCGCGCGCCGGCGCGGCTCCGACATGGTGACGACGCTCGGATTGTGCAGGGACGGCACGGTGAACACCGCCTTGACCGGCTCGCGCCGGCAGGCCGCGTCGAGCTCTTCGGCCGACATGCCCTCGGCGTCGCTGCCGATGCCGACGATGCGGAACCGGAACATCTGCGCCAGGGCCTTGAGGCCGTAATAGGTCAGGCGGTCGGCGGCCACCACGTCGCCGGGCTCGATCAGGCTGCCGATCACGGCGAGCAGGGCGTGCTGCGCCCCGCTGGTCACCACGATGTCGTCCGCCGCCGGCTCGAACCCGTTGAGCGCCACCCAGCGCCGGCCCGCGGCACGGGCCCAGGCCGGGCCTTCCGGCGGCTGGTACTCCTGCAGCTCGCGAAAGCGCGGATCCCCAGCCAGCAGCGGCAGCGTCTGCGCCAGGCGCTCGCGGAAATCGTCGACCGCCGGGCGGTTGACCGTGAGGTCGATGACGCCCGACGGCGTCGCCGCGCGGTCGACGCGGGGCATGGCCGGCTCGCTGGTAACGACGGTGCCGCGCCGCGTCGAGCCCGTGACGAGGCTGAGGTTCTGCAGCTCGCGATAAGCGCGCGAGACGGTGGAGACGTTGAGCGAGCGCTGCTTGGCCAGGTCGCGCTGCGGCGGCAGGCTGCTGCCGGGCTTCAGCTCACCGGAGCGGATGCGCGCCTCCAGCTCCGCGGCGAGGGCGAGATAGGCCGGCAGCCGCGGGGCCCGCGCCGGGCCGGACGTCGCCGGCCGCTTCGCAATTGTCCGAATCTGATCCAAGCACGAATCCACACAAACCGGAACCGGCCGGACGTCAACCGGATTCGGTCCTCATGCAGGGCCTTCATAACAGGCCTTCCGCCTCGCGGTCCAGCCGAAATCGCAGTGGGCCGCCGGAGAAGTCCGCCGCTCCAGGCCGATTCACGCCGGCCCGGGATCGAGATGATCCGTCTATCCCTCCCTGATTTTGTGTGGCTTGACTATTTCCAAAACACCACACAATATCGAGCACCATTCAGACAACAAACCCGAGCCGCACGACAAGAGGCGAGCCAGATGCAGGACCCGCGCTTCATCACCTTCGAGGGCGTGAAGAAATCCTATGACGGCGCCAGCTACGTCGTCCGGGGCCTGGACCTCGCCGTGGCGCAGGGCGAGTTCCTGACGCTGCTCGGCCCGTCCGGCTCGGGCAAGACGACGACGCTGATGATGCTGGCCGGCTTCGAGACGCCGACCAGCGGAACGATCACGCTCGGCGGCCAGCGCATCGACAGCGTGCCGGCGCACCGGCGCAACATCGGCGTGGTCTTCCAGAACTATGCGCTGTTCCCGCACATGAGCGTGGGCGAGAACGTCGCCTTCCCGCTGAAGATGCGCCGCATGGGCCGGGCGGAGATGGCAGAGCGCGTGCGCCGGGCCCTCGACATGGTGCGCATGGCCGCGTTCGAGGCGCGCAAGCCGGCGCAATTGTCCGGCGGCCAGCAGCAGCGCGTCGCCCTTGCCCGCGCCCTGGTGTTCGAGCCCAAGCTGGTGCTGATGGACGAGCCGCTCGGCGCCCTCGACAAGCAGCTGCGCGAGCACATGCAGATCGAGATCAAGCATCTGCATGCCCGGCTCGGCATCAACGTCGTCTACGTCACCCACGACCAGGGCGAGGCCCTGACCATGTCGGACCGCGTCGGCGTCTTCAACGACGGCACGCTGCAGCAGATCGCGCCGCCCGCCATGCTGTACGAGGCCCCGGCCAATCCCTTCGTCGCCGCCTTCATCGGCGAGAACAACGCCATCGCCGGCCGGGTGACAGCGCTCGCCGGCGGCCGCTGCCGGATCGAGACCGAGACGGGCGCCGCGATCGCCGCCCTCGCCGGCGACGGCCTCGCGGTCGGCGCCCGGGCGACCCTGGCGCTGCGGCCTGAACGCGTCGGCCTGGCGCCGGCGGAAAGCTGGGAGAACCGCTTCCCGGCCCGGGTCGAGGAGCTGATCTACCACGGGGACCATCTGCGCCTGCGCGTCGCCGCCTGTGGGCGCGACGACATCCTGGTCAAGCTGCCGACCCAACTCGCCGGTCCGGCGCTGGCACGGGGCGCCGAGGCCGTCATCGGCTGGCGCCCCGACGACTGCCGGGCGCTCGCCCTCGCCTGAGGGCGCCGCCCACGGACAAGAACGCCGTCAAGGCACACATGAAGGGGAACGACATGATACGCAGATTTTCGCTTCTGCCGACCGCCATGCTTCTCGCGGGCCTGGCGACGCCGGCGCTCGCCGACGGCACGCTGACCGTGACCTCGTGGGGCGGCGCCTACACCAAGAGCCAGGAAAAGACCTATTTCGAGCCCTTCGCCAAGCAGACCGGCGTCAAGGTGCTGCAGGACGAATGGGACGGCTCGACGGCCAAGCTGAAGGGCATGGTCGAGACCAAGCAGGTGACCTGGGACATCGTCGACGTCGAGCCGGGCCACGCCCTGCAGGGCTGCGACGAGAACTGGCTGGAAAAGATCGACTATTCCAAGCTGGGCGGCAAGGCGGCCTTCATCGACGGCGCCGCGATGGACTGCGCCGTCGCCACCATCGTCTTCGGCACCATCTATGCCTATGACGCCGCGAAATTCCCGAACGGCGGCCCGACCACCATGGCCGACCTGTTCGACACCAAGAAATTCCCCGGCCCGCGGGCGCTGCGCAAATCGCCCAAGACCACGCTGGAATTCGCGCTGATCGCCGACGGCGTGGCGCCCAAGGACGTCTACACCGTGCTCGGCACGCCGGAGGGCGTCGACCGCGCCTTCAAGAAGCTCGACACCATCAAGAAGGACGTCAAGGTGTGGTGGACTGCCGGCGCCCAGCCGCCGCAACTGCTCGCCGACGGCGAGGTGGTGATGACCACCGCCTGGAACGGCCGCATCTACGACGCGGTGAAGAACAGCGGCAAAAACTTCAAAATCGTCTGGGACGGCCAGGGCATGGACTTCAACCTCTGGGCCGAGCCGGTCGGCTCGAAGAACAAGGCCGAGGCCGACAAGTTCATCGCCTTCACCATGAATCCCGACGTGATGGCGCAGCAGTCGCGATACATCTCCTACGGCCCAACCCTGAAGGCAGCGATCGCCAAGGTGCCGGCCGAAATCCTGCCTGACCTGCCGACGGCGCCGGAGAACACGAAGACCGCCTTCGTGGTCTCGTCCGAGTTCTGGGCGGACCATGACGAGGAGTTGACCGAACGCTTCAACACTTGGCTGGCGAAATAGCCGCGCACGCGGCGGGCCGCATTCCGGCGGTCCGCCGGGCTCTTCACCTCCTCCTCGGCAGCGGCGCGACATGACCACAGCCTTCGCTGACATTGCGGACCATCCGGCGGACGACAGCGTTGCGCTCCCCCGGCGCCTGCGCCGGCTCCGCCGCCGCGGGCAGGCCAAGGCCCTGCTGCTGGTCGCGCCGCTGCTGCTCTTTCTCCTCGCCGTCTTCGTCGTGCCGATCGGCGCCCTGCTGACGCGCAGCGTCGACAACAGCGTCGTCCGGCAGGCGCTGCCGCAGACGGCGGTGGCCCTCGCCGCCTGGGATGGCGAAAGCGTGCCGGACGAGGCGGTCTACGCCGCCTTCGCCGCCGACCTCAAGGCCTCGCCGCGCGAGACGGTGGCCGAGGTCGCCAAGCGCCTCAACTACTACGAGGCCGGGCTGCGCTCGATGCTGCTCAAGACCGGCCGCCAGATCGGCCGCGCGCAGGCGCCCTGGCACGCCGCCTTCGTCGCCATCGACCCGGCCTGGGGCACGCCGCGCTACTGGCGGGTGCTGCGGCAGGCTCTGCCCGCCACCACGGATTTCTACCTGCTGGCGGCGCTCGACCTGCAGCACGACGACCGCGGCGCCATCGTCGGCGTGACGCCGGAAACCGCGGTGCATCGCCAGGTGCTGCTGCGCACCTTCGCGGTCAGCCTGTCGGTGACGCTGATCTGCCTGGCGCTCGGCTATCCCCTGGCCGCTCTGATCGCCCGCTCGCGCGGCGCGGTCGCGAACACGCTGCTGATCCTGGTGCTGCTGCCGTTCTGGACCTCGCTGCTGGTGCGCACCAGCGCCTGGGTGGTGCTGCTGCAGAGCCGCGGCGTGGTCAACGAGGCCCTGGCCTGGCTCGGCCTGATCGACCCGGCGCGCCCGCTCGACCTGATCTACAACCGGACCGGCGTGCTGATCGCCATGACCCATATCCTGCTGCCCTTCATGGTCCTGCCGATCTACAGCGTGATGAAGGGCATCCCCCCGGTCTATCTGCGCGCCGCCGCCTCGCTCGGCGCGCCGCCCGCGTCGGCCTTCCGGCACGTCTACCTGCCGATGAGCCTGCCCGGCGTCAGCGCCGGCTGCCTGCTCGTCTTCATCCTGGCGCTCGGCTACTACATCACCCCGGCGCTGGTCGGCGGGCCGCAGGACCAGATGGTCAGCTATTTCATCGCCTATTACGCCAACCAGGTCACCAACTGGGGCATGGCGGCAGCGCTCAGCGCCATCCTCCTGGTAGCGGTGCTGATCCTCTACGCCGTCTACAACCGCATCGTCGGCATCGACAGACTGAGGATGGGCTGATGGGCAGGACATCGCTCGCGCTGAATCCGCTCTCCGTGCTGCTCTGGCTGGCGGGCGGCCTCGTCCTCGCCTTCCTGGTGGCGCCGATCGTCGCCATCGTGCCGCTCTCCTTCAACGCCGAGCCGTTCTTCACCTATCCCATGCCGGGCCTGTCACTGCGCTGGTACCAGGAGTTCTTCGGCTCCGAGGTCTGGCAGCTCGCCCTGCGCAACAGCATCGTCGTGGCGACCTCGGCCACCGTGCTGGCGACGTTCCTCGGCACGCTGGCCGCCATCGGCCTGACGCGGCCCGACTGCCCGGCGCGCGCCACGCTGACCGCGATCCTGATCTCGCCGATGATCGTGCCGGTGATCGTCTCGGCGGTCGGCATCTATTATGCCTTCGCCGCGGTCGGCCTGCTCAACACGCTGACCGGCCTGGTGCTCGCCCATACCGCCATCGGCGCGCCCTTCGTCGTGATCACGGTGACGGCGACGCTGGCTGGCTTCGACCAGACCCTGATGCGCGCCGCGGCGAGCCTCGGGGCACCGCCGCCGGTGGCGGTGCTGCGCGTCATGCTGCCGATCATCGCGCCCGGTGTCGTCTCCGGCGCGCTGTTCGCCTTCGTCACCTCCTTCGACGAGGTGGTGATCGCCCTGTTCATTTCCGGCTCCGAGCAACGCACCCTGCCGCGCCAGATGTGGAGCGGCGTGCGCGAGACGCTGAGCCCGACCATCGCCGCCGTGGCGACGCTGCTGATCCTGTTCTCCACGATCTTCCTGATGACCGTGCAATGGCTGCAGCGCCGGGCCGAGCGCCAGAAGCTTTCACCCACCTGACCGACGTGAGACCCGAGGGTTCCGCCATGACCATCCAGCGTTTCGACACCGGCGCGCGCATGAGCCAGGCCGTGCTCCACGGCGGCTTCGCCTTCCTCGCCGGCCAGGTGGCGGAGGACGCGCCCGGCACCTCCGTGACCGAGCAGACCGCCAATATCCTGGCGCGGATCGACGCCCTGCTCCACCGCATCGGCTCGCGGCGGGAGAACATCCTCAGCGCCACGATCTGGCTCGCCGACATCGCCGGCTTCGCCGAGATGAATGCGGTCTGGGACGCCTGGGTGCCGCAAGGCCATGCTCCGGCCCGCGCCACGGTGGAGGCCCGGCTGGCCGCCCCGCAATTCGCCGTCGAGATCGGCATCGTCGCCGCCGTGGCCTGAGCGGGGCCTGCCGCAGCCGGTGATGGGGCAGGACGCACACCTTCACGACATCGCCGCAAACCTCCATATGAAGCGGGCCTCGCCGATGGAGACCCGCATGCCCACCGCCTTCCTGCCCGACCGGGGCGTGATCCGCATCACCGGCGAAGACGCCCTGCCCTGGCTGCAGAACATCGTCACCTCGGACATGAGCGGACTGAAAGCGGGTGAGGCACGCTACGGCGCGCTGCTGACCCCGCAAGGCAAGATCCTCTACGACTTCATCGCCAGCTTCGGGCGGATCGCCGTCTACCCCGATCAGCCCGAGGGCGTTCACCTCGACGTGCCCCGCTCGCTGGCGGCCGATTTCGCCAGGCGGCTCGCCTTCTACAAGCTGCGCGCCAAGGTGCGAGTCGAGGACCTGTCTTCCGAAGATCCCGCCCGTGAACGGATCGGCGTGGTGGCGGCGCTTCCGGGTGATTTCGTCCGCCAGGAGGGCGCGCTGACCTATGCCGATCCGCGCCATCCCGGTCTCGGCCAACGCGGATTGATGCCGGAGCATGACGCCCTTGCCGTCAGCGACGGCGAACCGGACGACTACCACGCCCGCCGCATCGCCCTCGGCATCCCCGAGGGCGGGCGCGACTTCGCCTATGGCGACACCTTTCCGCACGAGGCGCTGATGGACATGCTCGGCGGCGTCGACTTCCACAAGGGCTGCTATGTCGGCCAGGAGGTGGTCAGCCGCATGCAGCACCGCGGCACGGCCCGCACGCGCATCGTGCCGACGACGTTTGTGGGTGAAGCGCCGGCAGCCGGGACCGAGGTCCGGGCCGGCGAGAAGGGGCTGGGCGCGATGGGCTCCTCGGCCAAGGGACGCGGCCTTGCCATGCTGCGGCTCGACCGGGCGGAGGAGGCGATTGCGGCCGGCGCGCCGCTGCTGGCGGGCGAGACGGCGCTTAGCCTGGTCAAGCCGGACTGGTGGAAAGCGACCTGGCCGCACCTGGGCTGAAGCACCCAGGCGGCGGCGCACGGCGCAACCTGCCCGTTTCAACCGGACTTGAAGGTGACGGCGCATGGAGAGCTAACGCGCCGGCAGGCGATCGAGAAAATCCCGGTATCCCGGATTGTCGCGCAGGAGGCGCCGTCCAAGATCGGCCAGAAATCCGACGTCCTCGGGCTTCAACGTCAATTTGTTGTGCAGGCTGAGGATTCTTCGCGCCCCGGTGGGGTCCGTGACATCCGCCAAGGCCAGCCGGATGATCCGGACGTCGAGATCGCGGCAAGGGGCGACCGGCGCCGCGGTCGCGCAGCGCCATCTCACCACCTCGTCGCGCCACCCGGGCAGGCGCCTGCGGAGCGCATCGAAGCTTTGGAGATTTGGGATGTTGATCATCGCGTCGGTCGCGGCGACGATGGTGTCCATGGCCTGGGGGCTTTCCGGAGTCCTCGAAAGATCCCCCCCGACCCGGGTCGACGCATCGACGATGATGAAGATCAGGTGCCGGAGGCGTCGTGCCCTTGCTTCCGGCAGCGGCTGGGGCGCCTGCCGGTTCATCAGATGAAGGAGGCTTTGCGTGCCGATGCCGTCGACGAGCCCGCCGTCGTAGAGCTTGAGATAGTCCAGGTCCGTGGCCGTCCGATAGCGGTCGAGCGATTCTCGATATTGCCGTTCGACGAGCGAGGCCCCCTGGCGCTGCCGAGGGCTCGGCGGCCGCTGGCCACCCTCGCGGTCGACCGGGCAATCGGCCTGGTAGTTCCGCAGCGTGATCGGCGCGAACAGGATCGGCACGGCCGCCGACGCCGCAACGGCATAGGCAAGCGGATAATCGTCATAGCTGCTGCAGATCGCCGCGAAGGAGGCCCGGTCGAAGATGAACGGGGTCCGGTTGTAGAGATCGGTCGCATGAATGACCAAACGGGGACCATCCGGGCGGTTCACCGTCCCAAGGGTGGCGCCATGAAACAGGTTGGTGTCCAGCCAGGACGGGAACCCGGACAGATCGTTCACGCCGCCCCGGTATCCCCGCAGCAGGTTTGCCGGGCTGAAGCTTGTCCGCAACGACGCTTCGACATTCCGGCCGAGGAAATCCCGACGGAAGCTGTCGAGGCCGGCGCGTCCGTGAAGGGCGAAATACGAAGCCAGGACGGCTCCTCCGGACACGCCCGCGACCACGGCCACGTCGTCCGCGAGCACGCGGCCCTTGGCGCCGGGCGATGCCTGCTCGGCCAGGGCGGACAGGACGCCATATCCGAAAGCCGCCGAGCGAGCCCCGCCGCCGGAAAAGGCCAGCACGATTCCGACATCGCCGACATCCGCAGCCGCACGCGGCGGCAGACTTCCGGTGGTGAAGATGAGCGGCGCATTCGTCGGCCGCACATCCGGGCCGGCGCAAGCCGCGAGAACCAAGTGCAGGGCCAGCGCAAGAGGGTACGGGAAGCAGCGCAACAAGATGCGCAGAGGTCGAAAGCGCAATGTAAATTGCGAACATACCCTCCGATATAACGCATACGAAGTCCGAATTCCTAATTTCATGCAAATAAAGCCGCGTGACAAAACAAATACTCACCGCGCGAATCGACTTCGATCGATGAGTATTATTCACCATTATGCGCACCTTGATTGAGGCAACATGGCATACTTTCTCGGTCTCATAAATTATTACTCTCAGCACGAGTCGCATCGCTCGTTCGACGCGACGCTGCTGTGACTCATCCGTCGGCCTGGCCACGACACGCGGCCGTCGACGTATGGTCATGACGGCGCGCGTCTGCGAAAAACCTCATGGCGAAGCGCACGGCCCAGAGGATCGCGAATTCCGACGCGACAAGGACGGCGGCCACCCCCAGGCCGAGGCTGACGGGGTCGTGGCCGCTATCGCGAAGGCAGTAGCCGAGGCTTACGAACGGCGCGTTCCAAGCCAGGCTGCCAAGCGCCGTCGCCGCGAGAAACACCCGCGGATCGAGCCTCAGCACACCCGCCGGCAGGCCGAGATAGACCCTCACGGTCGGAATGGTGTGGCCGATGAGCGTCGCCCAGAAATGGTTTCGTCGGTAGGAATTCGTCAGCCGGCGATAGAGGGAGAGGCTGAGGAACACGTAGCGCCCGTAGCCGGCAACCATGGTTTCGACCCGTTGCGAGCCGAGCGCCCGGCCGACCCCGTACCAACCGAGCGAGCCGATGACCGAGCCGATCACGGTGGCCATGATCGTCAGGGCCAGCATTCCGCGGTCGGAAACGGCAATCCCGATGAACATCAGCAGGACGTAGGATGGAAAGACAGGGATGAATTTTTCCGCGGCAGCGAGGCAGCCGACGCCGGCAAGCCCGAAGCTCAGGAGCATCGCGACGGCAGGGGACATTTCCATGATGATGTCAGGCCAAGGCAAGACGGGCCGGCCCGCGCCGGGTGATGCGATAGACGGCCGCCGGCGGAATGTTGCGGAACGTCCGGCCGACATGTGTAGCCTGGAGACCCAGGAGATCGAGAATCTCTCCTGGGACCGGGCAGCGAAGGCCATAGGTGATCTGATAGAAGGCGCCTCCTCGATGCATGCAGCCGAAAGCGCCGGTCAGAATGGCGATCACTTTGCGCCGCGGCATCGAGAGAATCCCAAGCCCGCTGATGACGGCCCCAACGGGGGCGACGTCGAACAGGCCGGCGTCGCGCAGCCGCTCCGCATCCATCTGCAACACCCGCGCCTGCGGAAAGCGCTGCTCGAGCAGCCGGGCGAGGTCGCGGTCATATTCGACGAGCGTCAGGTCCCGCTCCGGTACGCCCCGCTCCAGGAGCGCGTAGGTGAAGGGACCGGTCCCCGGGCCGAGTTCGAGAACCGGTCCGGTGCGCGGCGTGATATCCTGCGTCATCAGGGCCGCCACGGCGCCGCTCGAAGGCGCCACGGCCGCCACCCGGAGCGGATTGCTGATCCAGGCGCGAAAGAACGGCAGGGCGTCAGAAACCGGCATGCCGCCCCCTGTCGCTGGAGCGCCACTTCCGCCTGCCGCCAGGCGGTCGATAAGTCTCGAGAGCATTTGCAAGCTATCCAGGTTGAGCGGCGAAATCTCTCGCCGGGAGGAGACGGATGACCGAACAGCGGAGCGACAGCTTTTGGAGGACACGGCATCAGCGATTCGATCGGACGGCCTCGTGTGTTCCATCCTCGCATTGAGGGAACCTGTCATCGGTGATCCAAGGGCCGAATTTCCACTTGGCGCGTTCGCGGTGTAAGCGGAGATGCCTGCGCTGCGCTCATGCAAGGCTGACGTAATGGAAGCGGCTTAGGCGGGTGGGCGAAGCCGGCGATATCGATTCGCGGCGCGGAGATGGGCGGATGCGTGTGCTTCTGGTGGAAGACGAGCCGGAAATGGTTTCCGCGCTCCGCGCCGCCCTGATCCGACATGATATGATTGTCGACCGCGCTCCGAGCCTCGCCGAAGCGAAGGCGACCCTCGCCGAGGGTGTGCACGACGCGGTTCTGCTGGATCGGCAGTTGCCGGACGGCGATGGCCTGTCCCTGATCCCGATCCTGCGCGCCAGCGGCAACGCCGTGCCGGTGCTCGTCCTAACGGCGCGCGGCGATCTCGTCGACCGGGTCGCGGGCCTCGACAACGGCGCCGACGACTATCTCGGCAAGCCGTTCGCCTTCGAGGAACTGCTGGCGCGATTGCGCGCGCTCCTGCGCCGTCCGGCCCATGTGCAATCGGACATTGTCCGGGTGGCCCGGCTTTCGTTCGACTTCGGCCACAGCGAGGTGAGCGTCGAGGGGAAGCCGCTGGAAATGCCCCGCCGCGAACTTCTGGTGCTCGAGGCGCTGGTGCGGCGCATGGGCCGCATGGTGCTGCGCTCCTTCCTGATGGAAGCCGTCTTCGGCCTGGATGACGAGATCCAGTCCAATGCCCTCGACACGCATGTTTCGAGGCTGCGCCGCAAGCTCGCCGACGCGGATGCCGGCGTGACCATCAACGGCATTCGGGGTGTCGGATACCTCCTGCGCGAGACGCCATGACGAGGCGAGGTCCACGCTCCCTCAAATGGCGCCTCGTCGTGCGCCTGGTCATCTTCCAGACGGCCATGCTTGCGCTCCTCGTCCTGCTGGTGGTCGCAACCTTGTGGGGCACGGCGCTCATCGTCGACAGCTATGAAGACGGTACCCTCGACGTCCTGAAGGACGCGGTGGCGCGCGACGCGGATGGCGGCCTGACCCTGAGCCCGACGACGGACCTCGCGCAACTGCGGTCGAAGGTGCCCGACCTCTGGTTCCTGATGCGGGACAGACAAGGGCATCGACTGGCGGAAGGCCAGGTTCCGCCGGATTTCGCACCGATCGTCGATGGGCTCGACCACATCAACCAGGCGCGGCTCGGATGGAAAATCGGAGGCTCGTACCGTCCCGACGGGCTGGTGAAATGGGTCGACACCGCCGCCGGCGACGTCCAGATCCTGACCGGCACGCAGGGTCAGATGTCGTTGCGCAGGCTCGTCATGGGAGTGTCCGCCGGCTCCCTGATCGTTATCCTGCCCATCTTCGTTCTCATGGCGCTGGCGACGCTCGTGGCGACGCCGCTCGTCGTCCGCCACGCCCTGCGCGGATTGGGCCGGGCGGCGGCGCAGGCGGAGCGCATCGACATCGACCAGCGCGGCGTGCAACTGCCGATCGAGGATGTGCCCACCGAGATCGGTCCCCTGGTCAAGGCGGTGAACGACGCCCTCGCCCGACTCGACAGGGGGTATGAGCGGCACAGGCGTTTTCTCACCGATGCCGCGCATGAACTGCGCACGCCGATCGCCATCCTGAACACACGGATCGCGTCGCTTTCACCCGGCTCCGAGAAGACCCGCCTGCTCGAGGACGCCACCCGCCTGTCGGTCCTGACCGGACAACTTCTCGATTTCCAGCGCCTCGATCAGCAAGTCAGCCGGTTCTCGCCAGTCGACCTCACCGCCCTTGCCCGGCGGGTCATCGTCGACCTCGCCCCGCTGGCCTTCGCCGCCGGCTACGAAATGGTCTTCGAGGCGGACGAGGGGGCGATCGTCGTGGCAGGGGACCAGACCTCCCTCGAGCGCGCCCTGGCCAACCTGGTGCAGAACGCCATCGACCATGGCGGCCGATGCGGAACCATCACGGTGCGCATCGGGCGGGCGGGCTGCGTCGAAGTTTGCGACGAGGGAGACGGCATCCCGAACGAAGAGCGGGACCGAATATTCGAGCCGTTCCATCGGCTGAACCAGGACGGCCGGGGCGCCGGACTGGGCCTCAATCTGGTGCACGAGATCATGCGGCTGCACGGCGGCCGCATCGCGGCCACGGACGGCCCGTCCGGAGGCGCTTGCCTGAGGATGACCTTTCCGGTGGCTCCGCGCGTGGCTTCGGCGCCGTCTCCGGCCTTGGAGAAGCCGTAGACCTTGCAAGAGATCGCGCCAAACCGCCTGCGACGCACGGCGCGCCAGGCTCGCGGCTCCCTACGGCATCACCAGGACCGGCGTTCCGACCCTCACCCGCTGGTACAAGTCCGTGACGTCCTCGTTCAGCATGCGGATGCAGCCATAGCTGGCATAGGTGCCGACGCTGCGCCGCATGGCCTTGGTGGTGCCGTGGATGGCGTATTGGTCGCCGGCCAGGGTCAAGGCGGCGACGCCCATCGGATTCCTCGGCGAGCCGCCGGGGATGACATCAGGCATCTCGGGATGGTCGCGCTTGACGTCCTCCGGCGGCGACCAGGCCGGATTGACATATTTGCCGTCGACATAAGATGCGCCGCGCCACTGCTTGCCCGCCCGGCCGACGCCGACGGGGTAGCGGATGGCCTGGCCCTGGTCGGTGACGAAATAGAGCCGCCGCTCATGGGTGACGACGACGATGGTGCCCGGCCGCACCGACGGGTCGAACGACACCTCTTCCCGCGCGAGCGCGCCGGTGGCGCAGCACAGCGACAGGAGCGCCGCCAAGGCGCCCCGTCCACTCTGTTTTGACATGTCCCTGCTGGTCCTTTTCGCGACCTTGAAGAGAGCCTAGCAGGCGAATCTGACCATCGGGTTTGCGAAGATGGCTTCCGAAAGATGAAGGCTCAGCGTCCGCGCGCCGCCCGCCATGCCGCGAAATCCGTTTTCGTCCTCTCCTCGGTGGCGGGGTAGAGGCCGAGGATCGAGCGGCCCTTCAGCACCTCCTCGGTGACGAAATCCTCGAACGCGGTCATCTCCACCGCCTCCGCGGCGATCTCGTCGGCGAGATGCGCCGGGACGACGACCACGCCCTCGCCGTCGCCGACGACCACGTCGCCCGGCCAGACCGGCACGTCGCCGCAGCCGATCGGCACGTTGATGTCGAGCGCCTGGTGATGGGTGAGGTTGGTCGGGGCCGAGGGCCGGTTGTGATAGGCGGGGATCGAAAGCCGGGCGATCTCGGGGGAATCGCGGAAGCCGCCATCGGTGACGACACCGGCGACGCCGCGCGTCATCAGGCGCGACACCAGGATGCCGCCGGCCGAGGCGGCACGCGCGTCCTTGCGGCTGTCGATCACCAGCACGGCGCCGGGCGGGCATTCCTCCACGGCCTTGCGCTGGGGATGGGCACGGTCCTGGAACACGCTGATGGGATTGAGGTCCTCGCGCGCCGGGATATAGCGCAGCGTGTAGGCCTCACCCACCATGGTCGGCAGGTTCGCGTTCAGCGGGTGCACGTCCTGGATGAACTGGTTGCGCAGCCCGCGCTTGTAGAGCGCCGTGCACAGCGTGGCGGTGCTGACCGTCCTCAATCGCGCCCGCGTCTCCTCGCTCAGTCCCGCCATGATCCCGTCCTCTCCCGCTCAGAAGATCGACGGCTCGCCGACCGGCGCGCCGAATTGCGTTTCCAGGAAGTCGAAGTCGCAGCCCTCGTGCGCCTGGCGGATGTGCCGGGTGAACATCCAGCCATAGCCGCGCTCGTAGTGCGGCGCCGGCGGGGTCCAGGCGGCGCGGCGGCGGGCGAGCTCCGCCTCGGGCACGACGAGGTCGATGCGGCGCGCGGCGACGTCGAGCCGGATGCGGTCGCCGGTCCTGACCAGGGCGAGCGGCCCGCCGACATGGGATTCCGGCGAGACATGCAGGATGCAGGCGCCGTAGCTGGTGCCGCTCATGCGGGCGTCGGAGAGGCGCACCATGTCGCGCACCCCCTGCTTCACCAGCTTCTTCGGGATCGGCAGCATGCCCCATTCCGGCATGCCCGGGCCGCCCTGCGGGCCGGCATTGCGCAGCACCAGAACATGGTCGGGCGAGACGTCGAGGGCCTCGTCGTCGATCGCCGCCTTCATGGCGGGATAGTCGTCGAAGACCAGCGCCGGCCCCTCGTGGCGGAGGAAGCGCGGGTCGCAGGCGCTCGGCTTGATGACGCAGCCGTCCGGGGCCAGGTTGCCGCGCAGCACGGCGAGCGCCCCTTCGGCATAGACCGGGTTGTCGAGCGGACGGATGACGTCGTCATTGTAGATCGCGGCGCCTTCGATGGTCTCCCCCAGGGTCCGGCCGGTGACGGTGAGCGCGCCGAGGTCGAGGTGACCGCGGATGCGCGACAGCAGGCCCGGCAACCCGCCGGCATAGAAGAAGTCCTCCATGAGATAGGTGTCGCCGCTCGGCCGGACATTGGCCAGCACCGGCACGACCCGGCTCGCGGCCTCGAAATCGTCGAGGCCGATGTCCTGGCCGGCCCGGCGCGCCTGGGCGATGACATGGATGATGGCATTGGTCGAGCAGCCCATCGCCATGGCGACGGCGATGGCGTTGAGGAAGGCGCCGCGCGTCTGGATCTGCGCCGGCGTCAGGTCCTCCCAGACCATCTCGACGATGCGCCGCCCGCATTCGGCGCTCATCCGCATATGGTTGGAATCCGGGGCGGGAATCGAGGAGGCGCCGGGCAGCGTCATGCCGATCGCCTCGGCGATGGCGGTCATGGTGCTGGCCGTGCCCATGGTCATGCAGGTGCCGTGGCTCCTGGCGATGCCGCCCTGCATGTCGAGCCAGTCGGCGTCGGTGATGGTGCCGGCGCGGCGCTCGTCCCAGTATTTCCAGGCGTCGGAGCCCGAGCCCAGCACCTTGCCCTTCCAGTTGCCGCGCAGCATCGCGCCGGCCGGCAGGTAGATCGCCGGCAGGCCGGCGCTGGTGGCGCCCATCAGAAGCGCCGGCGTGGTCTTGTCGCAGCCGCCCATCAGCACGACGCCGTCGACGGGGTGCGAGCGGATCAGTTCCTCCACGTCCATCGCCAGGAGGTTGCGATAGAGCATGGTGGTCGGCTTGACATATTGCTCGGCGAGCGAGATCGCCGGCAGCTCGATGGGAAAGCCGCCGGCCTGCAGCACGCCGCGCTTCACGTCCTCGACACGCTGCTTGAAATGGGCGTGGCAGGGATTGATGTCGGACCAGGTGTTGAGGATGGCGATGATCGGCCGGCCGGCCCAATCCTCAGGCGCATAACCCATCTGCATGATGCGCGAGCGGTGCCCGAAGCTGCGCAGGTCGTCCGGCGCGAACCAGCGGGCGCTGCGCAGCGTCTCCGGCGTTTTTCCTGGTGTCATGATCGGGGACCTCTGAACGGGTACGGTTTCAACTCTTCAGCCCCCATTTGCGCACGGTCCGGTGCTCGATGGTGCGTTTTCCACCTTCGTTTCAACAGTCATGCACTAATACATTAGTGCATGACTTGGCAAGCCCTGATAGGATCTCGGTCGAAGCGGCAACGCGGGCCGGCCACGACCATGTTTATGATTTTGCATGTGCCGCCGGCGCGGGTCCGCACCCGCCCGGCCGTTGGGAACGGATGACATGCCCATTGCCTCGTCCCTGATGCCGACGAGCGAACCGCGGGCGCGGCTGGACCGCGATCGCCAGGCGGCGCCGCAGCTGTTCGAGCGGCTGCGGGAGGCGATCATCTCGCTCGAGCTCACGCCGGGCACGACGCTGTCGCGCACCGAGATCGCGGCGCAGTTCGGCGTCAGCCAGACGCCGGTGCGCGATGCGCTGATGCGCCTGGACGAGGAGGGCCTGGTCGAGGTGTTCCCGCAGCACGCCACGGTGGTCAGCCCGATCGACCTCCGATCGGCGCAGCAGGCGCATGTCCTGCGCCGCTCCCTGGAGCTGGAGATTGTCCGCTCGCTCGCCCTCGACCCGCCGCCGGCACTCGTCGCCGCGCTCGACGGCCTGATCGCGCAGCAGGCGCTTGCCGCCGGCGCCGGCGACTTCGAGACCCTGACGACGCTGGACCGGCTGTTCCACCAGCGCCTCTACGAGGCTGCCGGCCTGCACGAACTCTGGCTGCTGGTGCGCAGCCGCAGCGGCCATATCGACCGCCTGCGCCGGCTGCACCTGCCGACGCCCGGCAAGGCGCAGGACATTCTGCGCCACCACCGGCTGATCCTCGCGTCGATCGCCGGCGGGCGGCCGGACGAGGCGCAGCGGCATCTGCGCGACCATCTCTCGGGCACCCTCGCCCATGTCGCCGAGATCCGCGCCCGCTACCCCGCCTATATCAGGGACTGAGCGGGAGGCCGGCCGGATCGCGGCTCGGCGGCTGCACCGGCTCGAACGCGGCCGGCCTGTCCCGCAGGCGTTCGATGGTGAAGTCGACGAAGGCCCGGACCTTGGGCGAAAGCTGGCGGTTCGACGGCCAGACCAGCGACAGCGTGCCGAAGGGCCGCATGAAGCCGGTCAGGACCGGGCGAAGCGCACCGGCCTCGATCATCGGCAGCGCGACATAGACCGGGAGATGGGCGAGGCCGAGGCCATCCATGGCCGCCCGCAGCCCGGCATCGGTGTTGTTGAAGACCAGGCTGGCCGGCAGGCGCGGATCGTCATGGGGCGGCCGGAAGGCCCAGGGCGCCAGCCGGCCGCTGGAAGGGTACTTGAAGTGGATGCAGGCATGGCCAGCCAGATCGGCCGGCGCTTGCGGCTCGCCGTGCCGTTCCACATAGCCATCACTGCCGCAGACCACGAAATGCTGCTCGCCGATCGTCCGGGCGATCAGCCGCGTGTCGGCGAGATCGCCGCTGCGCACGGCGACATCGAGCCCCTCGGCGACGATGTCGACGACCCGGTCCTCGAAGTCGATGTCGAGCTCGATATCGGGGAAGCGAGCCATGAAATCAGGCAGATGCGGCAGCAGCAGGTGATGGCCGACGATCTGGGGGACGCTGACCCGCAGCCGTCCCGTCGGCCGCGCCCGGCTCTGCGACAGGGCCGCCTCGGCGTCCCCGATCTCATCGAGAATGCGCTTGCAGCGCTCGTGGAAGAGGGCCCCCTCCTCCGTCAGCCCGACGCTGCGCGTCGTCCGGTTGAGCAGCCGGACGCCGAGCCTGGCCTCGAGCCGCGCGACGCTCTTGGCGACGGCTGAGGAGGACACGCCGAGAATGCGGCCCGCAGCGACATAGCTGCGCTGCTCGGCGGCATGAACGAAAGCCGCCAGTCCGCTCAGGCTCTCCATGACGGCCTCCGCGATTGAGGACTTTTGATCCTCTCTATAGCGCCACTATCCCACCTCGAACGCAAGAGCGGATGAAAATATCCTCAATCACACTGGGCCGATGGAGGCGGGCGGGGTGCCGACCCGCCGGACCGCCACGGCGACCTGCCGGAATGACTCCATGACCTTGCGTTCGAACGACGACGGCTCCCTTCGCCGGACCGGGGTCGCCACCGCCGGCATCCCAGAGGTCTCGATGGTCATCTTCCTCGGGCTCGCCGCCATGGGGCTCGCCTTGCCGGCGCTCCCCGCCCGCATCCATGGGACGCTCGGCTTCGACCTGACGACGGCGGGATGGGCGATGGGCGTGCAATCCGCCGCCACGCTGGTGTCGCGGCCGTGGGCCGGTCGGCTGACGGATCGGCGCGGCGGCAGGCGCGTCGTCATGGCCGGCCTCGCCGCCATGGCCGGCGCCGGGCTGGTCTACGGACTGTCCGCCCTGCCCGCTCTCGACCGGCATGCCGCGCTCGGGGCCCTGGTCGCCGGACGCCTGCTGACCGGCCTCGGCGTCGGGCTGATCGTCACCGGCGGCGGCGCCTGGGTCGTCGGCCTGGCCGGCATGGACCGGGCCGGACGCGCCATGTCCTGGATCGGGCTGGCGATGTTCGGCGGCCTGGCGGCCGGCGCGGCGGCCGGCGCCGCGCTGCCCTTCGGCGCCGTGACCGCTCTTGCCGTCTGCGCCGCACTGGCCGGCATCGCAGCCGCCGCCCGGATCCGGCCGGTGCGGATCGAGGCAAAAGGACGTCCCCTGTCCCTGAGGGCGGTGACCGGTTGCATCTGGCGGCCGGGAACCGCGCTTGCGCTCTCGGCCGCCGGCTTTGCCGCCGTCTCCTCCTTCGTCGTCCTCGCCTTCGAGGCGAAGGGCTGGCCGGGCGGCGGCAATGCCATCGCCGCCTTCGGCATCGGCCATGTCGGCGCGCGCCTCCTCTTCGCGGGATTGGCCGACAAGGCGAAAGGCCCGGCGCCGGCCGCGGCCATGCTCGTCCTCGAAAGCCTCGGCCTCGGGCTGATCTGGCTCGCGCCGACGCCGGCCGTGGCGCTAGCCGGAGCGGCGCTCGGCGGCTTCGGCTTCTCCATGGTCTATCCCCTGATGGCGCTGCCCGCCCTGCGCCGCGTCCCCGAGGCCAGCCGGGGCCTGGCGATCGGGCTCTACGATGCCTTCTTCGACGTCGCCATGGGCGTCTCGACCGCGGCTTGCGGCCTGATCGCCGGCGCCGCCGGGCTGCCGGCGATCTTCCTGTTCGCGGGATGCGCGTCGCTTGCGGCCATCATCGCCGTGCTCGCCGCCTATCGCGGCGCACCGCCCCCGTTGCGATCGAGCGCTTCGTGACCACTCGGCTCGACGTCCGAGACATCTGCACGAAGATCTCGATGGAGTGCTGCTGAAGATGATGCCGGCCAGGTGCCGGGAAGACAATGATCAGGTGAATTCCGCCATGCCAACGCCGGCATCGAGCATCCGCAAGCTCCTGTCGACATTGGCTTTCCACTTGCCGCCACGTGCGGTTACATCCTCCATCAGAGCTTGCCAATCAAAGGCATGTTCGGTGCCGACGAAGGCATCGCGCAGAATTCGGGCCTGCGCCAGATCCTTGATGCGCTTCATGGTGCCGTTCCTGCGCTCCTGGGCGATGATCAGCTTGTGGACGGCATAGCGGGCGGGTGTCGGGATAGTCACCGGCACACCGGAATTGTAGAGAGCCACGGCTCGCATCGAGTCCCGGATCAGGAACTCGAGGAAGTGCAACGGGGTCGCCCCGGCTCCCAGGCCCTTCACGGCAACGTTCTCGACGTCGGCTCGTGTGCGTACAGGTGTCAGCACCTCGACCTCAAAGCCAGAGGCGGCTTGGAACTTCTTCGGCAAGCTCTCGCGGTCGAGCGGCGGAACGGGCCGGAATGTCGGGTCGGCGCGTTGCAGCACGGTCGTCAGGTCGGCGTCACCTCTGACGTCGGCAATAGACGCGACGGCGAGATCGGCATCCTGCGTCATCATGGCGGCCCCACGCAGACGCTTTCCGACGACCAGCGGGTAGAGGCCGAAGGCAACGGTGCCGACGAGGATCAGGCCCGTGCCGAACATGCCGGATCGCGAGATCGCCTCCAGCAGCCGGCCAACCTCGAGGCTCGGGCCTGGTATGCCCGCACGGCGGATCATCGTCACCTGATCGCGCCAGAGCTTGGCCTGCTGGCTGGTGAACTGAATTTGCTCGGCCTCCTTGGCGGCCTCCGGATCGATCTGCGGGCCGATGTATCGCTGGCGACGGGTCCCTCCGTGCTTCTCGTCGGCGTAGAGGTAGACCTCGCCCTTGACTGTCTTGCGCGAGATCGTGGCCGGCAGATATCTCGCCGCTTCGATCTTTTGGACCAGGTCGGCATAGAGCGTCAGGACGGTGCCCGGAATGGGAGTCGGAGCCATGGCGCAGCCCGTTATACGATGAAACCCGAGGTCATCGTATAACATGCGGTTATACGAGAAGCTACGAGGTTCTCGTATAACGCCTCGGTCCATCCGTTCCAAAGCAATGGAACAGAGCACTATACCGTCCAGTCCGCATCGCTGCCTTCAGTTCTTCCGCGTAGAGGGTGAGCATGATGCCGGCTCCTTCCATCGCCCGGCCGGTCAGCGCATGGGGAGCGGCGACGGCTCTTGGGCCCGGTCGCGCCGGGCCTGCGGCCTCAGGCCCTCGAAGGCGAGGTAGACGACCGGCGTCGTGAACAGCGTCAGGACCTGGGAGATCAGCAGGCCACCGACGATGGCGATGCCGAGCGGCATGCGCAGCTCCGAGCCGGGGCCCGTGCCCAGCGCCAGCGGCAGCGCCCCCAGCAGCGCCGAGAACGTGGTCATCATGATCGGCCTGAAGCGCAGCAGGCAGGCCTGGCGGATGGCCTCGTCCGGCGACAGGCCTTGGCTGGCCTGGGCCGCCAGGGCGAAGTCGATCATCATGATCGCGTTCTTCTTGACGATGCCGATCAGCAGGATGATGCCGATGACGCCCATGATCGACAGGTCCTGGCCGGCCAGCGTCAGCGCCACCAGCGCACCGAGCCCCGCCGACGGCAAGGTCGAGATGATGGTCAGGGGGTGGATGGCGCTCTCGTAGAGCACGCCGAGCACGATATAGACCGCGATCACCGCCGCCAGGATCAGCAGGGGCTGGCTGCCGAGCGAGGCCTGGAAGGCCTGGGCCGTGCCTTGGAACGTGCCGCTGACGGTCAGGGGCAGGCCCGCGGCCGCCTCCGCCGCATGGATCGCCGTCACCGCGTCGCCGAGCGCATAGCCCGGCGCCAGGTTGAACGTCAGGGTCGTCGCCGGGCTCGAGCCCTGATGATTGATCGTCACCGGCATGACGCCGTCGCGCACGTTCGCCACCATGCGCAGCGGCACGAGCCTGCCGGTGGCCGAGGACCGGACGAAGAGCTGGCTCAGCGCGTCGGTCGAAAGCTGGAACCGGGGATCGAGCTCCTCGACGACGTAATATTGGCTGACCTGCGTGAACAGCGTCGCGACCTGCCGCTGTCCGAAGGCGTCGTAGAGCACGTCGTCGATCGCCTGGACGCTGACGCCGAGTCGCGCGGCGGTCGGACGATCGATCTCGAGCGTGGCGCTGGTCGCCGCGGCCTGCTTGTCGGACGAGACGTCCTGGATCTGCGGCAGGGAGGACAGCGTCCGCTGCAGCCGGGCCGCCCATGTCGACAGCTCGGTCACGTCGCCGTCCTGCAGCGTGTATTGATATTGCGCGGCGGCGGTGCGCCCGCCGACCTGGATGTCCTGGCGGATCTGCAGGCTGAGCGTCAGGCCTTCGATGGCGAAGGCGGCCTTGCGGATCCGCGCCATCACCTGGAACGCCGTGCCCTTGCGCTGCCCGAAGGCCTTCAGGTTGATCTGGAGCTGACCGACGGCCGCCGACGGGCTGGGATTGATCCAATAGGCGACGTTGTCCACGTCCGGGTCGGCCATGACGAGCCGGCCGAGCCTCTGCATCCGCGCCGACATCGCGTCGAAGGAGATGTCGGTCGCTGCCTGCGCCGAGCCCTGGATGAAGCCGGTGTCCTGCTGCGGCAGGAACCCTTTGGGCACGACCGTATAGAACCACAATGTCGCGACCAGGGTCAGGACGGTCACGGCCAAGGTCGACCACCGGTGCCGCAGGACCGCATCCAGCCCGCGCGCATAGAG
Organism: Labrys wisconsinensis; assembly: GCF_030814995.1. GTDB lineage: Bacteria > Pseudomonadota > Alphaproteobacteria > Rhizobiales > Labraceae > Labrys > Labrys wisconsinensis. Next base: position 195,260 of record NZ_JAUSVX010000006.1, on the reverse strand, counting down.
GCGGGCCGAGGCGTCGAACGCCCGTTCCGACCAGCGGTAGAGGCGGCCGTGCCGGTCCTCGTCGTGCTGGATCAGCCAGGCGCACAGCATCGGCGTCACGGTCAGGGAAACCAGCCCCGACATCAGGATGGCGATGCTGATGGTGACCGCGAATTCCCGGAAGAGCCGCCCGACGATGCCGCCCATCAGCAGGATCGGGATGAACACGGCGATCAGCGAGACGGTCATCGAAATGATGGTGAAGGTCACTTCCCGGGCGCCGTCGATCGCCGCCTGGACGCGCGACTTTCCGGCTTCGAGATGCCGGACGATGTTCTCGATGACGACGATGGCATCATCGACGACGAAGCCGACGGCGATCGTCAGGCCCATCAGCGACAGGTTGTCGAGACTATAGCCGAGCAGATACATCAGGCAGAACGTGCCGAGCAGAGACAGCGGGATGGTCAGGCTCGGGATGAATGTTGCCCAGATGTTGCGCAGGAAGGCGAAGATCACCAGGACGACCAGCGCCACGCTGATCAGCATGGTGACCTCGACGTCGTTCACCGAGGCGTTGATCGTCTGCGTCCGGTCGCCGACGACGGACAGCTTGACCGACGCGGGCAGCGACGCCGCCAGGATCGGCAGGCGGTCCTTGATGCCCTGGATCGTCGAGATGACGTTGAAGCCCGCCAATTTGTGGATGTCGATCATCACCGCGCGCCGGGTCTGCAGCCACGCCGCCTGATGCGTGTCGAGCGGGCCGGAGACGACCGTGCCGATGTCGCGCAAGGTGATCGGCGATCCGTTGCGATAGGCGACGACCATCGATTCGAAGGTGGGCAGGTCGACGATCTGGTCGGTGGAATCGAGGACGACAGCCCGGCCCGGCCCGTTCAGCGAGCCCTTGGGCGCATCGACGGTCTGCGCGCCGATGACGCTGCGGATGTCTTCGAGGGTCAGGCCGCGCGCCGCCAGCTTGTCGGGATCGAGCCGGACGCGGACCGAGGGCCGCTGGGGGCCGTGGAAGTCGACGAGGCCGACGCCGTTCATCTGCGAGATCTGCTGCGCGATCACGTCCTCGGCATAGTGATCGAGCTCGGTCATCGGCAGGAGGTCCGATGCCAGGGCGACGGTCAGGAGCGTCGCCTCCGCCGGATTGCTCTTGTGATAGGTGGGCGGGCTGGGAAGGTCCTTCGGCAGGCTGCCCAGGGAGGCGTCGATGGCGGCCTGCACATCCTGCGCGGCGGCGTTGATGTCCCGGCTCAGGTCGAACTGCAGCGTGATGTTGGTGCGTCCGGACGAGCTCGTCGACGTCATCTGGGCAATGCCAGAGACGGTCGAGAGCGAGTTCTCCAGCGGTGTCGCCACCGCGGACGCCATCGTATCGGCGCTGGCGCCCGGCAGGGTGGTCTCGACCTGGATCGTCGGGAAATCGATCTGGGGCAGCGGGGCGACGGGCAGCATGAAATAGGCGACGGAGCCGAGGAGGATCAGGCCCCCCGCCAGCAGGCTGGTGCCGACGCGCCGGCGAATGAAGATCTCCGACAGGGTCATTTGGGTGCCCCGGCGTTCCCGGACGGCGGAGCGGCATCTGCCGTCACGGCGACCACCCTCGCCCCCTCGGTCAAGCGAGACTGCCCGTCGAGCACGACCTCCTGACCGGGCGCGACGCCGGAGAGCAGCGCCGTGTCGCCGTCGACCGTCCTGCCGGTCCTGACGGGCGCGACGGCGACGGTGCCGTCCGGCTTCACGGTGAAGACATAGGAACCGGTCTGCCCGTTCTGGACCGCGCCGGACGGCACCACCGTGGCGTTGCGGTCGGTCCGGACGAGCACGCGGGCGGTGACGAGCTCGCCCGGCCACAGGGACCGGCCGTCATTGGCGAACTCCGCCTTCAGCTTGATCATGCCGGTCGCCCCGTCGACCTGGCTGTCGATCACGGTGAGCCGGCCGTCCGCCAGGTGCCGGCTTCCGTCCCGACTGTCGACGGCGACGGGCAGCTCGCCCTGGCCCTGGCCGGCGATCACATCCGGCAGATCGTCCTGGGGCAGCGAGAACACGACGGCGATGGGGCTCATCTGCGTGATGGTGACGATGCCGCTCGCATCGCCCGCGTGCACGATGGCGCCCTCGTCGACCTGCCGCAGCCCGACGCGCCCGGCGATCGGGGCGGTGACCTCGGCAAAGCCGAGATTGAGCCTGGCCATGTCGATGACGGCCTGGTCGCCGGCGATCGCCGCCTCCAGCACGGCCACCTGCGATTTCGTGGTGTCGGCCGCCTGCACCGTGCCGGCGCCGCTGGTGATCAGACGGTTGGCGCGGCTGTTGTCCGCCCGCGCGTTGACGAGCTGTGCCGTATCTTTCTGATAGGCCGCCTGCGCCTGGGCAAGCTGGGCCTGATAGGGACGAGGGTCGATCGAGGCCAGGGAATCCCCGGCCTTGACGTCGCTCCCCTCGACGAAAGCGAGGCGCTGCACCTGGCCGTCGACGCGCGCCTTGACGTCCACGACCCGCAGGGGCGTGACGCTGCCGACGCCGGACCGGGTGTTCGGCAGGTCCCTGACGGTGGCCTTGCCCAGGGTGACGGGGATGGCGGCGGCCGGAGCCGCAGGTGCCACGGCGCTTCGCCCGGCGGGGTTCCAGACATGAAAGCCGGCCGCGGCGGCCGCGGCCAGCGCCAGCGCGATGACCGGGACGGACCAGCCGCGCCGCCGGGGCCGCGCCGCCTGCGTGCCGCGATCCACGGGCAATTCAGGGGCGGGCCTGTCGGATCGGGCGGCAGGTGGCGTGGCCTCGGCGGCCAGGTCGGCCCCGCCGGCGGGATCGACGGCGCGCAATGTCGCTCGGGATTCGGTTTGAGAAGTCATCCGTGCCGGTGGGTCCAGGGATCAGGGGTCGAGCGTGACCCTGCCCCAGCGCCGATGGCCGGCGCTTCGCGCGAAAATGAAATCCGCTTCACAATGGCGTCGGGCCGCCGCCGGCCCAGAGCAAGACGCGTCAGCCGATGCGGTAGCCGATACCCGGCACGGTCCGGATCAGCGCATCCTCGAAGCCGTGGTCGAGCTTCCGGCGCAGCCGGTGGATGTGCATGTCGATGATGTTGCCGCGCGGCTCGAAATCATAGTTCCAGGCGGCCTCCAGCAGCATGGATCGCGTCACCACCTGTCCGGCGTGGCGCATCAGGCATTCCAGCAGCAGGAACTCGCGCTTCTGCAGGTCGATGGCGCGTCCGGCCCGGCTGGCATTCCGCAAGCGCAGGTTCAGAACCAGCGGGCCGACCTGCAGCACGTCCTGGACCGGAGCCCGATCGACCCGGCGATGCAGCGCCTCGACACGGGCGGCGACCTCGGCGAAGGCATAGGGCTTGGCGAGATAGTCGTCGCAGCCCGCCCGCAATCCTTCCACCCGGTCGGCGGCCGTCGCCACGGCGCTGAGCATCAGGACCTGGACGGCGGCCCCGAGCTTTCGGAGCTGCCTGACGAGCGCGAGGCCGTCCTGGCCCGGGAGCCGGCGGTCAACGACGACGAGGTCGTAGATGCCTTCGAGCACGAGGGCGAGCGCCGTTTCCCCGTCCCTCACCTGGTCGGTGACGTGACCGCATTCGGTCAGCCCCCGGGACAGGTGGGTCGCCGTCTTCTCGTCGTCTTCGACAATCAGGATGCGCACGCGCTGTCCTTGATGAAACGGATTTCATGATCCGGCGAAACCGGCGCTGCCGCCTCGATGCCATAGTGTCGACGCCCGAGAGGCGACCCTACGACGCATTCGCGGCGGGACAGGGAAAGAACGGGAGGCGGGATGGCTCGCATTCTTGTGGTGGAAGACGATGAGCGGACGGCGGCGGAGATCGAGGCGGCCCTGGCCGACGACGGCCATCAGGTCGAACGCACGGTCACCGGCCGCGACGGCCTGGTGAAGGCCATCGGCCAAACCTATGCCGCCATCATCCTCGACCGCATGCTGCCCGGCGACGTCGACGGCCTCAGCCTCCTCGCCGCGCTGCGGGCGGCCGGCGTGCAGACGCCCGTCCTCATCCTCAGCGCGCTGTCCGCCGTCGACGAGCGCGTGCGCGGCCTCAAGGCCGGCGGCGACGACTACCTGACCAAGCCGTTCGAATTCCTCGAGCTCACGGCGCGATTGGACGTGCTGATCCGGCGGCGGGCCGGCCCGGTCGTCGAGACGGCCTTGCGCGCCGGCGATCTCGAAGTGGACCTGCTGACGCACACCGTGCGCCGAGCCGGCCAGGTGATCGAGCTCCTGCCCCGCGAATACCGCCTGCTCGAATATATGATGCGGCATGCCGGACAGATCGTGACGCGGACCATGCTGTTCGAGGAAGTCTGGCACTATCGCTATGACGAGCCGACCAATGTCATCGATGTCCATGTCGGCAAGCTCCGGCGCAAGATCGACCAGGCCGGCCTCGCATCGATGATCCAGACCGTGAGAGGTTCGGGCTATGTCCTTAAGGCGCCTGGCTGACGTTTGCAGGACCACCAGCTTCCGCCTGGCGACCCTCTTCCTGGCGCTGTTCAGCCTGGCCTCGCTCGCGCTCTTCGGCTTCCTGTTCTTCGAGGTCAAGAGCTTCATGCGCGACAAGATCGACGAATGGGTGCTGCGCGAGGAGCAGGAGATCGTCCGCCTCGCCCCGGCCGAGGTCAAGGACCGGCTGCAGGCGCGGATCGTCGGCGGCGCCAATCCCGAACGGCCGATGGCGCTGTTCGACCGCGATGGCGCGCGCGTCGCCGGCAGCGCCATCACGCCGCTTGCGCCCTTGGCGGCCAACCCTGCTCCCTTCGAGTTCCGGCTCGGCGGCGTGCCGCACGAGACGCATTTCCGCGGCGTGGTCCGGCAGCTGCCGTCGGGTGACATGCTCGTCGTCGCCCAGGGCATCGGCGAGCTGCGCGAGTTCAACGAGGTCCTGGTCAACGCGATGATCCTGGCCGGAGCGGTGACGGCTCTGCTCGGACTGGCGGGCGCCGTCCTGACCGGCGCCGCCGCCGTGCGCCAGATCGACGCGATCACAGGCGCGACGCGGGACATCATCACCGGCGACCTCTCCCGGCGCCTGCCCACCGACGGCACCTCGGGCGACGTCGCCCGCCTGGCCCGGGTCGTCAACGAGATGCTCGCCGAGATCGAGCGGTTGATGCGCGAGGTGAAAGGCGTCTGCGACAACATCGCCCACGACCTGCGCACGCCGCTGACCCGGCTGCTGGCCGGCCTGGAGCGGGCGCAGCGCCGGGCCGCGACCCCGGCCGACTATGCCGAGGGGATCGACGAGGCGATCGGCGAAACCCGGGGGATCCTGAAGACCTTCGGCGCGCTGCTGCGGATCTCCGAAGTCGAGGACGGCGTGCGCCGATCCGGATTCACCCGTGTCGACCTCGCCGAAGTCACGTCCGACGTCGTGGAGTTCTATGAACCCTTCTCCGAGGAAAAAGGGGTCGCGCTGCAGCTTGCCGCCGACAGCGAGCCATTGCCGGACTTCTCGGGAGACCGCAATCTCCTGTTCGAGGCCTTCGGTAACCTCATCGACAACGCCATCAAGTTCACGCCGGCCGGCGGAAGCGTCCGCGTCAGGAGCTTTCGTGAGGGCGACCGCGTCGGCGTGACCGTTTCCGACACCGGGCCGGGCATTCCCAGCGAGGAGCAGGACGCGGTGCTGCGCCGCTTCTATCGCGCCGAGAAGAGCCGGCATCGGCCCGGCAACGGGCTGGGCCTCAGCCTCGTCGCCGCCGTCGCCCGCCTGCACGGGATGGACGTCGTCTTCGGCGGCGAGGCAGCCGGATGCAGCATCACCTTGCAATATCGCCCTGCCCGCACCTGACGGCTCGGCCGATGAGGGTCATCGGGCGGACTACCGGCTCTGGCGGCGGTACTCGCCGGGCGGCAGGCCGGTCGTGCGGGTGAAGAGCCGGCTGAAGGAGGCCACGTCCTGATAGCCGACGCGATAGCAGACCTCTGAAATGGCGAGCGTCGTCCGTTCCAGGAGCTCCCGCGCCATGTCCAGGCGCCGATCCTGGAGCCATCGCCCGGGGCTTGTCTGCAGGTCCTCGGCAAACCGGCGCGACAAGGTCCGCGGCGACAGCCCCATCCTGTCGGCGAGGACGGTGAGATCGAGCGTCGGCAGACGATCTCGTGACAGGGCCTCGAGCTGCTCCCGGAACGACTGGGGCGCCGGCGCCACGTCCTGGAGCGGAAACTCATAGGGGGTCTGGAGCTGCCGCGACGGCGGCAGGACCAGGAGCTTGCGCACGATGCGCTCTTCCCTGGCGAAGCCGAGATCTTTCAGCAGCGCCTTGCCGAGCTCGAGGCCGGAAAAACCGCCGCCGCAGGTGTAGATCCGGCCCTGCCGGATCAGGAGGCGCGAGGGGTCCCACCGCACGCGCGGGAAGCGGCGCAGGGCATCCGTCTTCAACCACCAGGAGATGGTTGCCCGCTTGCCGTCGAGCAGGCCGGCATCGGCCAGGAAATAGCCCGCGCCGCAATGGGCGGCGATGATCGCGCCGTCGTGCCGGGCCGCATCCAGCAGGGGCCTCGCATGCCGGCTCTCCTCTTCCAGGGACCGCAGCAGCTCCGGCACCTGCAGTCCGGGCATGGCGAGGAGGATGAGCACGTCCATCGGCCGGGACGGTGCGGGCCGGGTCTCGAAGGAGATCCCCGATGTCGAGGTGGCGACCGCCTGCCGCGCCACGAACTCGAACGACAGGACCTGGGAACGCCGGATGCCGTTCACCAGCTCGAGCATTTCGACAAGCGTGGCGGCGACGGCGGAATAGAAGGTCGACGGCAGCCAGATCACCACATGGACCGGTCGGGACATCGGCAAGGGGGGGCCTCCTGGCGCCGCGGCGGCTTGGCAGATTCAGCATAGAGATTGTCATATCTGCCAATTCCGACAACCTCGGCAAGACCCTAGGGTCGGGCATCGACACCGGCTGCCCCCGTGAGACCCATGATCAGGACCGTCCTCGCCACCCTCGCCCTCGTCCTCGCAACGCCGGCCGCGGCGGAGCAGCCGGGCCTCCCCGCTGGCTTCGAGAGCCGGATGATCGCCACGCCGGGCGCCGACCTCTTCGTCCGGGTCGGCGGCGCGGGCGATCCGGTCGTGCTGCTGCACGGCTATGTCGAGAGCGGCGACATGTGGGGACCGCTCGCATCGGAGCTGGTGAAGCACCACACCGTGATCGTGCCCGACCTGCGCGGCCTCGGGCGCTCGTCGCGGCCGGCCGACGGCTACGACAAGAAGACCCAGGCCCGGGATATCCGCAGCATCGTCGAGGCGCTCGGCTTCGACCGGGCCGCGATCGTCGGGCACGATCTCGGCGGCATGGTCGCCTATGCCTATGCGGCGGAATTTCCGCAGGAGGTAACCCGGCTCGTCGTCATGGAAGCCGTCCCGCCCGGCATCGGCCCGTGGGACCAGATCGTCAGGATCCCGGCCGTCTGGCATTTCTCCTTCCGCGGGCCCGAGGCCGAGCGTCTCGTCGCCGGCCGCGAGCGCATCTATTTCGACCGGTTCTGGAACGATTTCTCCGGCGACCCGTCCCGGATCGACGATGCGACGCGCGATCACTACGCCAGGCAATATGCCGCGCCCGGCGCCATGCGGGCGGGATTCGCCCAGTTCGCCGCCTTCGACACGGATGTGCGGGACAATGCGGTCTTCGCGAGGACGAAGCTGACCATGCCGGTCCTGGCCGTCGGCGGCGAGCGGGCGGACCGGGCCTTCGGCGCCGCGGCGGCGGCGGCGATGCGCACGCTGGCGAGCCATGTCGACGAGGTCCTGATCCCCGGCGCGGGCCATTGGCTCATCGAAGAGAATCCGGACCTCACCGTCGCGCGCGTCGCCTCGTTCCTCGACGGCCGCTAGGGGGCGTCCGGAGATAAGCGTAGGACGCCACCCCGATACGGTCGGACAAGACGCGACGCTGGTCGATGAGCCCGCGACGCTTGGGCCTCCCCTCCCCCTTGCGGGGAGGGGTAAGGGGCTGGGGGTCGTAACGCCAGCCTCGACGGGTAGAAAGTCGAGTGCAAAGCCCTTCGACCGGCGTCGCGCTCCATTCTGATCGACCCCCACCCCTTACCCCTCCCCGCAAGGGGGAATAGCCGACGTCGCGTTCGATGCGGTTATGCCCGGACGACACCCAAGTCGCCCGCGGTCCGCATTTCCCCACCTGGAGGCAGACATGAAAGCAATCCTGTTCGATGACATCGGCTCGCCCCTGGAAGTGCTCCGCCTCGCCGAGATTCCGGTCCCGGCGATCGGCGACGACCAGGCGCTCGTCAGAATGGTCTCGGCCTCGATCAACCCGGGAGACTTCCTGTTCATCCAGGGCCTCTACCCCGAACCGAAGAAGCCGCACCTGCCGGGGCAGGTCGCGGGAAACCACGGCGCCGGCATCATCGAGAAGGTCGGCGCGCAGGTCGCGCTGAAGCCCGGCACGCTCGTCGCCTTCAGCTATTACGGCACCTGGGCGGACTATGCCGCCGTTCCCGCGGAATGGCTGATCCCGCTGCCGGAGGGCTATCCCGTCGAGCGGGCCGGACAATTGATGAACCCGATCACCGCCTGGGATCTCCTGGCGGAGTCGGGCGTGCAGCCCGGGCAATGGCTGGCGCTCACCGCCGGCTATTCCTCGATCTCGACCATGGTGCTGCAGTTCGCCAGGCGGCGCGGCATCAACGTCATCCCCTTCGTCCGGCGCCTGCACGCCGATCTCGACCTCGGCGATCTCGGGGCGGCCGCGGTCGTCGACCTCTCGAACGCGACGACGGGCGTGAGGGAAACGGTGATGGCGATCACCGGGAATGCCGGCCTTCACGGCGTCATCGACAATGTCGGCGGTCCCGTGACCGGCGAACTGGTCCGCAGCCTCGCCTTCGGCGGACGGCTGGTCATCAACGGCGGCATGAGCGCCGAGCGATTCGCGCTGCACAATTTCGACGTGCTGCTGAGCGGGGCGGAGATCAGGGCCAGCGTCTATCGCTATTTCTTCTCGCCGCCCCGCGACGACGACGGGCCGGTGCTGCGCGAGATCGCCGAACTCTTCCGCCGACCCGATTTCCATGTCCCGGTCGGCGGGGTCCACCCGCTCGAAGATTTCCAACGCGCCGTCGGCGACGCCTGGAACCATCCGAACCTCGGAAAGCAGATGTTCAGGATGTAGATTCGCCCGGGGGGCACCGGGTTTCGAACGGCGCTGCGAACAAGATTTGATCTTGTTTCGTTTCCCCTCTACGAACGCGTCATGGACCGCACAGCCCTGCTCTATCCCGACGGCAAGACGCGCTGCCCCTGGCCGGGGGCCGATCCGCTCTACATCGCCTATCACGACACCGACTGGGGCGTACCGGACTATGGCAGCCGGGCCCTGTTCGAGAAGCTGATCCTCGACGGGTTCCAGGCGGGCTTGTCCTGGATCACCATCCTGCGCAAGCGCGAGCATTTCCGAAACGTGTTCGAGAATTTCGAGGCCGAGCGCATCGTGCGGTTCGGGCCCGACAAGGTCGAGGCGCTGATGCAGGACGGCGGCATCATCCGCAACCGGGCCAAGATCCTCGGCACGATCGAGAGCGCCAAGGTCTATCTCGCCATCGAGGAGCGCGAAGGTTTTTCGCGCTATCTCTGGGATTTCATGGACGGGCGGCCGCTGCAGAACGCCTGGCGCAGCACCGGCGAGGTGCCGGCCGAAACGGCGCTGTCGCAGGCGATCTCGAAAGACCTGAAAGCCAAGGGCTTCAAGTTCTGCGGGCCGACCATCGTCTACGCCTTCATGCAGGCGGTGGGCATGGTCAACGACCACTTGGTCGGCTGCTTCCGCTACGAGGACTGCGCCGCGCTCGGCCGTGCGGGGCATCCGGGCTGATGGCGCGGGCGCCGGCGCCGCCGCGGGCCTGGCAGCGCATGCTGTCCGGCCGCAGGCTCGACCTTCTCGACCCCTCGCCGCTCGACATCGAGATCGAGGACATCGCCCATGGCCTTGCCCGCGTCGCCCGCTGGAACGGCCAGACGCGGGGCGAGGCGATCTTCTCGGTGGCGCAGCACTCGGTGCTGGTCGCCGACATCGCCGACGCCCTGGAGCCGCAGGCCAGCACCGCGACGCGGCTGACCGTGCTGCTGCACGATGCGCCCGAATATGTGATCGGCGACATGATCTCGCCGTTCAAGGCGGTGATCGGCGAGAGCTACAAGAGCGTCGAGGCGCGGCTCCTGGCGGCCATCCGCGTCCGGTTCGGCCTGCCGCCCCAGACCCCGGCCGCGGCCAAGGCGCTGACCAAGAAGGCCGACCATGTCGCCGCCTTCCTGGAGGCGACGGAGCTCGCCGGCTTCGCCCTGGAGGAGGCGCGGCGGTTCTTCGGCGATCCCAGGCCGCTGCCGCAGCCGATCGCGGCGGGGCGGCTCACGGCGCTGCCGGCCGAAGCGGCGCAGGCCGCCTTCCTCGACCGATTCGCAGAGCTGACGTCCTGAGTTCCCCCATGCGCATCCATGTCTGTTCCCTCGCCCGCCTCGAAGCCGTCGTCGCCGAGACCGGCGCCCGGCACCTGGTGACGCTGATCAACGCCGCGACGCCGGTGACGCGACCGGCGTCGATCAGCCCGGCCAACCACCTGTTCCTCGGCATGAACGACATTCCCGAGCCGATGGAGGGCCATGTCGCTCCGGGGGAGGAGCATCTGGAGCAGTTGCTCGCCTTCCTCGCCGGCTGGGACCGGACGAGCCCGCTGGTGGTGCATTGCTGGGCCGGGGTCAGCCGCTCGACGGCGGCGGCCTATGTCGCGGCCTGCGCGCTCGATCCTGCGCGCGACGAGATGGAGGCGGCGCTGGCGCTGCGCCGCGCCTCGCCCACCGCCACGCCCAATCCACGCATCGTGGCGCTGGCCGACGCCAGGCTGAACCGCGGCGGCCGGATGATCGCCGCCATCGCCGCGATCGGGCGCGGCGCGGATTGCCACGAGGGCACGCCCTTCGCCTACGAGGTGTGAGGGCGAAGCTCGACGCCCGATCGTTCCGAACCCGAAACGGGCACCCGGCCCTATTTCGCAGTCTTCAGACCTGATGCAAAGGCCCTGGCGACGGCCAGCTTGTCGGGATCGACGCCGGTGTCGTATCTCAACGAAGCCAAGTGCGCGACCACGCGTTCCGTGGCGACATTGCCGGCCGCGCCCGGCGCATAGGGACACCCGCCCAGCCCGCCGATGGCGCTGTCGACGATGCGGATGCCGTGCCCGAGCGCCACGTCGATATTGGCCAGCGCCTGGCCGGACGTGTCGTGGAAATGGCAGGCGAGCCGTCCGATCGGCACGGCCTCGATCACATCAGCCAGCATGGCGTCGACCCGCTCCGGCGTGCCCCGGCCGATCGTGTCGGCGACGGCGATCTCCGCGCAGCCGATGTCCAGAAGGCGCTCCGCGACGGCGCGCACCATGGCCGGCGCGATCGGCCCTTCATAGGGACAATCGACCGCGCAGGAGACATAACCTCTGACTGGAAGCCGATGCGTCCGCGCCAGGGCCAGCACGGGCCCGAAGCGCTCGATGCTCTCGGCGATGGTGCAATTGGTATTCTCTCGCGCGAAACTCTCCGACGCGCTGGCGAACACCGCCAATTCCTGGGCGCCGGCCGCAATGGCCGCGACCGCGCCCTTCTCGTTGGGAACGAGAGCCGAGAGCGTCAGTCCGGGCCGCCGCCGGGCGCCCCGCATGACCGCATCGTGATCCGCCATCTGCGGCACCCATTTCGGCGAGACGAAGGCCGTCGCCTCGATGCGGGTCAAGCCCGCATCGGCCAGACGCTCGATCAGCGCAAGCTTGTCTTGCGTCGCGATGACGGCCTTCTCGTTCTGCAGGCCGTCACGCGGTCCGACCTCGACAAGGGTGACCGTCCTGTCGTCGTCCATCAGTGCACCGCCGCGTACATGATCTTCTCCTCGCTCGCCTCCTCGATCGACATCTCCTCGATGATACGCCCCTGCTTGGCGACCAGGATACGATCCGATATGGCCAGGATTTCCGGGAGATAGGAAGAGATGACCACCACGGCCGCCCCGGCATCGGCGAGGCCCTGGATCATCGCATGGATCTCGGCGATCGCCCCGACATCCACCCCGCGCGTCGGCTCGTCGAAGATGATCAGGTCCGGACTCTGGATCAGGCTCTTGGCGATCACCACCTTCTGCTGGTTGCCGCCGGAGAGCTCGACGACCTTGGCGCCCTGGCGGATCGTCCGGATGTTGAGCCTCTCGATCCATTCGGACGCGGCCTCACGGGCCTCACCCATGCCGACCACCGACAAGGGGTTGCTTCCCCTCGCGAGCCTGCCCAGGAAGATGTTCTGGGAAATGCCCATGGTGTCGAAGAGGCCGTCGAGCTTGCGGTCCTCGGTGACATAGGCGACGCGCCGCCTCACCGCGCTGCGCGGAACGCTGAAGCGCACGCTCTCGCCGTTCAGCTTGACGCGGCCGCCGTGGAAGAGGTCGCGCTTGAGGACGCCGGCGGCGATCTTCATCATTTCCGTCCGCCCCGCCCCGACCAGGCCGAACATGCCGGTGACCTGGCCGGCGAAGACCGACAGCGTGGCGCTGCGCACCGCCTTGCCCATGGAGACGTTCTCGAGCGCCAGGACCTTGCGGCCGATCGGCCTGGCCTTGCGCGTCCGTGCCGTGCCGTAGAGCTCGTCCTTGAGCTGGCGGCCGACCATGGCCTGGATGATGCGGTCGCGGGTGAAGGTCCGGGTCTCGTCGGTGACGATGAGCTCGCCGTCGCGCAGGATGCTGATGCGGTCGGCGATCGCCAGCGCCTCCTCCAGCGCGTGCGAGATGAAGATGATCGAGGCGCCATCGGCCTTGAGGCGTTCGACCAGCGTGAAGAAATGCTGCTTCTCCTCCGGGGTCAGCGTCGCGGTCGGCTCATCGAAGATGAAGATGCGCGCCCGATGCTGCACGGCCCGGGCAATCTCGACCATCTGCTTCTTGGCGGCGCCGAGCGAGGAGACCAGCGCCGTCGGCTCGACGTGGAAGCTCAGGCGCTGCAGATGCTGCTGGGCCCTGATGTTGACGCCGCGCAGCCGGTTGAAGAAGCTCTCCTCGCCCAGGAAGAGGTTCTGGGCCACCGTCATCGACGGAATGAGGTTGGTCTCCTGGAACACCATGGCGACGCCGCTGGCGAGGGCGTCCGCCGGCGAGGCGAATGTCCGCGCCACGCCCTCCACCAGCATCGCCCCCGACGTCAGGGGGTAGAGGCCGGCGAGCACCTTGGTGAGGGTCGACTTGCCCGCGCCGTTCTCGCCCAGCAGGGCATGGACCTCGCCCTTGCGCAGGGCGAAGTTCACATGGCTGAAGGCGGCGACGCCGCGGAACGACTTGGTCGCGTCCCGGAATTCGACGATGTCGGTCATGTCGGGTCGCCGATCCGAAGCAGCGTGCCGCTGCCGCGGGACGCCGCGTAGAGATGCCCCTCGAATTCGACGATTGAGGCGATGCCGTGCCGTCGGCCGTCGGCGCGGGAATGGAAGCTGGCGACGGGCTGCATGTCCCGGTCGAGCCTGGCGACCAGCCCGTAGGAGCGCGACGGCGCCCAGGGCTTCATGATCCCCATCTGCCGCACGGACCCGGCCTGCAGCGGCTGCTCCTCGTCGCCATCGGCGAAGTCGGGACCGATCCAGGCCTGCGGCGGGATCGTCGCCATCATCTCGCGGCGATAGTCATCCTCGACGAGCACGAATTCCGTCAGCTGGCGGCGCGGGGCGAAGAGCGCCAGCCAGAAGCCGCCGTCCGAAGCCGGGGAGAGCCGGGCGGGATAGGCGGGAAGATCGCCGATCCGCACCTCTTCCGCCGATCCCGCCCGCGCCGGCAGGGACAGAACCCGATGCCGCCAGCTTTCGCTCACCGCGAGAGCGCCATCGGCCATGACGGCCAGGCCGTAGGGAAAGGCGAGGCCTTCCCTGACGATTTCGCACGCTCCTATCGATAGCCGGCAAAGTATTACGGCTCCGGTCGAGCCACGACTCATCAGATCGCGCTTCCAGTCCGACGCGGCATGGACACGGGAGCCGATCGCCAGGCAGAGCTCGTCCTCGCCGCGGAACAGGCCCGCGGTGACGCAGGACGCGCAGTCGGCAGGAAGATCGAAGCGGCGCCACTCGCTCTGATCGAGCAGTTCCACGCCGATGCCTTCGACGCCGACCGCGAGCCGGCCGGCCGGGGATGCGGCGATCATGGTCACGGCGCCGCCGAACGTCCGGACCGGCTCGGCGCGCCCGGCTTTCGGGTCAATGCGGAACACCGTGTCTACGCTGCTGCAATAAAGCGCGCCCGGGCCGGCGGCGAGGTTGTCCAGCCCTGGCAGGCCGAGGATAGCCTCGGTGCTGTCGAGCCGCGCGTTGGGCTTGAACACGCCGTCCATGGCCGGGATGCTGAGGACATCCTCGTCTCCACGGCCGAACAGGCCGGCCAGGCTCGAGAAGAATCCCATCAGTCCTTCCCCCAAGTGTCGCGCCGCGCCGTCCAGTCGGGATCGGCGCCGGGCAGGCGGATGCGGCCGATGCGGTTGTTGGAGACGCCGCCGAGATAGAGATAGCCCCGGTGCTCGCATGTGGACGTGATCGAGGGATGGTTCTCGCCGCCGCGGTCCCACAGCACCTGAAGCACCCTGCCCTCTTCCGAGACCTGCGCGACGCAGCCGCGATTGACGTTCGGAAACAGCCATTCGTCGGACGCGATCCGGCGGGCCATGCGGCGGCGGAAGCCGGGCTTGCGCATGGCGAGATCGAACGTCTTCGTCCGCAGGCCCAGCAGCGCGATCCAATAGGTGCCGTCGGAGCCGCGGTTGATGTTGTCGGGATAGCCGGGAAGGTCGGCGATGAAGATTTCCGTCCGCCCCTTGTTCGGGCCGTCGAACCAGTAGCGCGAGATCCGGCAGGCCCAGGTCTCGGCGAACAGCAGTGACTGGCCGTCGCGGCAGATGGTGATGCCGTTGGGAAAGATCAGGCCGCGCAGCACCGTGCGGGTCTTGCCGGTCGCGGGATCGTGGCAGATCAGCCGGCCATTGCCGCGGCCCTCCAGCGCATCGACCACCCAGTCCGCCATCTCGTAGCGGATCGTCGCCTCGCTGAAGAAGATCCGGCCGTCCGGCGCCACGTCGAGGTCGTCGGGCAGGCGTAGCCTGGAATCATCGATGACCGAGAGCCAGCTGCGGTTGGTCTCGTCGGTGACCTTGGCGACGGTGCCGTCGGGGCCGACCTTGTAGACGCCCATGCCGCCCACGCAAGTCAGGAGATCCCCGTTCGCGGCGAAGCAGAGGCCGAGCGGATGCCCGCCGATCCGGGCGAAGACCTCGTGCCTCCCGTAGTCGGGAGCGAGAAAACGCACGATCGTGCCGTGCCGCGTGCCGGTGTAGAGATGGCCGTCCCGGTCGAGGACGACGTCCTCCGGGCCTTCCACCTCGCCGAGGCCGATCAGCTCGACATCGCCGAGGCGGTCGTTGAGGGCGAAGGTGTCGCCGTGCGCACCGGCCTGCTCGGGCAGGGCGAGGTAGGTCGGCGAGACATAGACCTTGCTCAGGATCTTGCCGCGATTCTTCACCCATTTGGCGTCGAAGAGCACCGCCAGGATCAGGATCAGGCCGAGCAGCAGCTGGTTGACCGAGCCCGGCGTCGACAGGCGGATCAGGCCGTTGGTGAGGATCAGCACCAGGATCGCGCCGATGATGGCGCTGCCGACCGAGCCCCGGCCGCCGCCGAGCGACACGCCGCCCAGCACCACGGCCGTCAGCACCGAGATCTCCAGGCCGATGCCGGTATCGGCGCCGGTGCTGCCGAGGCGTGCCGCGAACAGGAAGGCGGCGACCGCCGTCAGCAGGCCGGACGAGACATAGGCCATGCAGACGGTGCGCTTGACGTCGATGCCGGCATTGTAGGCGGACTTGCGCGCGCCGCCGACCGCCCGCAGGCGCCAGCCGGGCCGCAACCGGGACAGCGTGATATGGAGGGCGACCGCGATGAGGGCGAAGATCAGGAAGGACACGGGCACGCCATGGACGGCGCCGAAACCGAGAAAGTCCCAGCCCGGCGAGTCCGGCGTGCTGCCGACGATGGCGCTCGCCAGGCGGGGAAAGACGATGTCGTAGATGGCGCGGTAGATGACCAGGGTCACCAGGGTGGTGATGAAGGCGCGCAGCCGGAGATAGCCGATCAGGACGCCGTTGATGAGGCCGCAGACGAGGCCGACGCCGAGTGTCATGCCGAGCGCGACGGGAAACGGCAGGGCCAGGACATTCACGCCGGACAGCGCCGCCAGCACGCAGAGCGCGAACACGGATCCGACGGAGAGATCGATGCCGCCCGACAGGAGCACGATGGTGAGAGCGAGAGCGACCAGGCCGAATTCGGCGAGTTGGCGCGAGAGGTCGGCGACATAGGCCGGCTTGAGCAGGCCCGGGATCAGGAACGCCATGACGGCGGCCGTCACCAGGAGGGCGACGACCGGGATCGCGCTGTCGATCCAGCTCTTGGACAGGATCTCTCCGACCAGGCGGCCGGAGAGATACCTATAGCGCCACCGCGTCAGCGCGTTGCTCTCTGCCATGACCCCGCTCGCCTATTTCAGATCGTCGAGCGTCCAACAGTTGCGCTGGTTGACATTGGCCTTGGTGATCAGGGTGAGAGGATTGAAGTACATGGTCTTCACCTCTCCCGCCGGGCTGTCGGACATCAGGAGCCTGGCAATCTCCTGGTTGAGCAGGTCGCCCTGCAGCGGCACGTTGTAGCTGATGTAGAGATTGAACAAGCCTTTCTCGACATTCTCGCAGCCGACCTTGTTGCCGCCGCCGCTGGTGACCAGGAACACTTGGTCGCTCTTGCCGGCTTCCTTGATCGCCGAGGCGGTGCCGGTGTCCTGGTTGTCCCAGATGCCGATCCCCCCGCAGAGGTCTGGATGCTGCTGCAGCACCGTCGCCATGATCGAGCGGGCCTTTTCCGGATTGTATTCGGTCGCCTGCTGCGAAACGACCTGGATGTCGGGATGGGCGCTCAGCACCTTGTAGATACCGTCGAGCTGGAAGACGTCGGAGGCGGCAGTCGGCACGCCGGTGTCGATCGCCACCTTGGTCGAGATGCCCTTGCCCTTGTCGCATTTGCCGACGATGGCCTCGGCCGCCGTCCTGCCGATCTCGGTCCAGTCGGCGCCGACATAGGAGTCGGTCGTCGTGTTCGATTCCAGGTTGATCTGGACGATCTTGATGCCGGCCGCCTGCGCCTGCTTGAGCAGCCGGGCATAGGACTGAATGTCGGGATTGTGGATCACCATCAGGTCGGGCTTTTCGCTGATCAGCGACTGGATCGCCTTGGTGCCGGCGTCGGTGCTCCAGGCGGGATCGCGGATCTCGAAGCTGTAGCCGAGCCGGCTGGCCTGCCGGCGCATCTGCGCCGCCCAACCCTCGGTCAGGTCGAAGCCCATGGACAGCGGCACGAACACCACCTTCTTGTCCTTCAGCGAGGTATGGAACGCCGTGCTGCGCGGGTTTTCCAAGCCCTTGTCCTGGGCCTTGGCGAAGGACAGGCCGGCGGCGAGCACGGCCATGCCGAGCGCCAGTTTCGTCAGACGTGCTTTTTTCATGTTTTTTCCTCCCGGGTTGAACGCAGGCTCTAGAGGTCCCCCTGCTGCGACGTCTGCTCGTCGCGGGGATTGACGAGGGAATCGACGACGATCGCCAGGAGCAGCACCACGCCCTTGACCAGGTTCTGGATCGTGTAGTCGATGTTCAGGATGGTCATGCCGTTGAGCAGGATGCCGACGAAGGCGGTGCCGAGGACGACGTTGCGCACGCTGCCATGGCCGCCATTGAGGCCGATGCCGCCCAGCACGACGACGAGCAGGATGTCGTAAATCATCGTCGAGTTGAAAAGCCGGGCGTTGATCGCCGCTGCCGAGGAGGCAAGGATCAGCCCGGCGATGTAGGCGACGAAGGCGCTGATCGCATATTGGGCGACCGTCATCGGCCGGAACGGGATGCCGGTGACGCGGGCCGCGCCCGGATTGCTGCCCATGGCGTAGATCATCCAGCCGAAGCGGGTGCTCCGCAGCACGAACTGGAACAGGCCGCACAGCACGGCGAAAGCGACGACGGTGATGGGAATGCCGAAGAGGCTGCCTTGTCCGATGACGCTGAACCAGTCGGTGTCCGGCGGCACGTTCTGCATCTCCAGGGTGAAGAAGAACGTCCGGCCGGTGCCGTAGATCACCGAGCCCGCTGCAAGGGTGGCGAAGATCGGCGGCACGTCGCCGAAGGCGATCAATGCGCCGATGAGCATGCCGGCGATGAGCGCGAAACCGGCGCCGATCAGCAGGGCGAGTGCGAAGGGATAGCCGGCGCGGGTGATGACGAAGGCCCAGGACACCGACACGACCATGATGGCGATCATGGAAACGTCGATGCCGCGGGCGATGACGACGAGCGCCATGCCGAGCGCCAGGATGCCGAGGATGGAGACGCTCCGCACCAGCACCAGGAGATTGCCGGG
The DNA here is from genome assembly GCF_030814995.1 of Labrys wisconsinensis. Classification (GTDB taxonomy): domain Bacteria; phylum Pseudomonadota; class Alphaproteobacteria; order Rhizobiales; family Labraceae; genus Labrys; species Labrys wisconsinensis. Next base: position 176,755 of record NZ_JAUSVX010000006.1, on the reverse strand, counting down.
GCTGAGAAATCCCGGGAGCAGCACGGAGAAGATGAGGAAGGCGAGGATGGCTAGCGCCAGCACGATGCCTTCCTGGCTGCGCAGCATCCGGAGATGGAACGGCCTGGGGATGTCCTCGGCGGCGGGCGCGCTCATCGTCTCAGCCCTTGCCGCCGCGCAGGGCTTCGAGCATCTCCTTGGCCCGGTCGACGCGGACATCGTGGTCGGCCGCCAGCGCGCCGGCGACCGTCTCGATCTCATCTCCGGCGGCGCCGGCGACGATGGCGATGTTGCGCGCGTGCAGCGCCATGTGGCCCTTCTGGATGCCTTCGGTCGCGAGCGCCCGCAGGGCGGCCATGTTCTGGGCCAGCCCGACGGCGACGGCGACCTCGGCCAGTTCCTGGGCGCTCTGGACACCCAGGATCTTGAGGGCGGCGCGCGCGGCCGGATGGGTCTTGGTGGCGCCGCCGACCAGCCCCAGCGCCATCGGCATTTCCAGCGTGCCGACGAGATGGCCCTTCCCGTCGATCTCCCAGTTCGACAGCGCGGTATACCGGCCGGACCGGGCTGCCCAGACATGCGCGCCGGCCTCGATCGCGCGCCAGTCATTGCCGGTCGCCACCACGATCGGATCGATGCCGTTCATGATGCCCTTGTTGTGGGTCGCCGCCCGGTAGGGATCGACGATGGCGAAGGCGCAGGCCTCGACGATGCCGCGCGCGATGCGCTCGCCGGCATAATCCTCGGTCTTCAGCGCCTCGGGCGGGACGGTCACCGCCGCGCGGGCGAGGCGCAGGTCGGCGTAGTTCGACAGGATCCGCAGCCGGACGACGCCGCCGGTGATCCGCTCGATGATCGGCGCCACGGTCTCGGCCATGGTGTTGACCGTGTTCGCGCCCATCGCGTCGCGCACGTCGACGATGAGATGGACGGCGAGCATGGGGCCGACGGGCGTGCGGTCGAAGACATGCACCTCGATGCCGCGGCAGCCGCCGCCGAGCGAGATCAGCACCTTGTCCCTGGCATTGGCGGCGGCGATGATCGCGTCCTGGTCCTTCAGGACGCGAGCACGGGCGCCGTGGGGATCGGCGACATCGAGCACCTGCACCTGCGCCCGCATGATCGGCGCGCTGCTCGAGGTCTGGAAGCCGCCATGGGCTCGGGCGATGCGGGCCATGTAGGAGGCGGCCGCCACGACCGAGGGCTCCTCGACCGCCATCGGGATCAGGTAGTCGCGGCCGTTGATGGTGAAATTGGTGGCGATGCCCAGCGGCAGCTCGAACGTGCCGATGACGTTCTCGATCATGCCGTTGGCGAGCGCGAGCGGCAGCCCGCCGCGGCCGAGAGCCTCCAGCTCGCCGTCACCGAGAGCGACGGCCTCAGCGACCTTCCCGAGCCGTTCGGCGGGGACGAGATTGCGCAGGTTCTCCAGCCGCGAATTGATCGCAGGTCGCGCTGCGCCCTGCGAAGTGATCGCCGGGCGCGCTGCACCCGTCTCCGAGCCGCTCAAGGCCGTCCTCCCCATGCATTTTCCTCTTGCCGCAGAGATGACCGCTTCAGTACCCTTCTGCAAAGGTACAATTTTCAGATATTGTCTGAAACTGTACCCCTGAAGCGTTTTGCGATTTGGCGGAATCGCCAAGACTCGCAAAGACGCGTCGAGACCAGGAATGAGAGCAAAGCAGCGTTTCGGCCCAAACGCGCTTTGCTCCAGGGAGGGCCAATGGCAGCCGGTGGCGAACGGAGCGCGCAGCCTGCGACCCTGGTGGACGGCGTCGTCCGCAAGCTGCAGGGCGAGATCGCCGGCGGCGCACTGTCGCCGGGCAGCCGTCTCCTGTCGATCCGCAGGGCCGCGGCGGAGCTCGGCGTGTCCAAGAACACCATCGTCGAGGCCTATGACCGGCTGGTGGCCTCGGGCCATATCGCGGCGAGAGCCGGGTCGGGCTTCGTCGTGGCCGCCGCCGCGGACGCCGCCGCCAGTTCCAGGCCGAAGCACGTCGCGGAGGCGGTCGACGTCGCCTCGCTTCTCGGCGCCCAGCTCGAGCAGAGCTTCCAGATCCGCGTCGGCGACGGCCGGCCGCCGCCGTCATGGACGGAGCAATCCGAGATCCGGCGTCATCTCGGCGCCCCTGGCGGCGCCCTGTCGGCGGACGCCGATGCCTATGGCTCGGCCCTCGGCTTCCTGCCGCTAAGGCAGCAGCTGGCGCGGCGTCTCGCCGACCAGCAGATCCAGGCCGGGCAAGACAACATCCTTCTGACCTTCGGGGCGAACCACGCGCTGGACCTGATCATCCGCGCCATGCTGTCGCCCGGCGACACCGTGCTCGTGGACGAGCCCGGCTACTATCCCCTGTTCGCCAAGCTGACCCTGGCGCAGGTCCGGATGGTCGGCGTCACCCGCACGCCGGACGGACCGAGCCCGGAGGACCTGGCGGCCAAGGCGGCCGGCGAACGGCCAAAGCTGTTCTTCACGCAGTCCCTCGGCCACAACCCGACCGGCGGCTCGGTGACGCTGCCGGTGGCGCATGCGATCCTGACGATCGCCAACCGGCATGGCCTGGTGCTGGTCGAGGACGATCCTTTCGTCGACCTGCCGATCGCCTCCGGCAACAGGCTGGCGACGCTCGACCAGTTGAGCAACGTCATTTCGATCGGCACGTTCTCCAAGACCCTGTCGGCGAGCCTGCGGTCCGGCTTCATCGCCACGCGCGCGGACAGGATTGCGGCCCTCGCCGAGCTCAAAATGCTGACGACGGTCAACAGCTCCGGCTATGTCGAGCGGCTGCTGCACCACCTGCTCGCGGGCGGGCATTACGACCGGCACCTGAAGCGCCTGGGCCAGCGGATCGAGACGGCATCGGGCCGCGTGCAATCGAAGCTGCGGCAGGCCGGCCATCGAATCTTCAGCGACAGCGTCGGCGGATATTACCTCTATCTCCAGCTTCCGCCGGGCGCCGACGATATCGCGCTTGCCCGGGACGGCGCCCGGGAGAGCATCTTCATCGCCCCCGGCAGCGTGTTCTGCGTCGACAAGACCCATCCGCTTGCCAGGGGCATCCGGATCAATGTGTCCCGGGCGGACGACCCGCGATTCTACGATTTTCTCCAGCGCAAGCTGACATAGGTTTCGAGATTGACGACGGCCCTGCGCCGATGCGCACTCAACCCGGGTGGACGAGCAGCCAGATCCCGGCCGCAGCGATCAGGGCGCCGGAGATGCGCGGGATCAGCTGGCCGGCCGGGACGAGCTTCTCCAGCAGGATGAGGATTGTCAGGCCGGCGATCCACAGCACGTTCATGATGCCGCCGACGAAGAGCAGGCCCATCAGGGCGAAGCAGCAGCCGAGGCAATAAGCTCCGTGCAGCATGCCGAGGCGGAGCGCGCCGAGCGGCGCGGCGCGGAAGCCGCCATGCGCCATCAGGAAGCCGAGCGGTGACTGGCAGGCTCTGAGGCAGGTCTGCTTGAGCGGCGTCCATTGATAGAGCCCGACCGCGACGAGAACGGCGGCGCCCAGGAGCGTGCTTGCCGCCGCCATGCCCGGGGTGAGCAGCGCAAGGGCCGTCAAGGCCCATTGGGCGCCGGTCGCCAGCGCGCTGAAGCCGATCCAGACGACGATATAGCCGGCAAAGAACCAGCCAGTCGAGGCGAAGGGCCTGCCGCTCTGTGCCGCCTTGCGGCCGACGCCGGCATAGAGCAGGACCATGGGCGCCACCGAGGGCGTCATCATGCCGACCATCATCACCGACCACATGGCGAACATGACGGCGAAATCGACCGGCGCCCATATCCGGAAGGCCGGCGCGACTGCGGCGGCCATTCCACCGGCGCCCCCGCCCGCCGGGCCCATGTCCATGCCCGCCATGTCCATGCCCGCCATGTCGCCGGACATGGCGGCACCGGCCGCAGGCATCGCCATATGGGCGGACAGCCAGAAGAGATAGGCCCAGGCGAGGAGCGTCAGTCCCGCCAGCGCCGCGGCGACCACGACGCGGTCGCGCTTCAGCAACGCGGCGATCGCGGTGTCGGCCGCGGGCATCAGCGGATGATGCCGTCCTGGCACAGATGCAGATCGGCGAACTGGCCGTAGGAATCGGCGAGCTCGAGCGCGATCGGCCCCTGCGTCTTCGACCAGCCGCGCCCCATCTCGGCGCGCGTGTATTCGAAACCGCCATCGAGCACGATGGCGCCGCGATACTCCGCGCCGGTCACCGGGTTGACGATCGGTTCGCCGCGCTGGTCGATATAGCCGGCCACCTTCAGCCGCGCCCGCCGTGCCTTGACGTCGACCTCGAAGTCGATGTCGGTGAAGACCGGGTCATGGACCTTGCTCAGCATCGAGGCGAAGACGTTGAACATGGTCGCGCCCGGCTTGGTGTCCTGCCCGCTCATGATGCGCAGGATGGCGCCCCGCTGGGCGTCGTCGGCCCGCTGGTCGACGATCGGGAAGGCCTGGCCGTTGCCGAGATGGATCGGCCCGGGCCAGGAAAACACGCCGGCGATGCGCAGGCCATCGAGGCTGGTGTCGCCGTGATGGCCGGTGTCGATCTGCATGCCGACCACGGCTGAGCAATGGCCGTGAGTCGGCAACGCATTGAACTGGCAGGGACAACCGTAGGCGCAATTGCAATTGGCGAATTCGCGGCCGTGAAGAGTCCACTGGATGTCGACCATGGCAAGCCCCCGAAGGTGGCCGGCGCTCGAACGAGACGGGAGCGTCGGCGGAGACGCGTGCCGCTAGGTTAGCACAGTCGGCGGCGCTTGACGACAGAGCCGTCGCTCGCTCGGCCATGGTGCCGACGACCGTCGAGCCCTGCCACGCGGGAAGAGGCGCCGCGCCGTCAGGGCTGGCCGTTGGTCTTGTTGCGCAGGTTGTCGAAGACCCGCACCGGCCAGGAGGACGCCTCCGGCAGATGGGCGAGCACGTCGGCGGTGAGCTGGGAGGCGGGCACCGTGTCCCAGGAAGCGCGCACGACCGGCGCCAGCTGGACGCAGATGCCGATGATGTAGACCACGACGACAAGCAACAAGAGCCTGCTCATGAGGGTCTCCCCTTGGCAGTCGTGGCACACGGCCCCGCCCTGCGACCTCGGTTATACGCTCAAACCCCGCCTTGCGTCATGCGTTCCCTCCCGGCTCACGCCGGGCCGCCCTCTCCGCCCGCGGTGCTGCGCCGGCCGGCGCCGAACAGCAGGCGCTGGTAGACCAGCCCGATGCCGATCAGCACCGCGCCGAGCCCGATGAAGGAGAGCGCCCGCCAGACGCCCTCGAGCGCGTCCATGTCGATCAGGAAGACCTTGGCCACCGTCAGCAGGATGACCAGCGCCGAGCCGAGCCGCGCACCCCGCCAGTTGAAGACGAGGCCGGCCGCCAGCAGCATGATGCCGAACACCAGCCACACGGCGGAATAGGCGTAGGATTCCGCATTGGAGATCGAAGCGAAGCTCATGTCGGGGCCGCTGACCGCCACCCGGGTCTCGAAGGTGACATAGAGGAAGGCGAGGACGAGGCCGGTCGCGCCCAGGACGACGGCGAGCGGATGGGCGAGGGGCCGGGTCCGGTCGGCGGCAGCGCCCTCGCCGCCGGCGATGCGCCGCCACATCCGCGCGGCGAGCACGGCCAGCACCGCCGGGAAGGCGTAGCCGAGCAGCAGCGTGTTGACGAGGATGCCGCCGACGACATCCTCGCCCCGTATGGCCGGGTTGAGCGCCAGGACCGGGCCGACCACGGCCAGGGCCACGGCGCCGAGCGCCGCCAGCGGCGCGACGAAGCGGTGGACCGGGCTCGTGGTGGTGAGCGCGCCGCGGGCGAAGCCGAGCGCCATGCCGAAGGCGAGCGCCGTGTCGAGGCCGCCTTCCATCAGCCCCAGCGGGGCGGCCAGCGCCGCCTCCGGCCCCACCACCACGAGGCGGATGGCGAGCGCCGCCGCCGTGGTGCCGAGCACGATGGCGGCCCCCTCCAGGATGGCGGCCGGCGTGTCCGTGGCCTGGCGGCGCAGCAGCCGGCCGCCGAAGCCGAGGGCGAGGGCCGGTACGGCATAGCGCAGGGCGATGTCGCTCCAGTCCGGGAAGGTGGTCATCGCCTCGCCGATCACGGTCCAGGCGCCGCCGATGCGCGCCAGCACCAGCACGGCCAGCGCCGCCGCGCTCCAGCGCAGGGCGGCGAGCGGACGCTGTGCCGCGACCCAGGCGGTGCCGAGGCTTGCGAGCGCGAAGGCGAGCGTCAGCGGCGAGCCCTCCAGCGTCATGGCCAGGGCCAGCGCCAGGGCGGCGGTGGCGCCGGCGGCGTGCAACGAGGCGGCGGCGTCCGAGCCGGGCGCCGCCGGCCGCATCAGCCGGTCGGTGGTGCCGGCCAGCACCGCCGCGGCGGCGAGCGCCACCAGGCCGTAGGGGATGCTCTGCGCAAAGCCGGTGGCACGGACATAGGCGCAGGCGAGGATCAGGAGCGGACCGGCGACGCCGGCGAGCGCCAGGGCGATCGCCGGGCGCAGCGGCACCGCGCGCCGGAACAGGGCGGCCGTGGTGGCGGCGAACAGCGCGAGGCCGGCCACGGCCGCGGTGGCGAGATAGGCGGCGAGCGCGTCCGGGATCAGCGGCGGCGACACCAGGCGGTGCGGCACGATGGTGATAGGCTCCGCCGCGACCTGCTCGGCCACCGGCCATGTCAGCACCAGGCCGACGGCGAGCAGCGCGGCGATGCCGGCGGCGGGCGTGACGCCGTCGAAGGCGAGCGCCGAGGCCAGCAGGGCCGCGGCGACGACCAGCGCCGTGCCGAGGCCGAGCCCGGCGAAATGCCCGGCATGGGCGAGGACCAGGGCCAGGGCCGCGAGTCCGGCAAGGGCGGTGAGGGCGACGCCATCAAAACCGGAGAAGCCGGTGTGGCCACGGTGCGGCTGCACCACCAGGAGGCCGACGATCAGCCCTCCCAGCGCCAGGACGTAGGCCGCGGCCGGCGTGACATCGCCGCCGGCGAGCGAGCCGTCGGCCGTGGCGCCGAGGATGGCGAGGCCCCAGCCGAGCGCGGCAAGGATGGCGGTGACCGCCAGCCAGCGCCAGAGCCGGAGGCGCGCCAGGGCGAAGGCGGCGGCCGTGACCACGGCGAGATAGATGACGAGGGCCCAGGGGTCGGGCGTCCGCGAGGAGACCAGCAGCGGCGTCGCATAGGCGCCGACCAGGCCGAGCCCGGCGAGCCAGGGCCCGTGCAGGGCCGCGGCGGCCATGGTGAGCAGCGCCACCAGGCCGAGCGCTGCGAAGGCGGCGCCGGGGCCGATCAGGCCGTAGAGGGCATGGGCGGCATAGACGGTGGCGAACAGCGCCGCCGTGCCGGCCGCGGTGACCACGCCGGGGATGTAGACCGCGCGGCCGGCCTCGGCGGCGGGCGCGGGCCGGCGCCGCAGCCATTCGCCGACGGCGATCAGGACGAGCGAGAACAAGAGGCCGAGGGTGATGCGGGCCTCGGGGCCGAGCAGGCCGGCCTCGATCGAATATTGCACCAGGAAGATGCCGCCGAAGGCCAGCGCCAGGCCGCCGACCCAGACCGCCCAGCGCGCCCCGAGCCGCTCCTCCAGGCTGGGCCGCGGCAGGCCCGGTGGCCTGGCCGCCGGCGGGGGCGGCAGCACGGGCTCGCCGGCGAAGACCGGCGCCTCGGGCGGAGATTCGGCGACGGCCGGCTCGGCCGGCGCAGGCTCCGGCTCCGGCTCCGGCGCCGGAACCTCAGGCTCGGCTTGCCGAGGCAGCGGCATCTCGGGCGCCTCGGGCGGTGCGGCAGCCGCCGCGGGCGCTCCGGCGGCGCGCTGCCGAAGCTCGTGCTGCAGCTCGGCCAGGCGATGTTCCAGGACGCCCACGCGCCCGCGCAGGCCGAGCGCCATGATGAAGGCCGAGATCGCCAGGATCGGCAGGCCCAGCACCACGATGGCGCCGAGGATGATCCAGCCCGCTAAGTCGTCCATCGCGCTCCGGTCCCGCCCGGCCGTCCCGGTGTGGCGCGGCCATGCCCCTATCCCGGGGGAAGTCGCCTGCGATATAGCCTGAATCGTCCGGCCCGAGAAAGCCGCCGGCTTCGGCCGCTGTTTCCATGGTGACACGATGACCGCCGTCCGCCCACTCGGCTTCCTCCTGCTCCCAGCCCTGCTGCTCGCCTCGGCCGGCGCCGCGCCGGCCTCGGCCCTGAAGAGCTTCAAGGCCTGGCTGGCCGGCTGCGACAACACCCTCGCCTGCCGCGCCCTCGGCACCGTGGGCGAGGATTCCGGCGACATCCTCTATCTCGTGCTCGACCGGCCCGGCGGTCCGCAGGCCGCGCCGACGCTGCGCTTCATGGACCAGGACGGCGCGATCGGCGCCAAGGGCCTCGCCTACAGCCTCGACGGCGCCGCGCCGGTCGAGATCCCGGCCTCGGCCTTCTCGGCCCTGCCGAAGACCGATCCCGACGCCGCCGCCGAGGTGGCGCTCTCCGGCACCGCGGCGACGGATCTGATTGCGGCGATCCGCAACGGCCGGACGCTGCGCTTCGGCGCCGGAGCGCCGCTGCCCACGGACGGCCTGCCGGTGTCGCTCGACGGCATGGCGGCGGCGCTCCTGTTCATCGACGACGTGCAGGGGCGCGTCGGCACGGTGACGGCGCTGGCTCGCAAGGGCGACAAGCCCGCTGCCGCCGTGCCGCCGGCTCCGGCGGCGCCGCTGATCGCCGCGGTCCACCCGCCCAAGGCGGCCGCCGATGCCGCCGACGCGCCGGCGCCCAAGGCGCTGATCGCCCGGCACGTGCGGGAGACGAAGGCCGGCGAATGCCAGGACATCGACCAGGAGAAGGACGTGGTCTCCAGCGCGCAGCGCCTGTCGGACCAGGAGACGCTCTACCAGATCGGCTGCTGGCGCGCCGCCTACCAGTCCGGCGCCATGCTCTATCTCGGCGTACCCTCGGCACCGGCCGCAGCGCGGCGGCTCGTGTTCGAGACGCTCGACGAGGCGACAGGCAAGATCGCCGCGCGCCTCGCCTCGCCGACCGACCCGAGCGAGGTCGACGAGGCCGGCGTGATGGCCTCGTTCCACAAGGGCCGCGGCATCGGCGATTGCGGCGCGTCCTGGAGCTGGGCCTGGACCGGCCGGGACTTCCGGCTGGCCAGCTACACCAGCATGCCGGAATGCCGCGGCATCGCCGCCGACGACTGGATCACGCTCTGGCAGGCAAGGACGAAATAGCGGATCGTTTTCGGGAGCGCTCATTCGCTGGACGCGCGGATCGCATCCATATCCGGTCCGGCGCAGCCGTCCGCGATGGCGCCCGTCACCCCGATGCCCCTCCCGTTGACGCTGATCCGGCGTGGCTCGACAGTGAACACAATAGGACCATATGGGAGCCCGTCCATGCCCGATGCCAGTCTTGCCGGCGCCGGAGCGATATCGCCGCGGCCGATGCCGTGCCATCGGGTTATGAGGACTTTGGGGGTGATGCCGGAGAGAGGTGGACGCTCAATGCACAGGTCAGACAGCGTGGGACGATGAGAGACAATCTGGGAACCAGGGGGACTCAGAGGGCGTTCTTGGTTTGCGAATATTTCGAATATCCGCTGTGGATCCATTCGTGAAGGAGACCTCGCCATGACAATTCCTGCTTTTGCCGGGGGGCTCGGGGCGCGGCTGCCGAACGAACGGGAAAGAGCTGCCGCAAACCAGATGAGGAAAATCCTCGCGAGCAGCCTCACGACCGATGCTAGGTTTCGTGTCGTTGCCGACGACACGAAGCAAGACACCGAGATTGTGCTGACACCGGCACTTTCGAGCCTCCTCATGGAGCTACTGCGCCACGTCGGATCAGGAGACGCAGTCACGCTGGTACCGGTCAGCAAAATGCTGACGACACAGCAAGCGGCGGACATTCTCAATGTTTCACGGCCGTTTCTGATCTCAATCCTCGAAAGGGGCGATATTCAGTTCACGACTACCGGCAGGCATCGCCGCATCAAGGCAATGGATCTGTTTGAGTATAAGAAGAAGCGCGACGCGAAGCGCGGTGAAGCACTCGCAACCCTTGCCGAAATGGATGCAGAATTTCTGTAAGCCATGTTCGCCAATCGCTTCACCGCATTTATCGATGCATGCACTTTGGCGGGAGCATTGAAGCGTAATCTTCTACTGACATTGGCGGAGGCGGAATTCTTCCGCCTCCGTTGGTCAAGGCTTGTTCTGGATGAAACCCAGGCGGCAATCCAGAAGATGCTGGCAGAGAAGGGGGTTGAAGACGCTGCCGATCGATCTGGCCGAGCGGCGGCCGCCATGGAGGCGGCATTCGAGGACGCGATGGTGAGCGACTTCGACAGCTATATATGCATCTGCGACGGCCTGCCCGACCCAAATGACGCCCATGTCGTTGCCGCCGCACTGAAGACTCAAGCGGCTGTCATCGTCACCGACAACATGAAGGACTTTCCGGCGGAAGTGCTTGGTGCGCTGAACCTGGAGGCGCGATCGGCAGATACCTTTATCGCCGACACTCGAACCCGGGAGAGCCGTAGCCGCTTTGCGAAAAATGCGGGAACGTTTCAAAAAGCCTGAGAAGACCGCGCAACTCCTTCTTCTCGACATGGAAGCGCAAGGGCTGACAGAGACAGTGGACATCCTGCGCCAGCACGTCGAATCCTTGTGATCCACGTCAGAACTGCGGCGCCGCCCCCCTCAGTCACGTACACGTCCGCCTCTTCCCGCAGCCCTTTGAATGACGGATGCCGCAGATGCCCTTCATGGGTCCGGCCGCGGTATTCGATCTCGGTTACACGGACAGGATTGGACTGCACCTCTTGATTGTGGACTGCCCCCGGACCTGAGACAGCGAGCCGGGCGACAGTCCCGCCTCACCCCCGCCCTCACGTCCACCACTTCACCCGGTAGAAGATGTGCCGGCCGATCCGGTCCATCTCGCGCATGTCGCGCACCCAGTAGGGCCGGACATAGGTGGCGTGGTAGTGGGTGGCGTTGCCGACATCCGGCAGCCAGAGCTCGGCGTCCATCACCTTCTGGGCGATGGAAAGCGCTGCCTTCCACGGGCCATCCTCGGTGATGCGGTCCTTGATGCGGTCGCAGGCGAAGGAGAACTGGCAGCCGCCCCAGCGCCGCTCGCTGGCGCCCTGGTAGACCACGTCGCAGACGTTCTTGGGGTAGTAGGGCGAGCGCACCCGGTTGATCACCACCTGGGCCACGGCGATCTGGCCCTTCTCGCTCTCGCCGCGCGCCTCGAAATAGACGGCCGTGGCGAGGCAGATCTGCGCCCTGGTATAGGCGACCGGCGGCAGGGTGAGCGGGCGCGGCTGGCCGTCGTCGAGGCCGGGCAGGCCGGCGATCTGGCCGCTCTTGGGCTGGGTGGTGAGACCCTCGTCCGGGCCGATGGCCGGCGTGGCCTCGCCGAGCCCGGGCGTGGGACGCACGGCGGCCATGGTGACGACGGCATCGGCCGGCAGGGCGGTGAGCTGGATCGGCGCCTCGCCGTCCGGGCCGGTGGTGCGGCTGTCGAGATGGGCGAGGTCGGGCCGGCTGGCGGCCGGCGAGGTGCCGCCGGTGGGCGCCAGGCTGTGGTCGAGCGGCACGGCGCCTTCGCCCTCGTCGGACTCGGATGCGGGCCGGCGCAGGCGCTCGGCGATGATCGCGGCGAGGCCCGCATCGATATGCGTCTGGCGGAAGCGCTCCGGCGGCGCGCCGAGGGCGAGCGGGTCGAGCAAGCTGGGCATCTGGGCGAGCGGCGGCGCGCCCTCGTCCGGCAGCAGCGGATCCATCGGCACCAGGCCATGCGCCTCGCTGACGCTGGGGCGCAGGCCGGGCACGCGCTGGTCGCCCTTGGCCGAGCGGTCGACCGTCGGCCAGCCCGTGGCGCCGGCCTTGAGGCCGTCGCGGATGGGATCGCCGGGGATATCGCCCTCCTCGGGCGGCGGCTCCGTGTCGAAGCCGTCCTCGGGCATGATCTCCAGGGCCGCCTGGCGCACCAGGCAGGAGGTGCGGCCTTCCGGATCCGGCCGGAAGTCCAGCGGCACGGCAGCGTCGCGGCAGGCCGGGGCGGCGGCGCGGCGGCCCAGGCTCTCCGCCGACGGCGCGGTCAGGGGCCCGACGGCGAGGTCGGCCAGGTTCAGCGACGGCATCTGAAACACGCCGGCGCGGATGATGCGGGTGGTGCCGGCCGAGAGCAGCGCCTGGCGCGGCGTCGGCTGGGCGGCGGGCCGGGCCGCGGAGGCCGGCTCGGGAAGGAACGGAGCCGCCGGGTTCGCGCGCTGCCACAGGAGGACGCTGCCGACCATCAGGGTCGGAGCGACAAGCGCACAAACGGCGGACCAACGCGACGCAACCATGACGCAACGCCTACATCGGGGTGCCGGCCCCCGGGGCCGGCGGACAGGCGCCCATTGATCAACGATTAACCTTGAGACGCGGTTAACGCAGCCGGCCGCCATCGCCGGGCGGCCTTGCTCGCTTGCATCGCCCGCCACAGCGATCCCTGTGCCGATCGGCACGGCAGCGCGGGTGCCGCTGCGCCAATGTCTCCCGAACAATCTCCGGGAACAGCACCATGCGTTGGACCCTTCAGCGTCTCTTCGGTGCGGCAGCGTTCGCCGGCGCGGCACTGCTCGCGGGCCTGGCCCAGGCCGAGACAGCCGGTCCGGCCACGCATCAGGGCTTCGCTGACCGGTCGCGCGGCTTCGAGTCGTCGGGGCAATTCGACCTCCGGCGGGGCTTCAACCGGGCAGCCTTCAATGGCCCGCGATCCTTCGACCGGTCGCCCCGCTTCGATGCATCACCCCGATTCGGCAGGAGCCCGGACGGGCCGCCGCTGTTCGATCCGGGCAATGCCTTCGCCGAACAGCAACGGGCCGCCGCCAGGCGCCGCGAGATCGCCAGGCTGCAGGAAATCGCACGGCTGCAGGAGATCGCACGGCTGCGGGAGATCGCACGGCTGCAAGAGATTGCCCGCCAGCAGGAGATCGCCAGGCAGCAGGAGATCGCCAGGCGGCAGGAGATCGCCAGGCAGCAGGAGATCGCCAGGCAGCAGGAGATCGCCAGGCAGCAGGAGATCGCCAGGCAGCAGGAGATCGCCAGGCAGCAGGAGATCCTTCGCCTGCAGGAGATCGCCAGGCAGCAGGAGGTCGCCAGGCAATGGGCGCTCGCCGCGCGGCAAGCACAGGCCCAAGCCCAAGCTCAGGCTCAAGCCCAGGCCCAGGCCCAAGCTCAGGCTCAGGCTCAGGCTCAGCAACGGGCCATCCTCCAGTTGCAGGCTCAGATCCAGCAGCAGGCCGCCGCCGCGCAGCTGGCCGCGACGCCGGTCCTCTCCGCGCCCGTGCAGACCGCAGCCCTCGAGCAGCCCGTCGCCACGCCAACTCCCGCGCCGCAGCAAGCGGCCCTCGCCGCGCCGGCCCCGCCGGTGGCCCAGGGCGCCGTACAGCGCCGCGTCGCGCTGGTCATCGGCAATTCCGGCTACAGCATCGGCGCCCTGGCCAACCCGGTCAACGACGCCGCGGATGTCTCGACCAAGCTGGCCCAGCTCGGCTTCGAAGTGTTCCGCGGCGACGACCTGAAGCTGCGGGACTTCGCGGAGGATGTCTCCTTCTTCGCAGCGAAGGCCCAGGGCGCGGACGTGGCCCTGATCTACTATTCCGGCCACGCCATGCAGATCGACGGCGAGAACTGGCTGATGCCCGTCGATGCCAGCGTCGACAGCGTCATCGACGTGCGCACCTCCAACCTGTCGCTGCAGACCCTGCTCGGCGAGGTGCAGTCGCGGGCCAAGACCACGCTGGTCTTCCTCGACGCCTGCCGCAACAATCCGATGGCCGATGCCCTCAAGACCCGGCTGAAGGCCACGCAGCGCGGCTTCGCCGACACCCGCGGCCTCGCCCGCGTCGAGCTCGGCGCACCCAACACGCTGGTGGTGTTCGCCACCCAGCCCGACAGCACCGCCGCCGACGGCACCGGGCGCAACAGCCCCTTCACCGAGGCCTTCCTGGAGAACGTGGCGACGCCGGGCGTCGAAATCGAGACGCTGATGAAGCGCGTCAGCGTGGCGGTCGAGGCCAAGACCAACCAGCAGCAGGAGCCCGAGCGCCTGTCCCGGCTGACGAACGAGTTCTACTTCGTGCCGAAATGAGCCCTGCCCATCCGATGCCGCGCATACGGTTTTCGGCCTTCTATCGGCGACGAGAGCGTATTACATCCTTGCCATGACCGATGCTCCCGCCCCCCTTCCCGCGGCCGAGGCGCTGCTGCGCTGGTATGCCGAGATGGGCGTGGACGTGGCGGTGGCGGACGAGCCGGTCGACCGCTTTGCCGAGAGCACCGCCGCGGCACTTGCCGCTGGCACTGCCGTGGCACTCGCCGCTGGCACTGCCGCCGCGCCGGCCGCAGCCCCAGCCCTCCAGGCGGTGCCGGCGGTTCCGCGCGCGCCGATGGCGGCACCCGCCGCCGGGCCGCGGCCACGGCCGGCCGCGCCGGCCCCGGCGCTGCTGACCACGGCGCCGGACGCGGTGGAGCTGGCGGCGCGCGACCTGGCCCAGGCTGCGCAGACCCTGGACGAGCTCCGGGACGCGCTGGAGCGCTTCGAGGGCTGCGCCCTCAAGGCGACGGCGACGCGCCTGGTCTTCGCCGACGGGGCGCCGGACGCGCGGATCATGTTCGTGGGCGAGGCGCCCGGCCGCGACGAGGACATGCAGGGCAAGCCCTTCGTCGGCCCCTCCGGCCAGCTGCTCGACCGCATGCTCGCCGCCATCGGGCTCGACCGCACCCGGGCCTATATCGCCAACATCGTGCCCTGGCGCCCGCCGGGCAACCGCGATCCGACGCCGCAGGAATCGACGATCTGCCGGCCGTTCCTGCAGCGCCAGATCGAGCTGGTGAGCCCCGACATCCTGGTGTGCCTGGGCGCGCGCAGCGCCCAGGGCCTGCTCGGCGTCACCGAGGGCATCCTCAAGCTGCGCGGGCGCTGGCTGGCCTATGACGCAGGCAGCCGCAGCATCCGCACCATGGCGACGCTGCACCCGGCCTATCTGTTGCGCCAGCCGGTGCAGAAGCGCCTGGCCTGGCGGGACTTCCGGGCGTTGGCAACGGCGCTGGCGGAGAGCTAAATAGATGCATGCGCCGGCGGCGAGCTGCTGCAACGCGGCGTTGAGCGAGGGAGGGTGCCATGCGTCTCGACGATTTCCGGCAATCCGACAACGTCGAGGACCGGCGCGCCAGCGGCGGCGGCGGGCTGCCGGTGGGCAAGGGCGGCATCGGCCTCGGCGGCCTCGTCGTCGTGCTGCTGATCTCCTACTTCACCGGCATCAACCCGGCGACGCTGATCGGCGGCTACGAGGCGATCAACGGCGGGGGCGGCAGCGTGCAGCCCCAGCAGCAGCAGCGCCAGCTGACGCCGGAGGAGCAGGCCTCGGGCCAGTTCGTCCGCCAGGTGCTGGGCTCGACCGAGGACACCTGGACCGCCCTGTTCAAGGAGCAGAACGTCGGCATCGCCTATAGCCGGCCGACCCTGGTGCTGTTCGACGGCTCCACCAGCTCGGCCTGCGGCTCGGCGCAGTCGGCCATGGGGCCGTTCTACTGCCCGAACGACCGCAAGGTCTATCTCGACACCGAGTTCTTCGACGAGATGCGCAATCGCTTCAACGCCTGCCCGGCGGGCCAGGGCGCCTGCTCCTTCGCCCAGGCCTATGTGATCGCCCACGAGATCGGCCACCACGTGCAGAACCTGCTCGGCATCCTGCCCAAGGTCAACCAGGCGCGCCAGCGCATGAACGACGCGCAGAGCAACGCCCTCTCCGTGCGCACCGAGCTGCAGGCCGACTGCTTCGCCGGCGTCTGGGCCAACCGCACCCAGCAGCAGTACAAGTTCATCGACGAGAACGACGTCAAGGGCGCCCTGCAGACGGCGCAGGCGATCGGCGACGACATGCTGCAGAAGAAGGCGCAGGGCTATGTCGTGCCCGACAGCTTCACCCACGGCTCGGCCGCCCAGCGCCAGCGCTGGTTCATCAACGGGCTGAAGAGCGGCCAGATCAACGCTTGCGACACGTTCAGCGCGACGCAGCTCTGAGCGGGGGCCGCTGAGGCTCGGCCATCTCCCAGGCGCACATCGCCGCCACGACGTTGGGGGCGAAGTCCTCGCGCCGCATCCGCGCCACCGCCAGCACGGCCAGCAGGGCCGGGCCGCAGCCCGCATCCCGCACCAGGGCGCCGAGCGCCTTGGCATCCGCGGTGGCGAGGCAGCCGGCGACGGCCGAGACCGACCGCCCGCTGCGCAGCGCCAACCGCTCGGCGAGCTCGCCGGGCTCGCCGTTGAGGGCGATGTCGATCAGGTCGTGGCCGGAGGGCGGCGACGGAGCCGGCGGCAGGATCTGCAGATGCGGCACGCTGCGGACGCGGGGCTCCCCGGCCGGGCTCGCGGGCGGCTCGACGGGCGCGGACCGGCGGCGGCGTTCGACATCGGCGCGGGCGTGCCGGAGCAGCGCATCGAGATCGAGGGCCGCGGGCGCCTCCTCGCGGCGGGGCGGCGACATGGGCGCGGCCTCGGCGGCGGGCGCCGCGGCTTCGACCGGGCGATCGTCCGGGCGCGTCGCCGGCCCGGCGGCCTCGCCGTCGAGGATCTCGACGCCCTGCAGCATCCCGGCCATGGCCGGATCGCCGGCGCCGAGCGCCGCGATCAGGGCCCGCGGCGCCGATCCGGTGCGGACGATATGGTCGGCGAGCTCCAGCCGGGCGAAATAGTCGAGGCGGCGCACCAGGTTGAGCGCCAGCGCCAGCACCTGCCGGCGGCGGGCCGGGCGCGGGCCGCGCCAGATGCCGAGGGCGATGTGCAGGGCCTCCAGGCGGCGCTCCGGCGCAGGGTCGCCGACAAGGCGAGCCAGCGCCGCGTCCTCGGCCCTTTCGGTCTCTTCGGCGAAATCGGTCACCGGCCATGCTCCCAACCGTCGCCGGACGGTAAGAAGACGTGGTTAACTCCGGGTTAAGCCGCCGACGAAGGCGCGCGAGCGCAACCAGGACATGCGCAGCCGGCGGCCGGCGGCCAGCGCGTCGCGATGGGCGAGGATATTGCCCGAGGCACGGAAGCGCGACAGCATCGCCACGGCGAGCTCGCTGAGCCGGGCCCGCCAGCCGAAATCGTCGACCGCGTGCCGGAACGAAGCGGCCCTGAGGCCCGGCCCGGCGCGCCGGACGCGCTCGATGAACAGCGCCGCCTCCAGGAACCAGTCGGCCTCCAGGCGCACGCCCGGGCGCACCACCAGCACCCATTCGGCCCGCGCCGCCCGCAGCCCCTGCTCGCGCCCGCCCTCGACCACGGTGCAGCCGAGGGCGTCGGCGATCAGGCGGGTGCCGTCGGCGGATCCGGCATCGGCGACGACGACCTCGCGCACGAACCCCTCCGCCGCCGCCGGCACGAGCGCCGCCAGCGTCACGGCGAGGGCTTCCTCGTCATTCCTGGTCGCGATGACCACGCTGATCATTTGCCGCCTCATGAGAAGGCTGTTCCGCACATAACGCCGATCGACGGGCTTGTCAGCACCACCGCGCGGACATGTTCCCGTCTTGTTCTTTTGTTCTCTTTATGTTCCTATCGATTCGAACCTCAACGAATCACCAGGAGACTTCCATGGCGGCCGCGGCCCAGCGCGACGAGAGGGCAGCCTTCCCGCGGCGGGACGGCGCCTCCACCATCATCGACATCGACCGCCGGCGAGGACGCGGCGCGGTCTCCAATCTGAGCGGCCGCTACGAGAACCTGGCGCGCTTCGTCGAGGACGACGGCTGGGGCTCGAGCGAGGAGCTGCCGCCGCTGAAGACCGAGGTGACGGAGGAGCGCGCCCGCAAGATCATCACCACCAACGATTCGCCGGACCTGTCCTTCGACCGTTCGATCAATCCCTATCGCGGCTGCGAGCACGGCTGCATCTACTGCTTCGCCCGCCCGACCCATGCCTATATGGGCCTGTCACCCGGGCTCGATTTCGAGACCAGGCTGTTCGCCAAGCCCGACGCCGCCGCGCTGCTGGAGCGGGAGCTGGCGGCCAAGGGCTACGAGCCCCGCACCATCGCCATGGGCACCAACACCGACCCCTATCAGCCGATCGAGCGGCAGCGGCGGATCACCCGCTCGGTGCTGGAGGTGCTGGAGCGCACCGGCCACCCGCTCGGCCTGGTGACCAAGTCGGCGCTGGTGACGCGCGACATCGACATCCTGGCGCGCATGGCCGCGCGTGGGTTGGTGAAAGTCGCCCTGTCGGTGACGACGCTCGATCCCAAGCTCGCCCGGGCCATGGAGCCGCGTGCCGCCACGCCGCGCCGGCGGCTCGATGCGGTGCGCCAGCTCGCCGAGGCCGGCATCCCGGTCACGGTGCTGGTGGCGCCGATCATCCCGGCGATCAACGACATGGAGATCGAGCGCATCCTGGAGGCGGCGCGCCAGGCCGGGGCCCGCGAGGCCGGCTATGTCCTGCTGCGCCTGCCGCTGGAGATCAGCGACCTCTTCCGCCAATGGCTGGCCGAGCACCGGCCCGACGCGCTGGAGCACGTATTCTCGCTGGTGCGCTCGACCCGCGGCGGCAAGGACTATGATTCGCGCTTCGGCCTGCGCCAGACCGGCATCGGGCCCTATGCCTGGGTGGTCGGGCGCCGGTTCGAGCTTGCCGCGGCGCGGCTCGGGTTCAACACCGGCAAGCTGAAGCTGCGGACCGACCTGTTCCAGCGGCCGGCGCGGATCGGCGAGCAGCTGGCGCTGCTGTGAGCCTGCGCCGGCCGGTGCCGCCGGCGCAGGCCGATGCGGACGATGCCTACACGCCGATATAATGGCGTGCGGCGAAGGCGGCAACGACCAGCAGCACGAAGACGCCGCAGGCAAGGACCAGGGCATTGCCCGTGCCGAACCGGCGCGGCGGCACCGGCTTGGCGGCAGGCGGCGCTGTCTCGGGGGCCGGAGGGCCGGAGAACTCGCTCACCGGCGTCATCGCCGCCGAGGCCCAGAAGGAATTGCCGGACAGGGCGTGCTCGGCGAGCTTGCGATAGGTCGCGAGGCGCCGGTCGATCCGCTCGCCGATGTCGTAGGCCGCCATCTCAGCCACCGTCGGCTCGCGGCCGGTCTCGCCATGGAAGGCGGCGAGCCATTCGCGCTTGGTCTGCATCGACAGGGAATAGGCGAGCAGGCCGACCACGTCGTTCTCGCCGGTCACCAGCTTGTCGAAGATGGTGTCGCGCAGCACGGCCAGGCCTTCGAGCGCCTGGCCCGCAGGCGGCGCAGCTGGCTGCGGCACGGCTGGAGGCGCCGCGGAACGGGCGGGTTCTTCGGCATCGGTTGCGTCCATCGTCTTCTCCCTCTCGCCGTGGAGCACGGCCGCGGTCTGCGCCACGGGCCGGCCAAGGACCTGCTTGCCGCGGCGAGCCGGCCGGTCCGGCTCGCCTGGCGGACTTCGAGACTCTCTGCGATGTCCCGGCATGCCTGCCCTCCGCCCGGCGGAGCACCGCATGCCGGGCCTCGAAACCAGCCGCAGCGGGCGGTCGGAACGCCAGCGGCTTCGCCGGTCCCGGCCGCCGAACTTGTGAACAGCCTCCGGAAAGACCGAGACAGTTTTACGAAACTAGCGCATCTACGGCGCGAGTCCACGACGGAGCGTGAAGAGGCAGGCGCGAGATGGCCAACGAGCGGTGGAACCCGGCGGAGCTGGTCGCGGGCGTCGACGAAGCCGGACGCGGCCCGCTGGCCGGTCCGGTGGCGGCAGCGGCGGTGATTCTCGATCCCGAGCGCATTCCCGCCGGGCTCGACGATTCCAAGGCGCTCAGCGCCGCCGTGCGCGAGACGCTGTTCGAGACGATCATGCGCGAGGCGGTGGCCGTCTCCATCGCCATGGCCGGGCCGGCGACGATCGACCGCATCAACATCCGTGCCGCCACGCTCGACGCCATGCGGCGGGCCGTGCAGGGCCTCGCCCACCGCCCGGCCCGCGCCGAGATCGACGGCAAGGACGTGCCGCCCGGCCTGCCCTGCCCCGGCCGCGCCATCGTCGACGGCGACGCGCTGGTGGCGGCGATCTCGGCCGCCTCGATCGTCGCCAAGGTGACGCGCGACCGGCTGATGACGCGCCTGGCCGCCGAGTTCCCGGTCTACGGCTTCGAGCGCCACATGGGCTACGGCACGGCCGAGCACCGGGCGGCGATCACGGCGCACGGGCCCTGCGTGCATCACCGCTTCTCCTTCGGCCTCCTCAAGACGATGCGGGCGGGCTGACCGGGCGAAGGAAAGCTTTCGCGTTCCCCTTCTCGTCCCGCCGTCCCGAAGCGGCACGCCATTTTCCGAGCGGCGGCAACCCGGCCTTTACCAAGCCGCGGTCATGGTTAATCCCGCAACGAGTGGCGTAGCGTACGAGTCAAGACATGAGTAACTCGCGTACCGGGGCTGCGGCCGCGCCCCGGATGAGCTCCGGAACCACCAGACTTCGTCCTGTCCTGCGGCCGGTCGACACCGCGCCGCTGCCCCTCGACAGCATCATCGAAGGCGATTGCATCGCCGCGCTCGACCGCCTGCCGGCCGAGAGCATCGACCTCGTCTTTGCCGACCCGCCCTACAACCTCCAGCTCGGCGGCGACCTCCAGCGGCCCGACCAGTCCATGGTCGATGCCGTCGACGACGATTGGGACAAGTTCGAATCCTTCGCCGCCTACGACGCCTTCACCCGCGACTGGCTGAAGGCGGTGCGGCGGGTGATGAAGCCCGACGCCACGCTCTGGGTGATCGGCTCCTACCACAACATCTTCCGCGTCGGCGCCACGCTGCAGGACCTCGGCTTCTGGCTCCTCAACGACGTGGTCTGGCGCAAGACCAACCCGATGCCCAACTTCCGCGGCAAGCGCTTCACCAATGCCCATGAGACGTTGATCTGGGCGGCGCGCGAGCAGGCCTCGCGCTACACCTTCAACTACGAGGCGCTGAAGGCCGGCAACGAAGACGTGCAGGTGCGCTCGGACTGGCTGATCCCGCTGTGCACCGGCGGCGAGCGGCTGAAGGACGAGAACGGCCACAAGGCCCATCCGACCCAGAAGCCCGAGGCGCTGCTGGCACGCGTGCTGCTCGCGGCCAGCCGGCCGGGCGACGTGGTGCTCGACCCCTTCTTCGGCACCGGCACGTCGGGCGCGGTCGCCCGGAAGCTCGGCCGCCATTTCGTCGGCATCGAGCGCGATCCCGGCTACATCGCCGCGGCGCGGGCGCGCCTCGCCGCGGTGACGCCGGTGGCCGACGCGGCCCTGCTGATGCCGGCGGAGAAGCGCTCGGAGCCGCGCATCGCCTTCGCCAGCGTGGTGGAGCGCGGCCTGCTGGCGCCCGGCGCCGTGCTCGTCGACCAGCGCGGCCGCCACAAGGCGGTGGTGCGGGTCGACGGCTCGCTGATGCTCGGCGACATCGCCGGCTCGATCCACAAGATCGGCGCCCTGGTGCAGGGCCTGCCCGCCTGCAACGGCTGGACCTTCTGGCACTTCTCCGACGGCGGCGCGCTGAAGCCGATCGACGACCTGCGCGCGGTGCTGCGCAAGGAGCTGGCGGACGCGGAGGGCTGAGCGTCAGCCCCGCGCCACCGCGGCGATCTTGCGCATCGCCGTCGGCAGGGCCTCGCCGTCGAGCTCGGCGAGGCGCACCCAGCGGCAGCCCTCCGGCGCCTTGGTGGTGGTCAGCGCGTCGGCGGCGAACACGGTGACGACGAGCTCGAAATGGGTGAAGCCGTGGCGCGCCTCGCCCGGCAGCCTGCGCCAGCGCATCCCCCGCAGCGGCGCATGGTCCGTGGCCCGCGCCATGTCGAAATCCTCGGTCCAGGGGCTGGAGGGAATCTCGGTCATGCCGCCGAGCAGGCCCTTGTCGGGGCGCTTGCGCACCAGGACATAGCCGTCCGGCCGGACGAGCCAGAAGGCGGCGCCGCGCCGGAGCGGGCGCACCGCCTTCGGCATCTTGCGCGGGAAGGTCTCCTGCGTGCCCGCGAGGCGCGCGGCGCAGGGCTTCATCCACGGGCAGAGGCCGCAGGCCGGGCGCTTGGGCGTGCACAGGCTGGCGCCGAGATCCATCATCGCCTGGGCGAAGTCGCCGGGGCGGTCCGCCGGCGTGATGGCGTCGACCAGCCGGCGAATCTCCGGCTTGGCCGCGGGCAGCGGCGTCTCCAGGGCATGGAGGCGGGTGATCACCCGCTCGATATTGCCGTCGACCACCGCGGCACGGCGGCCGAAGGCGATGGCGGCGATGGCCGCCGCCGTGTAGGCGCCGACCCCTGGCAGGGCGCGCAGCCCCTCCTCCGTGTCGGGGAAGCGGCCGCCCGGCCGCCCGGCCACGGCGCGGGCGCAGGCGATCAGGTTGCGGGCCCTGGAATAATAGCCCAGGCCCGCCCAGGCCTTGAGGATGTCCTCGCCGTCGGCGGCAGCCAGCGCCGCGACGGTCGGCCAGCGCGCGACGAACGCCTCGAAATAAGGGCCGACCGCCCGGACCGTGGTCTGCTGCAGCATGATCTCCGACAGCCAGACGCGGTAGGGATCGGGCGTTTCGCCCGGCGCCGCCCGCCAGGGCAGGCGCCGGCGATGCCGGTCGTACCAGACCAGGAGGTCGTCCGCCGCGACTCGCATGACCGGGACATCTGGCTTATGAAGCATGGACCCTCATCCCACAGGACATCCGGCATGAACAAGCCCCGCACGGCGCGTCCCCTCGCCGAGCTGGTGCGGCCGGCCATCGCCGACGCACTGAAGGCGCAGGGCTTCGCCGCCGCCGACATCCTCACCCGCTGGCGGGAGATCGCCGGCGAGCGGCTGGCGGCCCATTCCATGCCGGTGCGCGTGCTCTGGCCGCCGCGCCCCAAGGCCGCCCTGCCGGAGGCGGCGCCCCAGCCGGCGACGCTGGTCCTGAAGGTGGAGAGCGCCTTTGCCCTGGAGGTGGAGATGTCGGCGACCCAGCTCGTCGAGCGGGTCAACGCGGTGTTCGGCTGGCGCTGCATCGGCAAGCTCAGGCTGCGCCAGGGCCCGGTCGAGGCGCCGAGCCCCAGGGTGCCGCCACGCCCGCGGCCGCTCGACGCCGCCGGCGAGCGGGCGCTGGCCACGCGCATCGCCGGCGTCGAGGACGAGGGGCTCAGGGCAGCGCTGGAGCGGCTGGGGCGCGGCGTGCTGGGCGGGAAGGCAAAGATGTCATGAACATCGCGCTCGAGGAGCACTGGAAGGACTTCATCACCTCGCTCGTCGCCAGCGGTCGATATCGCTCTGCGAGCGAGGTGGTCTGCGAAGCTCTGCGCCTGGTCCGGGAACGCGAGGAGAAGCTGGAAGCCCTGCGCCGGACGATCGACGCATCCATTGCGGAGGGCGGACGCTTCAGTGACGAGGAGATTGGAGCGATGCTGGACGCACAGGCTGAGGCCCCGTGAGCCGGACGGAACGCGGGAGGCGGACAACGCGCACCACCATCGGGATCGACGAACCTTTACTCAGGGAAGCGATGGCGCTGACCGGCCTGGCCACGCCGGCGGCTGTCATCGAGGACGCGGGGCGCCGCCTCATCGGCCGTCACCGGCAGCGGCAGGCGATCGCGACCGTGGCCGGCCTCGGCTGGGAGGGCGACCTCGACGCGATGCGGCGGGAGCGCTCCGACGCGCCCGGCTGAAAGGCGCCGCTCGTTCACTTTCGCGTGGGCGCCGGCAGGCCCCTGCCGGGCGGCGCCGCTCCGTGCTATGGCCCGCCTGTTGCCATCATCGTCGGGCTCGATTACCGCAAGGCTCACCCGGCGGTTCGAGACCGCCCCCACCAAGGACGTCCGTTCATGTTTTCGCGCCGTGCGCTTCTCGCCGCCCTCGCCGCCTCGCCGGCCCTCGCCGCCCTGCCCGCGCTGGCGCAGGACGCGCAGGATGCCAGCCCCGCCGACCTCGCCGTGCCCGGGCCGATCAAGGACATGACGCTCGGCAAGGCCGACGCGCCGGTCAAGGTCTACGAATATGCCTCGATGACCTGCCCGCACTGCGCCCGGTTCGAGAAGGACGTGTTCCCGACCATCAAGGACAAGTACATCGACACCGGCAAGGTGCTGTGGACCCTGCGCGAGTTTCCGCTCGACCCGCGCGCCACGGCCGGCTTCATGCTGGCGCGCTGCGCCGGCGACGACAAATATTACGCGATGATCGACGTGCTGTTCGCCCAGCAGGCCAACTGGGCCTTCGTCGACGCGGCGCAGGTGCTGCCGGGCCTGACCCAGATCGCCAAGCAGGCTGGTTTTACACAGGAACGCTTCGACACCTGCTTGAAGGATCAGACGCTTTATGATGGCGTGATGGCGGTGAAGAAGCGGGCCGAGGACGTGTTCAAGATCGACGGCACGCCGACCTTCTTCATCAACGGCAAGCGGTACAGCGGCGAGCTTTCGGTCGACGAGTTCGACAAGGCTGTCGCGGCCTTTCTGAAGTCTTGAGGCGCGAACCCCGCGCCGCGGGGTTTTCTTGATGCGACTGACCAGGCTTCGGCTTCTCGGCTTCAAATCCTTCGTCGAGCCGTCGGACTTCCTGATCGAGCCCGGCCTCACCGGCGTGGTGGGGCCGAACGGCTGCGGCAAGTCCAACCTGGTCGAGGCGCTGCGCTGGGTGATGGGCGAGAGCAGCCACAAGAACCTGCGCGCCGCCGAGATGGACGACGTCATCTTCGCCGGCTCCGGCGGCCGGCCGGGGCGCAACAGCGCCGAGGTGATGCTGACCGTCGACAACAGCGACCGCACCGCGCCCGCGTCCTTCAACGATGCGGACGTGCTGGAGATCTCCCGGCGCATCGAGCGCGAGAAGGGCTCGCAATACCGCATCAACGGGCGCGAGGTGCGCGCCCGCGACGTGCAGCTGATCTTCGCCGACGCCTCGACCGGCGCGCGCTCGCCGGCGCTGGTGCGCCAGGGTCAGATCGCCGAGCTGATCGCGGCCAAGCCGCAATCGCGCCGGCGCATCCTGGAGGAGGCCGCCGGCATTTCCGGCCTGCACAGCCGCCGCCACGAGGCGGAGCTGCGCCTGCAGGCGGCCGAGCAGAACCTCGCCCGGCTGGAGGACGTGCTGGCCCAGATCGAGGCGCAGCTCGAGGCGCTGAAGCGCCAGTCGCGCCAGGCGGCGCGCTACCGGGTGCTGACCGCCGAGATCCGCAAGGCCGAGGCGCTGCTGTTCCACATCGCCTTCGAGGAGGCCGGCCGCGAGATCATCGAGGCGGAGAAGCGGCTCGACCTCGACGTGCGCACCGTGGCCGAGCGGACGCGGGCCCAGGCCGAGGCGGCGCGCCTGGCGGCGGTCGCCGCGCACGACCTGCAGCCGCTGCGCGACAAGGAAGTGGCCGCGGCGGCGGCGCTGCAGCGCCTGAACCTGGCGCGGGAGGCGCTCGACCAGGAGGAGCGGCGCGCGGCCGACCGCCTCGCCGAGCTCGACCGGCGCATCGCCCAGGGCGAGGCCGATATCGGCCGCGAGAAGACATTGATCGCCGACGCCGGCGTCATGCTGGAGCGGCTCGACGAGGAGGAAGCCCAGCTCACCCGCGAGGCCGATGCCGCCGGCGACCAGAGCGAGGCGGCAGCGGCGCGGCTCGTCGCCGGCGAGGCGGCGCTCGCCACCGGCGAGAGCGCCATGGGCGAGGCGCAGGGCGCCCTCGCCGAGGCGCAGGCCCAGCGCGGCCAGGCCGAGCGCTCGCTGCGCGAGGCGGCGGAGCGCCGGGCCCGCGCCGAGGTGCAGATCGCCGAGATCGAACGCGAGCGCCAGGCGCTGGCCGCCCAGGCCGGCGAGCCGGGCGCGATCGAGGAGCTCGGCGCCGCGCTCGAGGCGACGCAGGAGGCCCAGGAGGAGGCCGAGGCCCTCACCCTCGCCGCTGAAGGCGGGCATGCCCGGGCCCGCGAGGCCGAGGCTGCCTCGCGGGTGCCGCTGCAGGAGGCCGAGCGGCTGGCGAGCCGGCTGGAGACCGAGGTCGGGACCCTCTCCAAGCTGCTGCTCGCCCCGGGCGGCACCCAGTACCCGCCGGTGGCCGACGCCATCCGCGTCGCCCGGGGCTACGAGACCGCGCTCGGCGCGGCGCTCGGCGACGACCTCGACGCGCCGGCCGACGCCCGCGCCCCGGCTCGCTGGGCCGGTGCCGAGGCCGGCGCCGAGGACGGGCCGCTGCCGGAGGGCGCCGAGCCGCTGATCGACTTCGTCGAGGCGCCGCCGGCGCTGCACCGGCGCCTGGCGCAGATCGGCGTGGTGGCGCGGACGGACGGACCGCGCCTGGCGCCGCTGCTCCGGCCCGGCCAGCGGCTGGTCAGCCGCGAGGGCGATTTCTGGCGCTGGGACGGCTTCGTCGCCGCGGCCAACGCCCCCTCCGCCGCGGCGCGGAGGCTGGTGGAGAAGAACCGCCTGGCCGACCTGGAGGAGCAGGCGCAGGCGGCGCGCGAGGCCGTCGAGCCCGCCCGGGCCGCGGCCGAGGCGGCGCAGGCGGCGCTGCGCCAGGCCGGCGAGCAGGAACGGGCGAGGCGCGAGGCCTGGCGCATGGCCGGCCGGGCCGCCGATCAGGCCCGCGAGGCGTTGGCCGCAGCCGAGCGGCGGGCGGCGCAGGTCGCCTCCCGGCTCTCGGCCATCACCGAGGCGAAGGCGCGCCTCGTCGCCGGCGCCGAGGAGGCCGCCGCGGCGCGCGAGGAGGCCGAGGCCCGGCTCGAGGCCTTGCCGGACGCCACGACGCTCGGCGCCCACCTGGCCGAGCTGCGCGCCGAGGTGGCGCAGCGCCGGGCCGAGGCCGGCGAGGCGCGGGCGGCGGTGCAGTCCCTGGCGCGCGAGCGCGACCTGCGCGACAAGCGCCTCGCCGCCATCGCCGCCGAGCGTAGCTCCTGGAGCCGGCGCCAGAGCGGCGGCGCGGCCCAGATCGACACGCTCATCGCGCGCCAGGAGGAGCTCCGGGCCGAGCGCGAGGAGCTGGAGGACGCGCCCGCCGCCTTCGGCGCCCGGCGCCGCGCCCTGATCGGCGAGGCGGAGGCGGCCGAGGCGGCACGCAAGGCCGCGGCCGATCGGCTGGCCGAGGCGGAGACCCGGCTCGCCGACGCCGACCGCCAGGGGCGCGAAGCGCTCGCCGCGCTCGGCAAGGCCCGCGAGGACCAGGCCCGCGCCGAGGAACGGCTGGAGGCGCTGCGCGCCCGCCGGGCCGGCATCGTCCGCTCCATCGCGGAGGCGCTCGACGTCGCGCCCGCCGCGGTGCTGAAGATCGCCGGGCTGACCCCGCAGGACCCGCTGCCGCCGCGCGAGCAGGTGGAGAAGACGCTCGACCTCGCGCGGCACGACCGCGAGCGCCTCGGGGCGGTGAATCTCAGGGCCGAGGAGGAGCAGCGCGAGGTGCAGGCGCAGTTCGACGGGCTCGTCGCCGAGCGCGACGACCTGGTCGAGGCGATCAAGCGGCTGCGCCAGGCCATCGCCAACCTCAACCGCGAGGGCCGCGAGCGGCTGCTGGCGGCGTTCGACGTGGTCAACGGCCATTTCCAGCGCCTGTTCGGCACGCTGTTCGGCGGCGGCACGGCCGAATTGCAGTTCACCGAATCGGACGATCCGCTGGAGGCAGGGCTGGAAATGCTGGCGCGTCCGCCGGGCAAGAAGCCGCAGACCCTGTCGCTGCTCTCCGGCGGCGAGCAGGCGCTCACCGCCATGGCCCTGATCTTCGCGGTGTTCCTGACCAACCCGGCGCCGATCTGCGTGCTCGACGAGGTCGATGCCCCGCTCGACGATGCCAATGTCGAGCGCTTCTGCGACCTCCTGGACGAGATGATCCGGCAGACCGAGACGCGCTTCGTCACCATCACCCACAACCCGATCACCATGGCGCGCATGAACCGCCTGTTCGGCGTGACCATGGCCGAGCGCGGCGTCAGCCAGCTCGTGTCGGTGGACTTGCAGCAAGCCGAGCGCATCCGCGAGGCGAGCTGACGCGGCTGGCGCCGCTTCGGACCCGCCTCGTCTCACCGGCCCGGGGCGGCATCAAATCCTCGCAGCCCTCCGAGCCCCCCGCTCCCCGTCCGCGGCCTACGGCTCGATGACGTCGAGCACGTTCGGCTCGAGCAATCCCGGCAGCAAGGGCGTGGTGCCGTCCTGAAAGCATCTGGATGTCAATTGCAGGGCTTCGTCATAGTCATCGGGCGAGACGCTCTTCGGGACGACGATGCCGCAGCCGCGCTCGGGAATGCCGAGCCAATACCCCTCGGGGAAGGCCTCGTTCAGCTCAGGCGAGAGCAGGAGCCGCGATGTGCCCAGGCCGTCGGCATGCATCATCACCTGGAACACCGTACGGCCGCCGACGATCTTGCCATGCGTGGCGAGCGGCCGGGACACGGCGCGAAGGTTCGCCATGGCAGCCTCGTGCACGTCGACCCCACGCGCCTCGATCTGTCGATAGCGCTCGACATTCACATAGCTCATCGCGTCGGGCGCGGTCAGCTCCACCCAGGTGACCGCAAGGTCGGGGTGACGGAGGCGGCGATGGAAGCCGGGCCAATTGCCGAGACGAAAGTAGCTTCTCGGCACGACAATCGGCAGAAGTGTCTCGACCATGTCGCAGCCCATCGTTTCAAACATGCTGCAGCCGCAGGCGACAGCCCGCTCTCGGGCCTTGCCGTGAAGCGTGCCGCAATCCCGTCGCAGAGCCAAGCGGGCGTCGAATGCCGCGCCGGCCCGTCGTCGCCGAGACCGGCGCAGGACACCTCGGGAGCGCCCGCGGTCCCATCCGCCTCCTCCCCGGGGCGCGGCGCCGGATCGAGCGAGCTCCCGGCCGCACGGCCCGCTCGGCCGAAAAAGCCCGCGCTCCTCGCCCGCGGACAAACGAGCGCCATGATTGGCTGCTGGGGAAGGTTTGTCGCAAGCCACACGGTTTTCCAGAATTCCAGTTCCGTATCAAAGACTTAGTTTAATCCGGCCTCTCCTTGACACCGCAGGGGGCCATCGGTATGGTCCGCCCGACTTTCGAGGGGGGTATCCGGCGCTGTTGCTGCCGGCCAGGGAGCATGTTGCCGCCATGGCGAGCGACGGAGCGAACCGGCCAGGTCGGGGGACCGGCGACAATCCCAGCGAAGCCGAGTTGTCCGAGCGCTTGCGTCGGCTTGGCGAGCGCCTCGGGCCCGAAAGGGCCGAGGCGGACGTCAGGCCTGCGTCGAGCGCGGGCACGGGTTCCGACCCGAACGGAATCGGCAAGGCGATGCGCCTGTCGAGCGAGTTCATTGCCGGCATCATCGCCGGCTTTGGAATCGGTTGGCTGGGGGATCGGCTGCTCGGCACATCCCCCTGGGGGATGATCGTGTTTCTGATGCTCGGCTTCGTCGCCGGAATCATGAACGTGATGCGGTCGGCAGGAATGCTGGGCAGGTCACTGCCCGGAAAGAAATAGGCAAGGCGGGGCACGCTCCGCACAATTGAGACAGAGGCCGGGCCGGCGATGGATCCGATACATCAGTTCGAGATCAAGACGCTCTTTCCGATCGCGACGATCGGCGGACACCAGATCGCCTTCACCAATTCCGCCCTGTTCATGCTGCTCGCCGTCGGCGCGGTGGCGCTCCTGATGATCGCCGGCACCTCCGCCCGCGCCGTCGTCCCCGGCCGCTGGCAGGGGGTGGCCGAGAGCCTCTACGAGTTCGTCGCCGGCACGGTGCGCTCGTCCGCCGGCCAGGACGGCATGCGGTTCTTCCCGCTGGTGTTCTCGCTGTTCAGCTTCGTGCTGATCTGCAACCTGTTCGGCATGATCCCGGGCTTCTTCACCGTCACCAGCCACCTCATCGTCACGGTGGCGCTGGCGCTCCTGGTGATCCTCACCGTCCTCGGCTACGGCTTCTACAAGCACGGCGCCCATTTCCTCAAGCTGTTCGTGCCGTCGGGCGTGCCGGGCTGGCTCCTGCCGCTCCTGGTGGTGATCGAGGTGATCTCCTTCCTCTCGCGGCCGATCAGCCTCTCCGTCCGTCTGTTCGCCAACATGCTGGCCGGCCACATCGCGCTGAAGATCTTCGCCGGCTTCGTGGTGGCGCTCGCCGGCGCCGGCGTGTTCGCGGTGCTCTCGCCGCTGCCGCTGCTGCTGACCATCGCCCTGATCGCGCTGGAGTTCCTGGTCGCCGTGCTCCAGGCCTACGTCTTCGCCACCCTCACCTGCATCTATCTCAACGACGCCCTGCATCCGGGCCATTGAGAGCGATCCCCCCGTCCCTCCCCTCCACCGTTCACCCACAGGAGTCTCCCATGGATCCCATCGCAGCCAAGTACATCGGCGCTGGTCTGGCTTGCCTCGGCATGGCGGGCGCCGGCATCGGCCTCGGCAACCTGTTCGGCCAGTTCCTGTCGGGCGCCCTGCGCAACCCGTCGGCGGCCGACGGCCAGCGCGGCACCCTGCTGCTCGGCTTCGCCCTGACCGAAGCTCTCGGCATCTTCTCGCTGCTGATCGCCCTCCTCCTCCTGTTCGCGGTCTGAGGCGCCTCGATCGCCCTGCCCGGCCGGGTGGGGAGCCCGATCGAGTCCAACGACCGTTGAAGGTTTTGCTTCATGGCTGAGACGACGCACGCGGGAACCGAGGTTCCGGCCGGCGAGCACGGTGGCAAGGGAGCGTTCCCGCCCTTCGAGAGCGGCACGTTCCCCTCGCAGCTCGTATGGTTGGCGATCGCCTTCGGGCTCCTCTACATCCTGATGTCGAAGGTCGCGCTGCCGCGCGTCGCCGAGATCCTCAAGACCCGGGGCGACAGCATCGCCTCCGATCTGGCGGCGGCGCAGCGGATGAAGGCGGAGAGCGATGCGGCCGCGGCCGCCCACGAGCAGTCGCTGGCGCAGGCCCGCGGCGAGGCGCAGGCCATCGCCGGCCGCACCCACGACGCGGTCGCCGCCGAGACCGAGACGACGCGCAAGGGCCTCGAGGCCAAGCTGGCCGAAAGGCTCGCCGAGGCCGAGGCGCAGATCGCCGCGACCAAGGCGGCGGCGCTCGGCAACGTGCGCGCCATCGCCATCGACGCCGCTGGCGCCATCATCGAGCGGCTCACCGGCAGGAGCCCGGAAGCCGGCGCGGTCGAGGCCGCCGTCGATTCGGCCGCGGCCCGCTGAGGAGAGGACATGTACTTCGCAGAGATCCTCCACGAAGTGTTCGATCCCTCGGGGCCCGAGTTCTGGGTGCTCGTCGCGACGGTGATCTTCCTGTTCATCGCCTGGAAGATCGGTGGCTTCGGCCAGATCGGCAAGGCGCTCGACAAGCGTGCGGACACCATCCGCAAGGAGCTGGACGAGGCCAAGTCGCTGCGCGAGGAAGCCCAGAAGCTGCTGGCCGAATACCAGAAGAAGAAGCAGGAGGCCGAGGCCGAGGCGCAGGCGATCATCGCCGCCGCCAAGGACGAGGCCGAGCGCTTCAAGACCGAATCGGTCGCCAAGGTGCAGGACTTCGTCGCCCGCCGCACCAAGCTCGCCGAGCAGAAGATCGCCCAGGCCGAGGCGCATGCCCTGGCCGAGGTGCGCTCGGCCGCCGCGGACGCCGCCATCGCCGCCGCCGGCTCGATCCTGTCGGGCCAGGCGCGGAACGGCAGCGACCTGATGAACACGGCGATCGCCGAGGTGAAGACCAAGCTCAACTGAGCGCGATCTCCCGGCACACCGGAACGGGCCGCCCCTCGGGGCGGCCTTTTCTTTGGGTGCCCCGGCATGGGCGCACTCCTGCGGATGGACGTCCCGCCGTGAACCGGTCGCGTCCAGACCCTCGAATGCGACGCCGGCATCGTGCCCTCAATGGTCTGGCCTCGCCACCGAGCATCGCTTCGCTTGCAAAGAGCACCAGTCTAGACTAGATTACACGCTCGAGAGCGCTGGACTTACGGTCAATGAACCAGCACATCTGGACCGTCACCGAGGCCAAGGCCCGTCTGTCCGAACTGTTGCGCCGTGCCGACGAGGAAGGGCCGCAGCGCATCGGCACGAGACGCGGCTATAGGCTGGTGTCGGAGGCGCAGTGGCAGCGCCTGCAGACCTCCCGACCCGCCATGGGACGTTGGCTGCTGGAGCATATGCCTGCGTCCGACCCCCTCGAGATCCCGTCACGTGCGGAACCGGTTCCGGACAATCCCTTCGACCACGGTGACGCTCGGTGACGGGCTTTCTCCTCGACACCAACGTCATCTCCGAGCTGACCCGGCCCGATCGCAATCCCCGTGTCGTCGCTTTCCTCGATGCCCTGGAGGATGGCTATGTGTCGGTCGTGACCCTGCACGAACTGGCCTTCGGGCTGGAGCGTCTGCAGGACGGTGCGCGCCGGCGGGCCTTGACGGAGGCCGTCGAGCGCTTCCTTGCCCTCTATTCCGATCGGATCCTGTCCGTTCACACGCCGGAAGCGAAAGCCGCCGCCGTCCTGCGCGCCGCGCAGGCGCAACGGGGCCGGGGCCTCCATCTCGCCGATTCGCTGATTGCGGCAACCGCCCTCGTGCACGGCTTGACGCTCGCAACGCGCAACACCGCCGATTTCACCGGGCTGGGCGTCGCCCTGCACGATTCCTTTCAGGCGTGACGGCGCACTTCGCGCACCGCCCTCCCCTCGACCGCCTCACGACGACGGCGAGCAGCGTCGACGCGGCGCCCCCTATCCCCATCGCCAGCTACGGTGCCCGCCGGCTCGGAAAGGCCTCGGCCTCCGGCGCATTCGCCCAGCTCTGCAGGGTCTGGCCGCCGTCGATCAGCCAGTCGACCCCGGTGACGTGGCGGGCATCGTCGGAGGCGAGGAAGGCGACCGCGGCGGCGACGTCCTCGGGCTGGCCGATGCGGCGCAGCGGGATGCGGTTGGCGAAGCGCTCGATGCCGACGCTGTAGGCGGCCTCGTCGGCGGCGGGAACGCCGAGCCGGGTCTCGATCACGCCGGGGCAGATGGCGTTGACGCGGATGCCCCAGGGCGCGGCGTCGAGCGCGGCGACACGCGTCAGGCCGACCACGCCGTGCTTGGTGGCGGCATAGCCGGCGCCGCCGGCGAGCACGTCCCAGCCGGCCATGGACGAGCCCATGTTGACCACCGATCCCGCCGTGCCGGCGGCGATCATCGCCCTGATCGCCGCGCGCAGCACCAGAAACATGCCGTTGAGGTTGACGCGGACGATCGCCTCCCAGTCCTCGACCGCGAGCTCGTGCACCGGCGCGACCTTGCCGGGAATGCCGGCATTGTTGAACACCACGTCGAGGCCGCCGAAACGCTCCACCGTGCCGGCGACGGCGCGCTCCACCTCGTCCGGCCGGGACACGTCGGCGCCGAAGGCCGCGGCGGCGGCGCCGATCTCGGCGGCCAGGGCTTCCGCCCGAGCGAGGTCGCGGTCGACGATCGCGACCTCGGCGCCCTCCGCCGCGAAGCGGCGCACGGCGGCGCTGCCGATGGCGCCGGCGCCGCCGGTGACGAGGGCGATCTTGTCGGCAAAGCGCATGGCCGTCTCCGTTCAGGTGCCGCCCGCGCGATCATAGGATCGCCAGGCATGGCGAGGCTCGAAGCCGAGCGCCACGCGCGCCCGGGCCGTGTCGATCAGCGCGCCGGTGCCGGGGATCGGCCGGACCAGAGGCACGCCGGGATAGGCGCGCCGCACCAGCGTCTCGGTCGCTTCCTCGGCGAAGCTGTCGGCGGCGCTGAGGAAGAGGCGGACATGGCCGGCGAGCGGGCGCTCGACCGCCGCGACGAAGGCCGCGGCCGCGTCGCGCGCGTCGAGATAGCTCCAGAGATCCCGGGCGGCCTGCGGGGTCTGCCGCCGCGGCCCGACCTCGGCGAAGAAGCTCGCCGGCGTCTGGATCCAGGGCATGCGCAGGCTCACGGCATCGAAGGCGCCGCGGCGTACCGCCGCCTCGACGATCTCCTCGCCGAGCCATTTCGACAGGCCATAGGGGTCCTGGGCCCCGATGGGATGGCCCTCGTCCACCGGCAGATAGGGCGGCGTCACCGGCCGCTCGAAGAAGGGATAGCCGAGCACGCTGAAGGACGAGGCATAGACGAAGCGTCCGGCGCCGGCCAGGATCGCCGCCTCGACCGCGGCATAGGCAGTGCGGACGTTGACGGAGAACACCTCGGCCGGCGCCCGGCCGGTCGGCCGCGGAATCGCGGCGATGTGCGCCACCGCGCCAGCGCCGCGCATCAGCTGCGCCAGCGCGCCGAGATCGCCGGCATCGGCGGCGGCGTGCTGCCAGGCCGCCCCGGGCGGGGGCGGCGCGGTGTCGATGCCGAGCACCTCGTGCCCGGCGGCGGCCAGCGCCGCCGCGACATGGCGGCCGAGCAGGCCGCTCGAGCCGGTGACCGCGACCTTCATGCCTCCGCCTCGCGCCGGGCCATCGCCTGCACGATCCGCACGGCGAGCTCCAGGTCCTCGAGCCCGCCGCGCAGCGGCGTGCGGGGCGCGGCGCCGCCGCGCACGCAGGCGGCGAAATGCTGCCACTGCCGGCGGAAGGCAGTGTCCGGCGTGCCCGGCAGCAGCCGCTCGGACGGCCCCTGCCCCGCGGATTCGCGCAGGCGCACCAGGGCGGCGGCGTTGCGGACATAGGGGTTCTGGAACTCGATCCTCACCTCGTCACGCTCGCCGTGCACGCTCATCCACTCGTCCCACCATTCATACTGCGCGCCGAAGGCGATCTCCAGCAGCGCCGGCACCCCGCCGGGGAAGCCGAGCACGGCGAGCAGGTGGGTGGGGCCGACCGCCTGGGCATGGGACACGGTCTCGGCGACGCCGAAGGCGCCGCGCAGCACGGCGAGATCGTGGCTGCCCAGCATCAAGAGCATCATGTAGAGGTCGTGATGGCCGGCATGGGACGGGCCGAGCGCGGCCCGCACCCGCGCCGCCGCCGCGGCACGGCCGGCCTCGATCACGGCCGGGTCGACGTCGGCGCCACGCAGCTGGGTGTAGAGCTGCTGGTAGCGGTCGAAGCGGCCGGCAAAGTCGTGCACCTGGATCATCTTCGGCCGGCCGATGGCGGCGATGCGCTCGAGGCCGAGGACATAGCCGGGGTCGTAGAGCTTCATGTAGCCGATCATCGCCACCAGGGCGCTGCGCTCGGCGGCCTCGACCAGCGGCCGCGCCTCCTCAGGCGTGAAGGCGAGCGGCTTCTCGACCAGCACATGCTTGCCGGCGGCAAGCGCCGCCTCGACCACCGGGGCGTGATCGAAGGTGCAGACCGCCACCGCCTCGACGGCGGGGTCGGCCAGGAGGTCGCGATAGTCGTGGTAGCGGGCGGCGACGCCGTAATGCTCACCCAGCCCCTGCCGCATCGTGGCGGACAGGTCGCAGAGCGCCGCGATCTCGAGCTCGGGCAGCTCGTGGAGGATCGGCAGATGCATCAGCTGGGCGATCTCGCCGCAGCCGATCACGCCGACGCCGATGGGCTTGGTGGTCATGTCAGGCCTTTACCGCGCCGGCCGTCAGGCCGGCGATGAACTGCCGCTGCATCAGCACGAAGACGACGATCACCGGCAGCGTCGTGATCGTCAGCGCCGCGAAATAGAGGTGCCAGAGCGAGCCGTATTGCTGGAAGAAGGCGACGAGCCCGAGCGGGATGGTCTGCACCGACGGCTCGCGCAGCAGGAGGAAGGCCAGGAAGAAGTCGTTCCAGATCTCGATGAAGCCGAAGATCAGCACCAGGGCGAGGCCGGGGCGGATCAGCGGCAGCATGACGTGGACCAGGATCTGCAGCCTGCTCGCGCCGTCGATGCGGGCGGCGTCCTCGAGCTCGGCCGGCAGCGACAGGAAGAAGCCGCGCATGATGACGATGGAGAGCGGCATGGCCGCGGCGGCGTAGATCACCGCGATGCCCGGCAGGCTGTTGATCAGCCCGAGGTCGCGCGCGGTCATGAACAGGGGGATCGCCATCACCTGCGGCGGCACCAGCATGGCCGCGATCACCAGCGCGAGGACCGCGGCCCGGCCGGGGAAACGCAGCCGCGACACCGCATAGGCGGCGGGCGTGGCGACGACGACGAGCAGGACCAGCGCCGCCGCCGTGACGATCAGGCTGTTGCCGACGCGCGCGCCCATGCCGGCGATGCGCCAGGCCTCCGCATAGTTGGCGAAGTGGAGGCTGGTCGGCGGCCCCCAGACATTGGTGATGATCTCCTCCTTGGCCTTGAGCGAGCCGAACAGCACCCAGGCCAGGGGATAGAGCGTCTGCGCCAGCACCAGGGCGAGCGCGAGGTAGACGAGGGCGAGCTCGCCGAGCCTGCGGATGTCGGGCAGGCCGCGGCGCCGGCGCGCCGGCAGGCCCGGGAGCGATGCCGCGGCGGCCAGCGCCCGGGTCACGACGCCAGCCTCGCGCGCCGCACCAGGGCGAGCAGCCCGACGCAGGCCAGGCCGACGATCAGGAACAGCGCATAGCCCATGGCGCTGGCATAGCCCATGTTGCCGTCCTGGAAGGCGGTCTTGACCATCAGCGTCATCACCACCTCGGTGGCGTGGTTGGGACCGCCCTGGGTCAGCACCTGGACGATGTCGAAATTGCGCACGAAGGCGCCGGACAGGCCGAGGATGGTGTTGATCAGCACGATCGGCACCATCATCGGCAGGGTGACGTGCCAGAAGCGCCTGAGCGCGCCGGCGCCGTCGACGCGGGCCGCGTCATAGAGCTCGGCCGGAATGGTCTGCAGGCCGGCGAGATAGATCACCGCGTGGAAGCCGAGCCATTTCCAGACGTCGACGGCGATGACCGCATAGAGCGCGATGTCGGCATCGCCCAGCCAGGAGCGCTTCCAGGAGCCGAGGCCGACGAGGTCGAGCCCGGCATTGAGCAGGCCGAACACCGGATTGTAGATCCAGGACCAGAGCAGCCCGGCCGCGACGAAGGACATGGTCACCGGCACGAAGACCGCGGCGCGCACCAGCCCGCGCAGCACCAGTGCCCGGTCGAGCAGCATGGCAAGGCCGAGGCCGAGGCCGTTCTTCAGCACCAGGACTGCCAGCACGAAGACGAGGTTGTTCTCGAGCGCGGCCAGGAACAGGCCGTCATGGACCAGGCGGCGGTAATTGGCGAGGCCGACGAAGACCGGCGCGGAGAAGCCGTCCCAGCGCTGCAGGCTGATCCAGAGGCCGCGCAGGAAGGGCCAGGCGAAGAACAGCGCGAACAGCACCGCCGCCGGCGCGAGCATGGCAGCCGCGGCGGCCGCATCGCCGCCCGGCCGGAACCGGCGCAGCCCCGCCGGCGCGCTCATGCCGCGGCGGCGGCCGACGCCGGCGTCAGGGCCAGGCCGAGCGTGTCGCGGAGATAGGCGATGCTCTCCAGCGTGCTCTGCTCGGCGGTCTTCTGCGAGGCGTCGAGCTCGACGATGGCAAGGCCTCGATAGTCGGCGTCGAGCAGCACGTCGACGAGGCCGGCCAGGTCGACCACGCCGGCGCCGAGCTCGCAGAAGGCGGCGTAGCGTTCCGGGCCGACCAGGCTGTCGTCGACCCTGGTGTCCTTGAAATGCATGTAGCGCACGGCCGAGACATAGGTCTTCAGCGCGTCGACGGGATCGGAATGGGTCTGGGCGAGGTGGGCGGGATCAATGCACAGGCCCGCGACGCTGGTGTCGAGCTCGTCCATCATGCGGTCGAGCTGGTCGCGCCGCTCGATGAACGTGTCGAGATGCGGATGGTAGACGGTGGCGACGCCGAGATCGGCGGTGCGCCGGCCGATATCCTCGAGCGCGCGGCAGAAATCCTTGTAGTCCTGCGGCCCGTGCCGGTTGCCGGAGGCTTCCGACGGGCCGCCGCCGAGCACCAGCACCGGCGCGCCGAACCCCTTGAGCAGGCGGGCGAGCGCCACCAGCACGTCACGCTCGTAGGCCCAGGCCACGGGGTTGACGAAGGTGGCGTTGACATAGAGCGAGGACAGGCGGATGCCCAGCGCGCTCTGGGCCTCCGACAGGAGGGCGAAGCGGCGCAGGATGTCGGTGTCGGTGGTGACGCCGGGCGGCGCGAGGTTGCCGAGCTGCATGTATTTGCGCGCGAACTGGTCGGACAGGCTGGTGAAGGCCAGGATCTCGAACCAGCCGAAGCCCTGAGCGGCCAGGAAGTCGAGCGCCGGGCGCAGGGGCTGGCCGGTCAGGTCCCAGCTGTTGAGGTGATAGCCGATCGAGAAGCGCTGGCGGTCGGCGCGCGATGCCGTCATGGGTGTGCTCCGGGTCGAATGCGCACCGGCCGGAGCTTTGTCCGGCCGGGATGTCTCCTGGGCAAGACGCTCAGTCCTTGGGCGGCCAGTTGCCGTCGTCGACCAGCGTCTGGAACGTCGTCTGCACCGATTTGGCCGCGTCCTCGGGGCTCAGGGTGCCGCCGACCACGCCGGCGATGGCCGATGCGGTGGCGGTGGCAACCTCGGACGGCCAGATCCAGTCGAGAAACTTGATGGTGTTGGGGAAGGCCGTGGCCCGGAGGTCGCGGGCATAGGGCGTGTCGATGCCCTCCACGCCCTTGATCGAGGTGGCGATCGGCTCCTCGGGCTCGAGATAGAGCCGGGCGACCGCCGGCTGGCTGAGATAGGCGACGAAGTCGAGCGCCGGCTTCACCTTCTCCGCAGGGATGCTCGAGGACAGGCAGATGCCGTTGTCGGCGCCGCCGCCATGCCTGGGCGCGCCCGGCGTGCCCGGCATCTTCGGGAAGGCGAACACGCCCCAGGTGAAGCTCTTGACGCTCTCCTTCAGCGAGGGCACCTCCCAGGTGCCGCCATAATACATGGCGCTCTTGCCGCTGGCGAAGGCGGCGCGCATGCCCTCCTGGTCGACCGACAGCGAATCCTTGGACAGGATGCCGTCGTCGACCCATTGCTTGATCAGCCGGAAGGCCTCGACGTCGACGGGATCGTCGAACCGGGTCTTGCCGGCGAGGTTGGTCTGCGTCACGCCGACCGCGTCGCCCGAGGCCTGCGCCAGCGTCTCGAAGAACCACATCGGCCAGAGCGGGGCATTGGCGCCCTGGTGCAGCATCGGGATGACACCGGCGGCCTTTAGCTTCGGCACGGCGGCCTTGAGGTCGTCATAGCTCGGTGGCACGGGGATGCCGAGCTTCTTGAACAGGTCGGCGTTGTAGAAGACGGTCGAGGTCGACAGGGTGCTGATCGGCACGCCGTAGACCTTGCCGCCATTGGTGAAGGCGTCGAGCGAGATCGGGTCGATATTGGCGGCGAAGGGCTTGATCTCCTCGCCGATCGGCTTCAGCAGGCCGCGGCGGACATAGGCGCCGTTCACCCAG
The DNA here is from genome assembly GCF_030814995.1 of Labrys wisconsinensis. Lineage (GTDB taxonomy): Bacteria > Pseudomonadota > Alphaproteobacteria > Rhizobiales > Labraceae > Labrys > Labrys wisconsinensis. The sequence goes on along the minus strand of NZ_JAUSVX010000006.1, from coordinate 137,622 downwards.
AAGGCCGGGCAGGCGACGAGGTCGATCTCCTGGCCGGCGAGCTTGGCCGTCATCATGCGCTGCAGCGATCCCGATTGCGGGCCCTGGGCATCCCACTCGATGGCCGAGACCTCGGGATGGCTCTTGAGGAAGCCGTCGAACACCGCCTGCTGGATCTTCTTCTGCTCGTCCGGCGCCTGGCGCGGGGCCAGCACGTCGAGCGAGGAGCCGCCGAAGACCTTCAGCACGATGCCGTCGGCCGACGCGGCCGCCGGCGCGAAGGCGAGCGCGGCGGCGAGCCCGAGGACGGCGAGACGCAGCCGCACAGGCGGGCTGCAGGATGGAACAGCCATGGAGGACCCCTCTATCCCGGTCGCTTGATCCGCTGGGCGGACCGCGATCACTTCGTTGATGATCATACAATCAAGACCGTGTGTCCGCGACTTGTCAAGCCGACCGTTCCTGCCGCGAAAATGGGCAGTACTTGCATGAATTCGAGCAAAACTCCGGATTTCCATCGCCTTCGAGCAGAGCGATTCCGGGAGCGGGTTGACTTTGCCGGACCTTGAGTTTTGTATGATCATCAATGAATATCTCCGGCCCGGGATCGCCGTCGGCCGGCGCTGCAGCCAGAAGGAGCGCTGCCATGCCCGTGGACGTGTTTTCCGCCCATCGCCAGGACGAGCCGGTCGTGCTCGATCCGGCGCGCACGGCGGTGATCGTCGTCGACATGATCAACGAGTTCTGCAAGCCGGGCGGCAGGATGGTCCTGCCCGGCTACGAGGCGCTGGTTCCCGGCCAACGCGCCGTGATAGCAGCGGCGCGCGAGGCCGGCGTGCCGGTGATCTGGGTGCACGATGCCCACCGCGGCAATGTCCGGCGCGACCGGGAATGGGTGAAGCGCACGCCGCACGCGGTCGAAGGCACCTGGGCGACCGAGATCATCGAGGACCTCGGGGCGCGGGACGACGAGATCCACCTCATCAAGCGGCGCTATTCCGCCTTCTTCCAGACGGACCTGGACCTGACGCTGAAGGACCTGATGGTCGACCAGCTGATCGTGTTCGGGGTCGTCACCAATATCTGCGTGCGCTCGACCGTGCACGACGCCTTCTTCCACGGCTACGCGGTGGTGGTGCCGAGCGATTGCTGCGCGGCCACCGGGGCACGCGAGCAGGCGAGCTCGCTCTACGACATCGCCACCCATTTCGGCGTGGTCAGCGACGCGGCGGCGGTGATCGCGGCGCTGCGCGGCGGCTCCAGCCTGCGCAATGCCGAGGTCGCGGCGTGAGCGGGCGATCCCTTCCCCGCCGCGGAACCGTGACCGAATGGACCATGCAATGACCAAAGAGGCCGACGCCGACCCGGCATCCCTGCCCGAGCAGGACGCTCCGGAGCCGGCAGCGCCGCTCAGCCGCGAGGAGATCCTGGCCTATTACGCCCGCACCGGCTACAGCCTGGACCACCACCCGGCCCACATCATCCGACGCGCCCATCAGCGCGCCACCGCCTGCTTCCAGGAGGTGATGGCGGGTGACGATCTGACGCCGACCCAGCACGCGGCGATCGCCACCATCCTGCGATATGGCGAGGTGTCGCAGAACCATCTCGGCCGGCTGACGCGGATGGACCCCTCCACCATCAGCCTGGTCGTGCGCGCCCTCCTGAAGCGCGGCCTGATCGAGCGCCGGCCATCGAAGACCGATCAGCGCATGGCGACGATCACGCTCACCCCCCATGGCGTGCGCTACGGCCTGGAACGGCTGGACAGCAGCATGGAGGTGGCGCGTCGCCTGCTGGCGCCGCTGTCGGCGACCGAGCAGGCGACGCTGCTCGAGCTCCTGCGCCGCATCGCCGCGGACGAGGACGGCCCGTCCGAATAGACCCCCGCAAGTCCCCGTTCGAAGGAGCTGGACCCATGTCCCACGGCGATCAGGCGCCGACCGCCGCCGAGAAGCTGGTGATCCGCAATATCGGCCTCATGCTCAGCGGCGATCTCAAGCAGCCCATCCTCGACGCCGATACGCTCGTCGTCGCCGGCGGCCGGATCGCGGCGATCGGCTTTGCGGGTGATCTCGACACCGCCGGTGCGACCGAAGTGATCGATGCCCGGGGCAGCGCCGTGGTGCCCGGCCTGATCGACAACCACGTCCATCCCGTCGCCGGCGACTGGACGCCGCGCCAGAACCAGCTCGGCTGGATCGAGTCCTGCCTGCACGGCGGCGTCACCACCATGGTCTCGGCCGGCGAGGTGCATACGCCCGGCCGCCCGCGCGACCTCGTCGGCCTCAAGGCGCTCGCCATCGCCGCCCAGCGCAGCTTCGCCAATTTCCGGCCGGGCGGCATGAAGATCCTGGCCGGCGCGCCCGTGCTGGAGCACGGGCTCGTCGAGGCGGATTTCCGCGAGCTCGCCGAGGCCGGCGTCACGCTGATCGGCGAGGTCGGCCTCGGCGGCGTCAAGGACGGGCCGACGGGACGGCAGATGGTCGCCTGGGCGCGCCGCTACGGCATGACCTCGATGACCCATACCGGCGGCCCCTCCCTGCCCGGCTCCGGCCGGATCGGCGCCGAGGTGGTGCTGGAGGTCGACGCCGACATCGTCGCGCACGTCAATGGCGGTCCCACCGCCCTGCCGGACGCGGAGATCCGCCAGGTCTGCGAGCAGGGCACGCGAGCCCTGGAGATCGTGCACAACGGCAATCTGCGGACCGGGCTCTTCGTGCTCGACATCGCCAAGGCGCGCGGCGAGCTCGAGCGCGTCGTGCTCGGCACCGACGCGCCGGCGGGCTCGGGCGTGCAGCCGCTCGGCATCCTGCGCACCATCACCATGCTGGCTTCGCTCGGCGGGGTGCGCCCGGAGGTCGCCTTCTGCTTCGCCACCGGCAACGCGGCTGACGTGCGCGGCCTCGCAGACCGGGGCGTGATCGCCGAAGGCCGGGCGGCCGACCTCGTCTTCATGGACCAGGCGATGGGCGGGGCGGGCGAGGGCTTCCTCGACAGCATCGCCAAGGGCAACCTGCCGGGAATCGGCATGGTGATGGTCGACGGCGTGGCGCGCACCGGCCGCAGCCGCAACACGCCGCCGGCCGGGCGCGTGCCGGAGATCGTTGCCGGCTCATAGAATATACGAAGCCCCCTTCGGAACGAGGGGAACGGCGCCCCCTCAGCGCTCGCCGTCCTTGCCCTCGATCTCGTGCTTGGTGAGGCCGCCGACCCGGGGATGCGGGCGGCCGGAAGCGGCCACCGCCACCGCGACCACGATCTCGTCGGGCCGCGGTCCGTCCGGCACGCGCGCCTCGATGCCGTCGAAATGGCTGCGCACGCGGGCGGCATCCTTGTGGCCGAGCGGCACGTCGAAGGGCGCGCCGACGCCGCCGCGCTTCTTCGAGGAGGGGATGAGCGCCGCCCCGCCGCCGAGGATGTCGCGGAACGGGGCGCCGAGCCGAGGATGCAGGATAGCGGCCGCGTGCTCGAGCTCGCCGTCCTCGCCGACCAGCGCCGCCTTGCCGAAGCTCTCGACCGGCGCGCCGCCGGCCTGGCGCAGCGCCGCCACGGCGCGGCGCGGCAGCAGATCGCCGAGCTCGGCGCCGATCTCGCTGAGGCTGGACAGGTCCTCCACGAAGCGGCCGGCGAAGGGGTTGCGGATCACCGCCGCGCAGACGGCACGGCGCACCGGCGGGTCGACCGGCCGGCCGCCCTCGATCAGCGTCTCCTCGACGGTGGTGAGGATCCGGCGGATATGCGCGCTCATCGCAGCCCGTCCTCGCCCTTGATCTCGCTGGCCTTGAGCCCGCCGACCCGCGCATGCACCCTGGGACCGGTGGTCATCGCCAGCGCCACCACCATCTCCCCGGCGCGCGGGGCGTCGGCGAGGCCGACCTCGACCGCGTCGAAATGGCTGCGGACATAGGAGGCATCGACATGGGTGATCGGCACGTCGAGCCGCGTGCCGGGACCGCCGACCTTCTTGGTCGAGGGCACGATCGCCTTGGCTCCCCCCAGCCGCTCGCGCATGGCATAGCCGCCGGGATTGTGCCAGAGCGCGGCATGCTCGAGCTCGCCGGCGGCGCCGACGATGGCGCCCTTGCCGTAGCCTTCGATGCGGGCGGGGTCGCCGCCGAGCGCCTCGATCAGCCGCCGTGCCATTTCCAGGCCGAGCGGCTTCAGGTCCTCCATGAAGCCCTGGATGTCCTCGACATAGCGGCCGGCGAACGGGTTGTCGATCACGGCCAGGACCGCGGCGCGGCGCGCCGGCTCGACGACGGGCGGCCCGCCCTCGTGAAAGATCTCCTCCACCTGCACCACGTATTTCCGCACCGCCGGCTCCGGCATGGTCGGCCTCCATTTTTTGTTCGAGCATCAACAATCCGCGCGGCGGGGCCGGTGTCAAGCGGCAAGGCGGCTCGCGTCGAGGCGAGCATCCGATGAGCCCGATATTCCGGCATAATACCGGGAGTTTAGCGCGAACGAGCCTAAAACTTGAGCGAAGCCGTGGATTGACAGTTGTCGCGATCTATCCATAAATTCGTTGGACCATCAATGATCCCAGCGCGACGAAGAATGGCGCGGGATGGATAAGAGCCGAAAAGGCGCAGGAAGGGGAACCTCCATGATCCGCATCCTTGCACGCATCGTGTTCGCGGGAACGCTCGCGGCAGCCTCGGCGCTGCCGGCAGCCGCCGCGCAGAAGGTTTCGGTGGCGGCGATCTCGGGCTATTTCGCCCAGGGGTTCGGCGTCTCGATCGTCAACGGCCTCAACAAGGCCAAGCAGGATTTCGGCATCGACCTGAAGCTGGTCGATACCGGCAACCGCGCCCTCGACTACGAGGAGCAGTTCGCCAACCTCGCCAAGAGCGGCCAGTACGACCTGATCTTCGTCATGGGCTGGGAGCTGGTCGACGCGCTGCAGAAGGCGAGCGCCGCCTATCCCAACCAGCGCTTCATCTTCATCGACGGCGTGCTCGATTCCAAGTCGATGATCTATGCCAATTTCGCCGAGGAGCAGGGCTCCTTCGTCGCCGGGGCCCTCGCCGGCATGGTGGCCGACCTCGGCTCCTCCTTCGACAAGATCGGCGACGGCAAGGCGATCGGCTTCGTCGGCGGCCGCGACATCCCGGTGATCCGCAACTTCCTCGGCGGCTACGAGCAGGGCACGAAATATGCCGCGCCCGACGTGAAGGTGAACGCGGTGTTCGCCGGCACCTTCGACGATCCGGCCAAGGGCAGCGAGCTCGCCATGACGCTCTACGGCCAGGGCGCCGACATCGTCTACAACGTCGCCGGCCCGACCGGCGAGGGCGTGATGCAGGCAAGCGCCGCCGCCGACAAATATTCGATCGGCGTCGACATCGACATGTGCGCCTCCGCCCCCGGCCATGTGCTGGCCAGCATGCTCAAGCGCGGCGACGTCGCGGTCTATTCCATCATCAAGGACGAGGTCGACGGCCACAAGGTCCTGCCGGGCACGCGGACCTTCGACCTCGCCTCGGGCGGCGTCGAGGTCAAGATCTGCGACGACATCGGCGCCAAGCTTCCCGAAGCGGTCAAGACCAAGCTCGAGGCGATCCGCACGGATATCGCCGCTGGCAAGATCCAGATCGCCAAGGCGAAGTGAGGCGGCGCGGCCGCGGGCCTCTCCCCCCGCGGCCGCGCCCCCGCTTCCCGTCCTGGGCCTCGTCCGGGATGGGTGAAGCCGTCCGTCATGGCTGAAAACGCAGCGCACTTGTCTGCGGGCGACCTCTTCGGGATGACCATGGACCCCGCCGTCGAACTGGTCGGCATCACCAAGCGCTTCGACGCCGTCACCGCGAATGACGGCGTGGACCTCGCCGTGCGCCGCGGCGAGGTCCACGCCGTGATCGGCGAGAACGGCGCCGGCAAGACCACGCTGATGAACATCCTGTTCGGCCTGCTGCAGCCGGACGAAGGCGAGATCCGCATCGGCGGCCGGCCGACGACGGTGGCGAGCCCGGCCGCCGCCATCGCCGCCGGGCTCGGCATGGTGCACCAGCACTTCAAGCTGGTGCCCTCGCTGTCGGTGGCCGAGAACATCTTCCTCGGCATGGAGATCCGGCGCCGCGGCCTGATCGACCATGCCGCGCAGATCGAGCGGACGCGGACGCTGTCGCGCCGCTTCGGGCTCAAGGTCGAGCCGGAGGAACGGGTCGGGCTCCTGTCGGTCGGCCTCGAGCAGCGCATCGAGATCCTCAAGGTCCTGGCCCGCGGCGCGCGCACCATCATCCTCGACGAGCCGACCGCGGTGCTGACGCCGCAGGAGAGCCGCGACCTGTTCCAGACCCTGCGGGGCTTCGTCGCGGAAGGCATGACCGTGATCTTCATCTCGCACCACCTGGAGGAGGTGATGGCGGTTTCCGACACCGTCACCGTGCTGCGCGACGGCCGCCGTGTCGCGAGCGCGCCGACGACGGCGCTTTCCAAGAGCGAGCTCGTGCGCATGATGGTCGGCCGCGACGTCAGCTTCGACCGCCGCCCCCGCCGGCCGGCCGCCGGCGCGGCCGTGCTCGAGGTGGAGCAGCTCTGGGCCCGCGACGAGCGCAAGCTGCCGGCGCTGCGGGGCCTGGACTTCCAGGTGCGGGCCGGCGAGATCGTCGGCATCGCCGGTGTCGCCGGCAACGGTCAGACCGAGCTCGCCGAGGTGCTGTCGGGCCTGAGGCCGGCGAGCCACGGCACCGTGCGCCTGCGCGGCATCGGCATCGGCGCCCTGCCGCCTGCCGCCATCCGCGCCCTCGGCCTCGCCCACGTGCCGGGCGACCGCCTGGCGCGCGGCGTCGACCGCAACGCCTCGCTCTCGGCCAACATGCTGATGGGCCGCCAGCACCGGCCGCCCTGGAACCGCCGCGGCCTGATCGACTGGCGTGCCGCCGACGCCGAGGCCCGGCGCCTGATCGGGCGCTTCGACATCCGCACCCGCGGGCCGGAGGCGCCGGCCAGGAGCCTGTCCGGCGGCAACATCCAGAAGGTGGTGCTGGCCCGCGAGTTCACCAACGATGCCGCCTTCCTGCTGATCGACCAGCCGACGCGCGGCGTCGACATCGGCGCCCAGGAGGCGATCCACGACGAGATCATGCGCCAGCGCGCCGCCGGCCGCGCCATCCTGCTGATCTCGGTGCAGCTCGAAGAGCTCGCGGCCCTCGCCGACCGCATCCTGGTGATGTTCAACGGCCGCATCATGGGCGAGGTCGACGGCGAGCATGCCGACAGCGAGGCTATCGGCCTGATGATGGCCGGCATCGCCCCGACGCCGCCCACCGCCGTCACGGCCGGTTGATCGACATGTCCAGGCTGCGTCCGGCTCTCGGCCCGTTCCTCGCCCTGCTCGTCGCGCTGGCGGTCGGCTCGGTCGTCATCCTCCTGGTCGACGAGAGCCCGGTTCGGGTGTTCCGCACGCTCGTCGCCGGCGCCTTCGGCGACGCGGAGAAGATCGCCGGCACGCTGCTGCAGACCACGCCGATCCTGATCTGCGGCGTCGCCGCCTGTATCGGCCTCAGGGGCGGGCTGTTCAATGTCGGCATCGAGGGGCAATTGTTCATGGGCGGCTTCGCCGCCGCCTGGGTCGGCTTCGCCTTCGCCCTGCCGCCGGTGCTGCACATGCTCGCCGCCCTGGCGCTGGCCGTCGCGGCCGGCGCGGCCTGGGTGGCGGTGCCGGCCTTCTTCCGCACGCGCTACAACACCAACGAGGTGGTTTCCACCATCCTCGCCAACTATATCGCCGTGCTCCTCACCTCCTACCTCACGATCTTCCTGTTCAAGCGGCCGGGCGGCTGGTCGGAGACGCCGCCGATCCTGCCCAGCGCCTACCTGCCGGAGCTGTTCTCGTTCTCGCGGCTCAATGCCGGCCTCCTCATCGGCCTCGCCCTGGCGCTGGCGGCGGCCTGGTTCTTCCGCCACACCGCGCGGGGCTACGACGTCACCATGGCGGGCTCGGCGCCGAAATTCGCCGACTATGGCGGCATCGACACCCGCCGCCAGGCCTTCGCCGTGCTGCTGGTCTCCGGCGCCGTCGGCGGGCTCGCCGGGGGCGTGGAGACGCTCGGGGTGCATCACCGCTTCATGGAGGGCTTCGCGCCGGGCTTCGGCTTCGACGGCCTGATCGCGGCGCTGCTCGCCAACGGCTCGCCGATCGGCACCATCTTCACGGCGCTGTTCTTCGGAGCGCTGCGCAGCGGCTCGCTGCTGCTGGAGGTGGAGACGCGCGCCTCGCGCGAGATCATCACGGTGATCCAGGCGCTGATCATCCTCAGCGTCTCGGCCGAGGTGCTGGTGCGCCGCCGCGGCGACGCCAGGGCGGGGGAGCGGCGATGGAAGTTCTGACGAACCTCTTCAACACAGCCCTCCTCGTCGCCACGCTCAGGACCACGGCGCCGATCCTGCTCGTCGCCCTCGGCGGCTCCTTCACCACCAAGGCCGGCATCTTCAACATCGGCCTGGAGGGCCAGATGCTGATCGGCGCCTTCTTCGCGGTGATCGGCTCGATCTGGACCGGCTCCGCCCTCCTGGGCGTCGCCTGCGGCGTTGGCGCGGCGCTCGCCTTCGCCCTCGCCTATGCGGTGCTGGTGGTCTCGTTCCGCGCCAACGAGGTGGTGGTCGGCCTCGCCGTCAACATCCTCGCCGGCGGCATGACGATCTCGCTGATGAAGGCGATCTTCGGCACGCGCGGCTCGGTGGTCGGCCACGGCATCGTCGGCCTGCCGAAGCTGCAGATCCCCGAGGCACGGGACCTGCTCGGCCCCTATGCCCAGCTCGTCTCGGGCTATACGCCGCTGGTCTACGTCGCCTTCCTGGCCGTGCCGGCGCTCGCTCTGTTCTACGGGCGCACCCGGCTCGGGCTGCATATCCGCGTCGTCGGCGAGAAGCCGGAGGCGGCCGAGGCCCTCGGCCTCTCCATCGCCCGCATCCGCTACACCGCCTCGCTGTGCTGCGGGCTGTTCGCCGGGCTCGCCGGCGCGCATCTGTCGCTCGGCTACATCACCATGTTCACCGAGAACATGTCGTCGGGCCGCGGCTTCATGGCTGTGGCGATCCTGATCTTCTCCGCCGGGGATCCCTGGAAGGTGCTGGCGGGATGCCTGCTGTTCGGCTTCGCCGACGCCTTCTCGCTCAGGCTGCAGACCTTCGGCTTCCCCTCCTATCTCGTGCTCGCCGTGCCCTATGCGGTGGCGCTGGCGGCACTGTTCGCGCTCTCCTACCGCAGCCGGCCGCGGCTGGTGCGCGAGACGCTGGACAGCATGCGCCGCGCCCTCGCCGCCGAGGACGGCCCGGCCCGATCGGCTCCCCTCAAGGACTCGCAGTGACATGGAACGCATCATTCTCGACGTGGATTCGGCCGGCGACGACATCCTCGCCGTGCTGTTCGCCGCGGCCCACCCGGAGCTGAAGCTCGAGGGCGTGACCACGGTGACCGGCGCGGCCGGCCCGATCGAGCAGGTGACCAACGTCGTCCTCAACACGCTCGCCCTCGCCGGGCGCGACGACATTCCCGTGCATGCCGGGGCCTGGCGGCCGATCGTCGGCAACGCCAAGGCCGACATGCAGGCACCGGTGCATTTCGAGAAGCGCCTCGTCGCCCGCTTCGGCGAGCGGCTGAAGCGCTTCAACCCGCCCGCCCCGGCGCCGAGGCGGCCGGCGAGCCCGGGCCATGCCGTCGACTTCATCATCGGCACGGTGCTGGCCAATCCCGGCGAGATCACCCTGGTGACGACCGGGCCGCTCACCAACGCCGCCATGGCGCTGCTGCAGGAGCCGGGCCTGACGGCGGCGCTGAAGCGGCTGGTGGTGCTCGGCGGCGCCTTCTCGACCCCCGGCAACATGACGCCGCTGTCCGAATACAACATCTGGGCCGATCCGGAGGCCTCGCGCATCGTGCTCAACGCCGGGGTCGACAAGATCCTGGTGCCGCTCGACGTGTGCGAGGACAACCGGGTGGCCGCCAGCATGCTGACGCGCGACGACCTCGCCGACATGCAGGCCGGGGCGAGGGACAATCCGGTGGTGGCGATGATCGCCGACACCTACCCGATCTATATCGACATCTGGCGCGAGTTCTTCGATCTCGTCGGCTTTCCCATGGACGACATCATCACCGCCGCCCTCGCCTTCCACCCGGAGCTGGCGCGGCTGACCGAACCCGTGTTCGTCGACGTCGTCCTCGACGGGCGGCTGGCGCGCGGCCAGACCGTCGCCTGGCGCGGCCGCCAGATCCTGCCCGGCGGCGGCGCCAGGACCACCCGCATCGCCACCGACCTCGACGGCCGGCGCTTCCTCGACATGTTCAAGGCCACGATGGCCCGCTACGAGCGCGCCGCCTGAGGACCCGCCATGACCACCCCGATCCTCTTCGACTGCGACCCCGGCCACGACGACGCCATCGCCCTGGTCATGGCGCATCGCTCGCCAGCCATCGAGCTCCTCGGCGTCACCACCACCTGCGGCAATGCCGAGGTGGAGAAGACCACGGCCAATGCGCTGCGCGTGCTGGACTTCATCGGCGCCCGCGACGTGCCGGTCGCCGCCGGCTGCCACCGCCCGCTGGCCCGGCCGCTGGTGCTCGGCACCGCCGACGGCCCGAGCGGCCTGGAAGGCTCGCCCTACCTGCCGCCGCCCTCCCGCGGGCCGATCGCCCAGCACGCGGTGGACTTCCTGGCCGAGCGGCTGCTCGGCGCTCCGGAGCCGCTGACCGTGGTCGCGACCGGGCCGCTGTGCAATCTCGGGCTCTTGGTGCTGAAGCATCCCGAGGTCCTGCCCAGGATCAGGCGGCTGATCTGGATGGGCGGCGTGTTCTACCGAAAGAGCGAGATCATCACGCCGACCGAGTTCAACGCCTTCTGCGACCCGGAGGCGCTGCGGCTGGTGCTCGACGCCCGCCTGCCGATCACCATGGTCGGGCTCGACGTCACCATGCAGGTGCTGATCGAAGCGCCCCATTATGCCGAGCTCGCCGCCATCGACACGCCGCTCGGCCGGCTGGTGCACGACTGGCTGCGCTTCTACGAGAAGCTGCACCGCAATTCGATGGGCGTCGGCGGCGCCATGCACGATCCGCTCGCCCTGGCGCTGGCGATCGATCCGAGCCTGGTGCGCACGCGCCCGGCGCATATCGCGGTGGAGCTCGCCGGCACGACCACCTTCGGCGCCACCGTCGCCGATTTCTGGCGCGAGCGCGGCGAGGACGACAATGCGCAGATCGCCCATGAGGTCGACGCCGACCGCTTCTTCAAGCTGATGTTCGACCTGCTGCGCGAGTCCCCGGCTTGAGCGGCGTCTGCCGATAAGTGTGCTGCGCTTTCCGCCTCATTTCCCCGGACGACGCCTGAGCCGTGCCCGGGCGAACCCGGCTCTCCCCTCAATGCGTCCGGTTGACGCAGAACTCGACCACGTCGACCAGGGCCCGCTTCATCGGGCCGTCGGGGAACAGCGCCAGCGCGTCCTTGGCCATGGCGCCGTAGTGGCGGGCGCGCTCGATCGTGTCCTCCAGCGCGCGATGCCGGCGCATCAGGCCGACGGCTTGCTCGAGATCGCCCTCCTGGATCTCGCCCTCTTCGAGCGTGCGCCGCCAGAAGGCGCGCTCCGCCTCGCCGCCGCGGCGGAAGGCGAGCACCACGGGCAGGGTGATCTTGCCCTCGCGGAAATCGTCGCCGATGTTCTTGCCGAGCTTGACGTCGGAGCCGCCATAGTCGAGCGCGTCGTCGACGAGCTGGAAGGCGATGCCGAGATTCATGCCGAAGGAGCGGCAGGAAGCCTGCTCCTCGCGCGGCCGGTCGGCCAGCACCGGGCCGACCTCGCAGGCCGCGGCGAAGAGCTCGGCGGTCTTGCCGCGGATGACCGCGAGATACTCGTCCTCGGTGGTGGCGGTGTTCTTGGCCGCCGCGAGCTGGGCGACCTCGCCCTCGGCGATGACGGTGGCGGCGCTGGACAGGATGTCGAGGGCGCGCAGCGAGCCGACCTCGACCATCATCTTGAAGGCCTGGCCGAGCAGGAAGTCACCGACGAGCACGCTCGCCTCGTTGCCCCAGACCATGCGCGCGGCCGGCTTGCCGCGACGCATGTCGCTCTCGTCGACCACGTCGTCGTGCAGCAGCGTGGCGGTGTGCATGAACTCCACCGAAGCCGCCAGCTTGATGTGGCCGTCGCCGCGATGGTTGGCGAGCTGGGCCGTGGCCAGGGTCAGCATCGGCCGCAGCCGCTTGCCGCCGGACGAGATCAGGTGGTTGGCCACTTCCGGAATCATCGCGACCTCGGATCCCGTGCGCGAGAGGATGGTAGCGTTCACCCGCGCCATGTCCGCCTTGGTCAGGGCGACGATCGCATCGATCGATCCGCCGGCCGCCGACTTGTCCTCGAATGCAACGACAACGCCCACTGCCTGTCTCCGTTGAACGCCGGCACCATAGAAACGCCGCGCTCCCGACACAAGGACCCGATGGCCGCCCGCGGCAACCCGGCCCTGCGCCGGCGAGCGGGGGACAGGCGGCATCTCGGCGCATCTGCCCGTTGCGTCCGGCGGCGCGAGCACCCACAATCCAGCCATGGAAGAGCTCATGCGTACCAACGACGCGGTTTTGATTTCCTATGTCGAGGCGCTGCTCGACGGGGCGGGCATCGGCTACATGGTGCTCGACACGCATATGAGCGTGCTGGAAGGCTCGATCGGCATGCTGCCGCGGCGCATCCTGGTCGAGGCGAGCCGAGCCCAGCAGGCGCGCACCCTGATCCGCGACGCCGGCCTCGCCCACGAGCTCAGGCCGGCGTGAGCACGGCGCCGACGCGCGACGCCTTCCTCGGCGGGCGGCTCGTCCTGTCGCAGCCGCCGAAGGGCCACAGGGCCGGCACCGACGCGGCGCTGCTGGCGGCCGCCCTCTCCCCCGGCGCCAACGACACGGTGTTCGATCTCGGCGCCGGCGTCGGTGCCGCCGGCCTGGCGCTGGCGGCGCGGGTTCCCGGCTGCCGCGTCGTGCTGGTCGAGCTCGATCCGGCCATCGCGGCCCTGGCGCGCGGCAATGTCGAGGCCAACGGCTTGTCCGCACGCGTGGCCGTGATCGAGGCCGACGTCACCGCCCCGGCGCGCCAGCGCACCGCCGCGGGCCTCGCCCCGAACAGCGCCGGCATGGTGATGATGAACCCGCCCTTCCACCTGCCCGGCGCGGTGCGCGCCTCGCCGGACGCCTATCGCCGCCAGGCGCATGTGCTGCCCGCCGCGACGGACGAAGCCTGGATCTGCGCGGCGGCGGCGCTGCTCCGGCCCGGCGGCGTGCTGGCGCTGATCCACCGCGCCGACGCCCTGCCGCGCCTGCTCACGGCCCTCGCCGGCCGCTTCGGCGACATCCGGCTGAAGCCCGTGTCGCCACGGGCCGAGGCGGCGGCGACGCGTCTGATCGTCCGTGCCGTCAAGGGCAGCCGAGCCCTGCCCGTGCTGCTGCCGCCGCTGGTGCTGCACGAGCCCCCGGGCGGCTTCACCGCCACGGCCGAAGCGCTGCATCGCGGCACGGCGGCGATCGCCTGGTTTCCCGGGGCATGAGGCGGCCCGAAACGAAACGGCCGGCAGGGGCGCGCCGCCCTGCCGGCCGAAGCGGTGGCCCGTCCGTCAAGCATGACGGGCAGGTTCTCTCAAGCTCGCATCAATAGCACACGCGACGCCTCACATAGTAGCGGCGACCATAGTTCCACCGCTTGACCCAGACGATGCGGCAGGGCCTGTAGTAATGCGGCCTGTAGTAGTACCGAGGCCTATAGTACCGAGGCCTGTAGTAGTGATAGTGACGATGGTATACACGATAGTAGTAGTAGGCGAACTGCATCGTGGCAGGTGACGCGGTCCGGGCCGGATCGATGGCCGGCAACGCGGTCTGCGCCACCGCCGCCTGGGCCGAACCTGTCACGAGAGCTCCGCCGCCAAGCCCGAGGGCGAGAGCGACGGCCAACACGATCTTACGGAGCATGGATGCTTCCTCCGATTGCTGCTGCTACCGGTCAATCCCGACCCTGCCGCCCAACGGATCGGTCCGGTGTCCTGACGTTAGCATTATTGCCGCAGGGACTGAACGCATCTTGATGACATCGTTCATCTACGGTTCATCATGATGAACGACGCCGCCTTATTTGCGGCACAGACTCCGCCATTTTGGAGAGCATGATGATCAATTCCGCCGCCCCTGGCGCGGCCCGTCCCCACCCTTTCCTGGCCGGCCTGCGCCGGCTGCTGCCGGCGCGGTGGCGCGAGCCGGCGCCGCTGGTGCCGGTGCTGCGGCTCTCCGGCGTGATCGGGCCGACCGCGCCGCTGCGCAGCGGCCTCAACATGGCGCGGATCGCCGACGCGCTCGACCGCGCCTTTTCGGCCAAGGGCGCCAAGGCGGTGGCGCTGGTGATCAACTCGCCCGGCGGCTCGCCCGCCCAGTCGCACCTGATCATGCGCCGCATCCGGGCGCTCGCCGCCGAGAAGAAGCTGCCGGTCTATGCCTTCGTCGAGGACGTGGCGGCCTCGGGCGGCTACATGATCGCCTGCGCCGCCGACGAGATCATCGCCGACCCCACCTCGATCCTGGGGTCGATCGGCGTCGTCTCCGCCTCCTTCGGCTTCGACCGGCTGATCGAGAAGATCGGCGTCGAGCGGCGCGTCCATACCGCCGGCCGCTCCAAGGCGATGCTCGACCCGTTCCGGCCGGAGAATCCGGAGGACGTGGCACGGCTCGAGGCCTTGCAGCAGGAGATCCATGCGCTGTTCATCGCCCTGGTGAAGGAGCGCCGCGGCGAGCGCCTCAACGGCACCGAGGAGGAGCTCTTCTCGGGCGCCTTCTGGACGGCGGGCAAGGCGATCGAGCTCGGCCTTGCCGACGCCATCGGCGACGTGCGCTCGAGCCTGCGCCAGCGCTTCGGCGACAAGGTCAGGCTCAAGACGGTCGCATCCGAGCGCGGCTTCCTGATGCGCCGCCTCGCCGGCGCCGCCGAACCCGTCAGCCCCCGCCTGGCGGAGGAGGCGCTTGCGACATTGGAAACACGTGCAATCTGGGCGCGTTTCGGATTATAGTGACAAACCAACGAGAGGATCGCCATGCCGCCAGTCCTTGCCACCGTCGCCACCGTTGCGGCCGCCATCGTCGTCGTGAGCGTGCTCCGGCGTGAATGGCAGCGCGTCAATCGCGAGCTCGACGCGGTGCCGGTCCGCGTCAAGGACACCCATACTCTGCGGCGTGACCCCGTGACCGGGGAGTGGCGGCCGCATCGCTGAGCGGCTCTGCGCGTCCGTTCGACCGGGCGCCTTCCTTGCCTTGAAGGGCGGCATGGCCAGGCAGGTTCTCGCGAACCTGCCTGCACTCGAGGATCTGAGCAGCGTCGATTTTGCATCGGGGATGCAAAATCAATCGTGGCGAAAGCCGCGAGAAGCTGCTTAGGGTGCGCCGCACATTGCGCCCCCGCGAGAGACCATGGCTGCCGACCTCCCTCCGCATATGCGCCCGGACCGATCGTTCCAGGGCCTGATCCTGACCTTGCAGCGCTACTGGGCCGACTATGGCTGCGTGGTGCTGCAGCCCTACGACATGGAGGTCGGCGCCGGTACGTTCCATCCCGCCACGACGCTGCGCTCGCTCGGCCCCCGGCGCTGGAACGCCGCCTATGTCCAGCCCTCGCGCCGGCCCAAGGACGGGCGCTATGGCGAGAACCCGAACCGGCTGCAGCATTATTACCAGTTCCAGGTGATCCTGAAGCCCTCGCCGCCGGACCTGCAGGAGCTCTATCTCGGCTCGCTCGCGGCGATCGGGGTCGATCCGCTGCTGCACGACATCCGCTTCGTCGAGGACGACTGGGAGAGCCCGACGCTCGGCGCCTGGGGCCTGGGCTGGGAATGCTGGTGCGACGGCATGGAAGTGTCGCAGTTCACCTATTTCCAGCAGGTGGCCGGCCAGGAGTGCAATCCGGTCTCGGGCGAGCTCACCTACGGCCTCGAGCGCCTCGCCATGTATGTGCAGGGCGTGGAGAACGTCTACGACCTCAATTTCAACGGCCGCGAGGGCGCGGAGAAGGTCACCTATGGCGAGGTGTTCCTGCAGGCGGAGCAGGAATATTCGCGCCACAATTTCGAGCATGCCGACATCGAGATGTTGAAGCGCCATTTCCTCGACGCGGAGATGGAATGCCGGGCGCTGCTGGCGGCCGGCGACAAGGGCGGTCATCACGACATGGCCCTGCCGGCCTATGACCAGTGCATCAAGGCCAGCCATCGCTTCAACCTGCTCGACGCGCGCGGCGCGATCTCGGTGACCGAGCGGCAGAGCTACATCCTCCGGGTGCGCGAGCTGGCCAAGGCGTGCGGCGAGGCCTGGGTGAGGACGGAGGCCGGCGGCGGCGCCCGCGCCGGCGGCTGACCGCCGCACGCCCCGCCCGTCCCCGCCGCCCCCTGTCCGGACCAGCCCGATGCCCGACCTCCTCCTGGAACTGTTCTCCGAAGAAATCCCCGCCCGCATGCAGGCCAAGGCGGCCGACGACCTCAGGAAGCTCGTCACCGACGCCCTGGTGGCGCGCGGCGTGCTCTACGAGGGCGCCTCGGCCTATGCCACGCCGCGCCGCCTGGCGCTGACCGTGCAAGGCCTGCCGGCGCGCCAGCCCGACACGCGCGAAGAGCGCAAGGGCCCGCGCGTCGGCGCGCCGGAGGCGGCGCTGCAAGGCTTCCTCAAATCCGCCGGCCTGGCGTCCATCGATCAGGCGAGGATCGAGAGCGACCCGAAGAAGGGCGAGTTCTATGTCGCGATCCTGGAAAAGCCCGGCCGCGCGGTGGCCGAGCTGATCGCCGAGATCGTGCCGGAGGTGGTGCGCACCTTCCCCTGGCCGAAATCGATGCGCTGGGGCTCGGGCAACCTGCGCTGGGTGCGGCCGCTGCACTCGATCCTCTGCACCTTCGGGCCGGAGACCGAGGATCCGGAGGTGGTCCGCTTCGAGATCGAGGGCGTCAGCGTCGGCGACATCACCCGCGGCCATCGCTTCATGGCGGGCGGTCCGATCCAGGTGAAGCACTTCGGCGATTACGTGCGCAAGCTCGAGGCCGCCAAGGTGGTGCTCGACCCCGCTCGCCGCCGCGACATCATCCTGGCCGATGCCAAGACCCTCGCCTTCGCCCGCGGCCTGGAGTTGGTCGAGGATGAAGCGGTGCTGCACGAGGCCGCCGGGCTGGTGGAATGGCCGGTAGTGCTGCTCGGCTCCTTCGACGAAGGCTTTCTCGGCGTGCCGGACGAGGCGATCCAGGCGACGATCCGCGCCAACCAGAAATGCTTCGTCGTGCGCGATCCCTCGACCGGCAAGCTCTCGAACCATTTCGTGCTGGTGGCCAATATCGAGGCCAAGGACGGGGGCCGCGAGATCGTCGCCGGCAATCAGCGGGTGATCCGGGCGCGGCTGTCCGACGCCAAGTTCTTCTGGGAGACCGACCTCAAGCCCCTGCCCGGCTTCGAGGCTGAAGGCAAGCCGCTGGACCAGCGGCTGCGCAAGCTCGCCGACCTCAAGGTGGTGTTCCACGAGAAGCTCGGCACCCAGGCCGCCCGCATCGACCGCATCGAAGCCCTGGCGGCCACGCTCGCGCCGCTGGTCGGCGCCGATGCGGCCAAGGCCCGGCGGGCGGCACGGCTCGCCAAGGCCGACCTGATGACCGAGATGGTCGGCGAGTTTCCCGAGCTCCAGGGCCTGATGGGGCGCTACTACGCCGCGGCGCAGGGCGAGGATGCCTCGGTCGCCGCCGCGGTCGAGGACCATTACCGGCCCAAGGGTGCGGGCGACCGCGTCCCCGCCGACCCGGTGGCGATCGCCGTGGCGCTGGCCGACAAGCTCGACACGCTGGCCGGCTTCTGGGCCATCGACGAGAAGCCGACGGGCAGCAAGGACCCCTATGCGCTGCGGCGCGCGGCGCTCGGGGTGATCCGGACCGTGCTGGAGAACGAGCTGCGCCTGCCGCTCGCCGGGCCGCTCGGCATGGCGCTGACGCCGATGCCCGGCGCCGGAGCCGCCGAGTCGAGCAGCGACCTCCTCGCCTTCTTCGCCGACCGGCTGAAGGTGCAGCTGCGCGAGCAGGGCGCCCGTCACGATCTGGTCGACGCCGTGTTCGCGCTCGGCGGCCAGGACGACCTGCTCCTGATCGTGCGCCGCGTCGAGGCGCTGGGTCGCTTCCTCGACAGCGAGGATGGCCGCACGCTGCTGGCCGGCACGCGCCGCGCCGCCAATATCCTGCGGGCCGAGGAGAAGAAGGACGGCGACGGCGCCTTCGCCGGCGGGGCCGACGCCGCGCTCCTGGCCGAGCCGGAGGAGACGGCGCTGCATGCCGCGCTCCAGACCGCCAAGGCCGCCGTGGCGGCCGCGGTCGAGCGGGAGGATTTCGAAGCGGCGATGGCGGCACTGGCACGGCTGCGCCCGCCGGTGGACGCCTTCTTCGACAAGATCCTGGTCAATGCCGACGACCGGGCGCTGCGGGCCAACCGCCTGAAGCTGCTGGACGAGATGCGCGCGGCGACCCGGACGGTCGCCGACTTCTCGAAGATCGAGGGGTAGGGCGGCGTCCCCGCGTGCCTGAAGCAACGCGGGAAACCCCGCTCCCGGCCGGGAGAGGGGTGGCAACCCGCCCTGCGTCAGTCGGCGCCCTTCCGATCCGCGTCCGCGCGTCCTTCGCTGACCGGGCGGCGTTGCCCGGCTCAGGCCGCGAGCGTTTCCAGCGGCGCGATCGGCGATATGCCGAGCCCGGCGAGCCTGCTCACGCCCGCGCAGGTCTGATCGCGCGTGTCGCTCATGGTCCTCCGGCTCAGAACATCCCGTGCGGATTGGCGCGCGGGATATCCGGCGCGAGCCATGGGGCCGCGTTTTCAGGGGTGCCGACGACCTGCAATGTGTCCCAATGCTCGATCGCCTTTCCCTCCGCATCCATCCTGTAGATGTCGACGCCGGCGATCCCGGTATCCGCTGGGTCGTCGTTGAAGAGATTCAGGAAATTCACGTGGGCGAAGACATAGTCGCCGACGGCGATGATCTTATGGACGATGACGCGAGCCTCAGCGCGGTCCCTGGTGATTCCACCGAAGAACTGTCCCAGCGCTTCCGCGCCGTCCGCGATGAGCGGATTGTGCTGGACATATCCGGGGGTCATGAACCGGCCCACGAATTCCTCCGACTTCTTCTGGTTGATCACCAGATCATAGAACTCAAGGACGTTGTCCTTGTTGCGGACGGCACGGGTGTCGCTGGTGTCGACGAGCTCGATCATGGCTCACTCCTGGTTGTGACGTGATGGAGGGTCGGACGCGCTAGCTCAGGCCGACGATCTCGAGGCGCAGCGCATCCAGTTCGGCGTCGGATTTCTCGCGGGCGGCCCGAAGCATCGCGTCGGCGTCCGGGCCGACCGGCGCGCGGCTGGGCGCGGGCACCTGCTCGGCGAGCTCGATCACGCGCGCGGCCGCCGCGACGGAGTCGAGCCCGCCCGCCTGCATGCCGTTGAGGGTGGTGGCAAAGGTTCCGAACGCGTCCGCGTACAACGCGCGGTGTTCAGGCGTCATGCCGTCGGCAATGCGGGCGAGAGCCGCCGCCGTCTTCGCCGGGCCGCCGGTTCTCATGTTTCCGGCCGCGGCCACCACGACGTCGATGCCGAACCGCTTCAGCTCGGCGCGATAGACGGCCGAGAACACCTCCATGGCCGCCTTCGAGGCGCCCGATGGCCCGTTGAAGGGCAGCGGCACGCTGGCCGTCCAGGTGCTGACCTGGACGATGCGGCCACGGGCCTTCCGCAGCGCCGGCAGATAGGCGTTCATGACCGAGAGCGCGCCGAACACATTGACCTCGAATTCGCGCCGGATGGCGTCGAGCGGCAGAACCTCGATGGGTCCCGGGGTCAGGATGCCGGCATTGTTGATGAGGAGGTCGAGGCCGGCATTGCCGAGCGCGTCGGACACGCCGCCGGCCCAGGCCTTCACGGCCTGTTCCCTGGTCATGTCGCAGACGGTCAGGCTGACGCGCCCGCCGGAGGCGGCCTTCAGATCCCCGACTTCCGCGGCGGACATGGCCGTGCCGAACACGATATAGCCTTTGGCCGCGAGCCCGAGCGCGATATCGCGGCCGAGGCCGCCGCCGGCGCCGGTCACCGCAGCGGACCGGCCGGACTGTCGGGATGCCGATGACATCAGGTGTCTCCTTTCAGATGGCGCGGGGTGACGCAGGTTCCGTCACGGCTTTGCCGGCGCTGCCCGGACGATGGGCGCCACCTCGCGTCCGAGCAGCTCGATCGAGCGCTTCATCGCCGCCGTTTCGAGGGATGCGGTGCTCATCTGGAAGGTGATGCGCGAGATGCCGCCGAGCGCATCGCCGGCATCGAGCATCTTGGCGGCGACGGTCGCGGGGTCGCCGATGAGGAAGGCGCCTTCCGGGCTGCACATCGCCTCGAACTGCTGGCGCGTCGGCGCCGACCAGCCGCGCTCGCCACCAATCTTCGCCGTCAGATGCGCCCAGCCGGGGAAGAAGGCATCCTTGGCCTCGGCAGTGGTTTCTCCGACGAAGCCCATCGCATGGACGCCGACCTTGAGTTGCCCGGGCGCATGCCCGGCACGCAGACCGCTCTCGCGGTAGAGATCGATGAGCGGGCGGAAGCGCCGGAAGCTGCCGCCGATGATCGCGACCATCAGGGGAAGGCCCAGCATGCCGGCGCGCACGAAGGAGTCCGGCGTGCCGCCGACGCCGAGCCAGACCGGCAAGCGCGATTGATGGGGGCGAGGGAAAACGCCCTGGCCCTCGAGCGCCGGACGGAACCGGCCTTCCCATTTGAGATTGGTCGTCTCGCGGAGCTTGAGGAAGAGGTCGAGCTTCTCCGCGAAGAGATCGTCATAGTCCCGCAGGTTCAGACCGAACAGCGGATAGGCCTCGCCGAACGAGCCGCGGCCGACGACGATTTCGGCGCGCCCCTTCGCGATCAGGTCGAGGGTCGCGAACTCCTGGAAGACCCGCACGGGATCGGCGGCGCTCAGCACCGTAACCGCGCTCGTGAGGCGGATCCTGGTGGTGCGGGCCGCCGCCGCCGCCAGAATGATCGCCGGCGCGGAATCCAGGAATTCGGCGCGATGGTGCTCGCCGATGCCGAACACATCGAGCCCGACGCGGTCGGCGACCTCGACCTCTTCGAGGAGATCGGCCATGCGATCGGTTGCCGAAGGCAGCTGGCCCGTCGCGGGATCGGGGAGGATTGCCGCGAAACTGTCGATGCCGATGTCCATGATGCGTTTCCTGCGCAGTTGTCAGCCGGCAGACGCGACCAGCGGCGGCGGCACGAGGTCCGTCTCGCCGGCGATCCCGGGAAGCGGCCGCGCCGCGAGCCCTCGCCGGCTTTGGCTGACGGCAAGATGCCGTTCCGCGCGGCGGCGTGGTAGCCTCACAGCCTGGTAAGCTGTGTCGCGAAAACTGGAACGCCGATGCTGGATCTCGAAGACCTGCAGACCTTTGTCGAGGTGGCCGATGCCGGCGGCGTGTCGCCGGCCGCCCGCCGGCTCGGTGTCTCGAAGTCCATCGTCAGCCGGCGGCTGATCCGGGTGGAATCCGAGCTCGGCGTCCAGCTTCTCGCACGGACCACCCGCGGCGCGGCGCTCACCGAGGCCGGCGTCACGTTCCGCGAGCATGCGGCCAGGGTCTGCGCCGAGATCGACGTCGCGCGGGAGACGATCCTGCCCGCCGGCGACCTGCGCGGTCGCCTGCGGATTGCGGCGCCGCTATCCTTCGGCCCGACGCATCTGGCGCCGGTGCTGGCGGACCTGGCCAGCAGGCATCCGCTCCTTCACGTGCATGCCTGCTACAGCGATCGTTTCGTCGATATCGTGGGAGAAGGCTTCGACTGCGCCGTCCGCGTCGGCTACCTCAGCGACTCGAACCTGATCGCACGGCGCGTCGGGCCCATCCATGGCAGGCTCGTTGCCAGTCCCGCCTATATCAGGGAGCATGGGGCGCCCGAGACGCCGGAAGGGCTGGTCTCGCACCAGGCCCTGTTGCAAGGCACCGAGACCTGGCGGTTCATCGACGGAGACAGGACGATCGCCGTTCATCCGCAGGGCCGGTTCAAGGCGGATAACGGGACGGCGCTTGCGGCGGCAGCCGTCGCCGGGCTCGGCATCGCCGCCTTGCCGGACTTCCTGACGGAGAAGGACCTGGCGTCGGGTTCCCTGGTCCCGGTGATGCCGCAGTATCCGCTGCCCGAGGCCGGCCTGTTCGTCGTCCGGCCGCCGGGGCAGCACCCCACGCGAAAGATCCGTGCCCTCACCGAATTGCTGATCGAGCATTTCGGCTGACGGCCGGATCATCGGAGATATCCGCCCAGGCCGGCCACGGATCGGGCCCGGCACCACGGGCGCTTGCCAACGTCATCGTCACGGCGCATTTGTTTGCAAGATTGCAAGCAGATGGCCTGCCGATGACGACGTCCCCGACCGCCCCCTCCCGCGTGCAGACCTCCTGGGACGACTATCGCTATGTCCAGGCGGTGGCGGATGCGAAGTCGCTGGTCGGGGCGGCCGAGAAGCTCGGCGTCAACCATTCCACCGTGTTCCGGCGCATCAACGCCGTGGAGGAGGTCCTCGGCACCCGCCTGTTCGAGCGCGGCCGCCAGGGCTACGCCCTCACCGCCGCAGGCGAGGAGATGGTGGCGCTGGCCGGGCGCATGGACGGGGAGATCACCAGCTTCGAGCGCCGCATCGCCGGGCGCGACATCAAGCCCTCGGGAGATCTGCGCGTCACCACCAACGACACGCTGATGGTGCACCTGATGACGCCGGTCTTCGCCAGCTTCCTCAAGGCGTGCCCGGACATCCGCCTCGACGTGGTGATCGCCAACGCCTCGCTCAACCTGTCCAAGCGCGACGCCGACGTGGCGATCCGCGCGACGTCGGCGCCGCCGGAGACGCTGGTCGGCCGCAAGATCTGCGTCATCGCCTGGGCGGTCTACGGCCAGTCGCCCTTCGCCGGACGCGACATGGTGGATGCGCTCGGCGGGCGCTGGGTCGGCTTCGGCGAGAACCTCGCTCATATCCAGCCCTCGCGCTGGATGGAGCGGGAGGTGGCGGTGGAGCGCGTGGTGATGCGCCTCAACACCGTGCTCGGCGTCGCCGAGGCGATCGAGGCCGGCGTCGGCTTCGCGCCCCTGCCCTGCTTCATCGGCGACCAGATCTCCAGCCTGGCGCGGATTTCCGAGCCGCTCGACGAGCTCTCCTCGCCGCTCTGGCTCCTGACCCATCCGGACCTGAAGCATTCCGCCCGGGTGCGGGTGTTCATGGACCATGCCTGGGACGCCCTCGCCAGGCGCCGCGGGCTGATCGAGGGCAAGGGCATCGCCGCGGGGCTGTAAAGCCCTCGCGCCGCGGGGCTGTGAGGCTGCCGCGGCCTATTCGGCAGCGATGATGTCGTCCTCGGCGACCGCCGCCGGGGCGGCCGGCGCGTTCGGGTCGCCCAGCGCCGTCTCCCAGCCGAGGTCCGGGATGGCGGCGATGCGGTTGCCGCGCATGTCGGCGCGGGTGACGACGAAGCCGGCGCGCTCGAGGTGGCGGATCTGGCTCTTGGCCCGCCCGGCCGAATGGGAGCCGCAGCGATGGGCGAGCTCCATGTTGGAGGGGCAGGCGGCGCCCTGCAGCGCCGCGGCGGCGAGGATCAGGAACACGGCCTGCAGGTCGCTCGGCACGCGGCGGGCGACGTCGATCGCCGCCTGCCAGGCCTCGGCGTCGACGGCCGCGGGGTCGAGGCCGGCGCGGGCGATGCTGAGCTGCAGCCGGAAATCGGCGAGCGGCAAGGCGCCGGGCAGCTTCTCCAGACGGCAGCGGGCGAGGAAATCCTGGTAGAGCCCAGGCTCGGGCCGGAAATGGGCCTGCGGCTCCAGCATCATCTCGTAGGCGATGCGGCGGAACAGCGCCTCACGCTCCGCCCAGGGCACCACCGGCTCCTCCTCAGCGGGCGCCGCGGGACGGTTGCGCACCACCTGCTCGAGGATCTGGTTGGTCGACAGCGGCGGCGGGACGCTCGGCCGCCGCTCGGCCGCAGCGCGGGCCGGCGCGGCCGGGACCGGCGCCAGGATCAGCTCGCGCGCCTCTTCCGAGGGCTGCTCGGGCAGCGGCGTCAGCTTCGGCGCGGCGGCGCGCATCTGCGTCTCCACCGGCCCGACCTTGATCGGCAGCGGCCGGCGCGAGATGGCCGGGCCGAGGGCGACGAAATGGCCGCGCTGCAATTCGCGGAAGGTCTCGGCCTGGCGCCGGTCGAGGCCGAGCAGGTCGGCGGCGCGGGCCATGTCGATGTCGAGGAAGGTGCGGCCCATCAGGAAGTTGGAAGCCTCGGCCGCGACGTTCTTGGCGAGCTTGGCCAGGCGCTGGGTGGCGATGATGCCGGCGAGGCCGCGCTTGCGGCCGCGGCACATCAGGTTGGTCATGGCGCCGAGCGAGAGCTTGCGCACCTCCTCGGCCACGTCGCCGGAGACGGCGGGGGCGAAGAGCTGCGCCTCGTCCACCACCACCAGCATCGGGTACCAATGGTCGCGCTCGGCGTCGAACAGGGCGTTGAGGAACACCGCCGCCGCCCGCATCTGCCGCTCGGCGTCGAGGCTCTCCAGGTTGAGCACGGCGGAGACGCGGTGCTGGCGCACGCGCCCGGCGATGGTGCCGAGCTCGGCGACGCTGCGGTCGGCATCGACCACGACATGGCCGAAGCGCTCGGCGAGGCCGGAAAACTCGCCCTCGGGGTCGACGATCACCTGCTGCACATGCGGGGCGCTCTGCTCCAGCAGCCGGCGCAGCAGATGCGACTTGCCCGAGCCGGAATTGCCCTGCACCAGGAGGCGGGTGGCCAGGAGTTCCTCGATATCGAGCATCGCCGGCCCACCGGCTCCGCCGGGGGCGGAGACGCTGCCCATCTCGATCTCGATCTTCATTCCCCTCCTCCGGCCCGGCCGCCCTCGCCTTCGGCAGCCCCTCAATACCGGCATCGGCCGGCCGATGAAATCCCCGGGGCCGCCCGGGCGGCGCTTTCCACATCTTCGGCAGGCGCGCCTCAGCCGATCTCGACCACCACGCGCCCGCGCGTGCGGCCTTCCAGGATGCGGGCCGCCACCTCCTTGACCTCGGCGAAGGGCACGGTGCTGGTCATGGCCGCGAGCTTGCCGCGGTCGAGCTCGTTGCCGAGGCGGCGCCAGGCCTCCTTGCGCACCACCAGGGGGCACATCACCGAGTCGACGCCGAGCAGCGACACCCCGCGCAGGATGAAGGGGGCGACCGTCGCCGGCAGGTCCATGCCGCCGGCGAGGCCGCAGGCCGCGACGGCGCCGCCATACTTCGTCATCGACAGGGCATTGGCGAGCGTGGTCGAGCCGACGGTGTCGACCACGCCGGCGAATCGCTCCTTGCCGAGCGGGCGGACCTTGCCGGTGAGCTCGGCCCGGTCGATCACCTCGGCGGCGCCGAGGTCCTTGAGATAGTCCGCCTCCTCCGTGCGCCCGGTCGAGGCGACCACCTCGTGGCCGGCCTTGGCCAGCAGGGCTACCGCCACCGAGCCGACGCCGCCGGCGGCGCCGGTCACCAGCACCGGGCCGCGGCTCGGCGCGATGGCATGGGCCTCCAGGGCCATCAGGCAGAGCATGGCGGTGTAGCCGGCCGTGCCGATGGCCATGGCCTGGGCATGGCTGAGGCCGTAGGGCAGCGGCACCAGCCAGTCGCCCTTGATCCGCGCCTTCTCGGCATAGCCGCCGAGATGGGTCTCGCCGACGCCGAAGCCGTTGAGCACGACATGGTCGCCGGGCCGCCAGTCCTTGTGGGTGGAGGCGGTAACCTCGCCGGCGAAATCGACGCCCGGAATCATCGGGAAGCGCCGCACCACCGGGCTCTTGCCCGTGATGGCCAGGCCGTCCTTGTAGTTGACGGTGGAATGGGTGATGCGGACGGTGACGTCGCCCTCCATCAGGTCCTGCTCGTCGAACTCGGCGAAGTCGCAGGCATAGCCGGTGTCCGGCTTGGTCACGACGAGGGCCTTGAAGGTGGGCATGCGCATCTCCGGGGACAACCGAGGCGTTTGTCCTGCCGCACGGCGGGGAACGCAAGCGGAATGTCCGGCGCGGCCGGCGCATGCCGCTGCCACGCCCGGCAGAGTCTTGTCAGACAAAAGATCAGCAATGCCAACCCATTACGCAGGGTTGTGAGGATTTGCGCAAATCACGCCGGCCGTCCGCACATAGCAATTGCAATTCGCGTCGCGCTGTGAAAAGCCTGCCGGCAACCACTGCCCGGCCGGCGCGCGAGGGGATCAGCCCCTGCGCATGCCGGCCGGAGCCTTCGGAACTGCGGCATGTCCGTCCGGTCCCCGGACAGGGTTCGGACGATGGCCGCGTGGGAGAGGTGAAGCATGACGAAGTGGGTTTATGGCTTCGGTGACGGCCGGGCCGAAGGCGAGCAGGGCATGCGCAACCTGCTCGGGGGCAAGGGGGCCAACCTCGCCGAGATGTCGAATATCGGCCTGCCGGTGCCCCCCGGCTTCACCATCACCACCGAGGTCTGCACCCACTATTACGCCCATGACCGGCACTATCCGCCCGAGCTCGCCGGCGAGGTCGAGGCGGCGCTCGCCGCGGTCGGCCGCATCACCGGCAAGCGCTTCGGCGACCCGGCCAACCCGCTGCTGGTCTCGGTGCGCTCCGGCGCGCGGGCCTCGATGCCCGGCATGATGGACACGGTGCTGAACCTCGGCCTCAACGACGCCACCGTGGCGGCGGTGGCGGCCGCCTCGGGCGACGAGCGCTTCGCCTGGGACAGCTACCGGCGCTTCATCACCATGTATTCGGACGTGGTGCTGGAAGTCGACCATGCCCATTTCGAGGAGATCCTCGAGGACTTCAAGGAGCACAAGGGCTATGTGCTCGACACCGACCTGACGGCCGCCGACTGGAAGGGCCTTGTCGCCAAGTACAAGACGCTGGTGCAGGAGGAGCTCGGCAAGCCCTTCCCGCAGGATCCGCACGAACAGCTCTGGGGCGCCATCGGCGCGGTGTTCTCCTCCTGGATGAATGCGCGCGCCATCACCTACCGTTCCCTGCAGCAGATCCCGGAGAGCTGGGGCACCGCGGTCAACGTGCAGGCGATGGTGTTCGGCAATCGCGGCGAGAGCTCGGCCACCGGCGTCGCCTTCACCCGCAACCCCTCCACCGGCGAGAACGCGCTCTATGGCGAGTTCCTGATCAACGCCCAGGGCGAGGACGTGGTGGCGGGCATCCGCACGCCGCAGCCGATCACCGAGACGGCGCGCATCGCCGGCGGCATGCCGGCCCCCTCGATGGAAAAGGCGATGCCGCAGGCCTTCGCCGAGTTCAAGCGCATCACGCACGTGCTGGAGCAGCACTACCGCGACATGCAGGACATCGAGTTCACGGTGGAGGCCGGCAAGCTCTGGATGCTGCAGACCCGCTCGGGCAAGCGCACCGGCAAGGCCAGCCTCAGGATCGCGGTGGAGATGGCGAACGAGGGCGTCATCACCCGCGCGGAGGCGGTGGCGCGCGTCGATCCCGCCGGGCTCGACCAGCTGCTGCACCCGACCCTGGATCCCAAGGCCGCGCGCCAGGAGATCGCCCGCGGCCTGCCGGCCTCCCCCGGCGCCGCTTCGGGCGAGATCGTCTTCACCTCCGAGGAGGCGGAGGCGGTGAAATCGGCCGGCCGTCCGGTAATCCTGGTGCGCCAGGAGACCAGCCCGGAGGACATCAAGGGCATGCTCGCCGCCGCCGGCATCCTCACCCGCCTCGGCGGCATGACCTCGCACGCCGCCGTGGTGGCGCGCGGCTGGGGCAAGCCCTGCGTCTCCGGCGCCGGCTCGATCCGGGTCGATGCGGCCGCCGGCGTGCTGCATGCCGGCGGCAAGGCCTGGCGCAGGGGCGACATCATCACCCTCGACGGCTCGACCGGCCAGGTGCTCGCCGGCAAGGTGGCGATGCAGCAGCCGGAGCTCTCGGGCGAATTCGCCACCCTGATGGAATGGGCCGACGGCCTGCGCCGCATGAAGGTGCGCACCAATGCCGAGACGCCCTCCGACGCGCGCCAGGCGCGGCAGTTCGGGGCGGAGGGCATCGGCCTGTGCCGCACCGAGCACATGTTCTTCGAGGAAGGCCGCATCGTCGCCATGCGCGAGATGATCCTGGCCGACGACGAGAAGGGCCGCCGGGCCGCCCTCGCCAAGCTCCTGCCGATGCAGCGGGCCGATTTCCGCCAGCTGTTCGAGATCATGTCGGGCCTGCCGGTGACGATCCGCCTGCTCGACCCGCCGCTGCACGAGTTCCTGCCGCACACCGACGAGGAGGTCGCCGAGGTCGCCGCCGCCATGGGCGCCTCCGAGGCCAAGCTGAAGGCCCGGGCGCTGGAGCTCAGCGAGTTCAACCCGATGCTGGGCTTTCGCGGCTGCCGCCTCGCCATCGCCTATCCCGAGATCGCCGAGATGCAGGCCCGCGCCATCTTCGAGGCGGCGGTCGAGGCCGCCCGCTCCACCGGCAAGCCGGTGACGCCGGAGGTGATGGTGCCGCTGGTCGCCACCAAGGCCGAGCTCGACCTGGTCAAGGCGCGCATCGTCGCCATGGCCGAGGCGGTGACCCGGGAGAGCGGCGTCGCCCTCTCCTACCAGGTCGGCACGATGATCGAGCTGCCGCGCGCGGCACTGCGCGCCGGCGAGATCGCCGCGACGGCGGAGTTCTTCTCCTTCGGCACCAACGACCTCACCCAGACCACGATCGGCATCAGCCGCGACGATGCCGCCGCCTTCCTCGGCACCTATGTGCAGAAGGGCATCTTTGCCGTCGACCCCTTCGTGTCGATCGACCAGGAGGGCGTGGGCGAGCTGGTGAAGCTCGCGGCCGAGCGCGGCCGGGCGGCGCGCGCTGGGCTCAAGCTCGGCATCTGCGGCGAGCATGGCGGCGATCCCGCCTCGATCGCCTTCTGCGAGAGCGCCGGGCTCGACTACGTCTCCTGCTCCCCCTTCCGCGTGCCGATCGCCCGCCTGGCGGCGGCGCAGGCGGCGCTGGCGGACAAGGGCAAGGGCTGAGGGACGGCGAGGTCGTCTGACATCACCCCACCCCAACCTGCATCGGCCCCGTTGCAGGCGCACGATCGCCCAATCCCCTTTCCGATGCAGCCGTCGCGAGGGCCTGCCTTCACGACGGCATCGATGCAGCTGCCGACGAAAAGAAAAGGAAGGCCGCTTGCCCGTTATTGCAAAAAAGATATATTTCTCGGAATACCTTGGACCGTCAGTTTTCTGAATGCCGATGTGCGGGCGGAGCTTGAGGCGCTCCCGCGCGACATCGTGGCAAGCTTCCTGCGCATTTCGCGGCTTATCGAGGCCGGCGGATTGCACGAGGTGCACGAACCTTATGTGAAACACCTCCAGGGTGTTCTCTGGGAAATGCGACTGAAGGGCAAGGACGGTATCGCCCGTGCGGCCTATGTCACCGCCACAGGCCAGCGTGTCGTGATTGTCCGGGTCTTCGCGAAAAAGACCCAGAAGACCCCGCGCCGCGAAATCGAGTTGGCCCTGCAAAGGGCGAAGGAGGTTCGATGATCCGCCACTATATACCGGTCGAAGAAGCAGCTCGGGACTGGTTCAAGGATCCGGAATTCCGCGCGGCTTATGACGCCTTGGATGAGGAATTCGCGCTCGCCGAGGCTCTGATCAAGGCTCGAACTGCCGCCGCGATGACCCAGGCGGACGTGGCGAAGGCGATGGGCACGACACAGGCGGTCGTTGCCCGCTTGGAAAGCGGCCGCACCATGCCATCGACGCGCACGCTGCAAAGGTTCGCCAAGGCGACAGGCAACCGCCTGCGCATCAGTTTCGCACCGGCCAAGACCGCGCCGGTAGAGCGATAAGCCGGCGATCAGCGGAATCGAGCCGCCTTCGGCGTCCGCGCCAGCTTCACGCGGGCCGCCCGTTCAGCCGCCGAAGCGTCTCGGCGCGGCGTTCGGCGACCTCCACCTCCTCATCCGAGAGGAGGAGACCGCGGCTGGCCACGTCGAGGCCGGCCTAGCCGATCTGGGCCTCACCCGAGCACGGTGTCGAACAACAGCTTGAAGTTCAGCACCAGGATGATGCCGGCCACGGTCCAGGACAGGACGGCGGCCCAGCGGGGAATGGTGAAGACGCCCATCTTGCGCCGGTCGGTGACGAAGCGCACCAGCGGGATCACGGCGAAGGGCAGCTGCATGGAAAGGATGACCTGGCTGAGCACCAGGAGCTGCGCCGTGCCCTTCTCGCCGTACAGGGCGGTGACGACCACGACCGGGACGATGGCGATGCCGCGGGTGATGAGGCGGCGGGCCCAGTTGGGCAGGCGCAGGCGCAGGAAGCCTTCCATGACGATCTGGCCGGCGAGCGTCGCGGTCACCGTCGAGTTGAGGCCCGAGGCGAGCAGCGCCACGGCGAACAGGGTCGAGGCGATGCCGAGACCGAGCAGCGGCGACAGGAGCTCGTAGGCCTGGTCGATCTCGGCCACGTCGGCATGGCCGGTCTCGTGGAAGGCGGCGGCGGCGACGATCAGGATCGCCGCGTTGACGAACAGGGCCAGCATCAGCGCGATGGTGCTGTCGGCGGTCGACCATTTGATCGCGTCCCGGCGCCCCTCCTCCGTCCGCTCATAGGCGCGGGTCTGCACGATCGAGGAGTGGAGGTAGAGATTGTGCGGCATCACCGTCGCGCCGATGATGCCGATGGCGACATAGAGCATCGCCGGGTTGGTGACGATCTCCGGCGAAGGCACGAAGCCCTTCAGGATCGCGGCCACGGGCGGCGCCGCCGCGACGATCTGGATGGCGAAGCAGGTGGCGATCACCACCAGGAGGGCGATGACGAAGGCCTCGATGAAGCGGAAGCCCTTGTTCATCAGGAGCAGGAGCAGGAAGGCGTCCAGGGCCGTGATCAGGGCGCCGGCGATGAGCGGGATGCCGAACAGGAGCTGCAGGGCGATCGCCGTGCCGATGACCTCGGCGAGGTCGCAGGCGATGATCGCCAGCTCGCAGGCGATCCACAGCGCGATGTTGACCGGCCTGGAATAGTGGTCGCGGCAGGCCTGCGCCAGGTCGCGGCCGGTGGCGATGCCCAGGCGCGCCGACAGCGCCTGCAGCAGGATCGCCATCAGGTTCGACAGCATGATCACCGTCAGCAAGGTGTAGCCGAACTGGGCGCCGCCGGCGAGGTCGGTCGCCCAGTTGCCGGGATCCATGTAGCCGACCGAGATCATGTAGCCCGGGCCGGTGAAGGCCAGCAGACGCCGGATCCAGGAGCCGCCCCGCGGCACGCTCACCGAGGCGTGCACCTCCGGCAGGCTCGGCCGCGCATCGTCCTCGGCAGCGGAGGCTTTCCAGGCTCGGTGCCGCAACACGCTCTCGGCCTCGGACATCGGACCATTCCACGAGAAGGGGGAGATTGACGTTGGATCAATTCCAATATGGACCGCGGCTCGACATTATTCAATATGCTATATTTCATCGCCACTGCTTAAATGCAGATTTTTCCGTGCATTGCGCCGAGGTTCGGCTCTCCGCGGCCCCGGTCCGTGATAACGGGGCTGGACGGGCATCCGGGGGCGAACCGCCGGCGCCTGTGCTATGAAGACCGCGGCGGCCTCCGGGAGGCCGCACCACGAGGAGAGCCACCGATCGTGCCGCGTACACGCCGGCCTGCGCCGCGCCAGGAGCCGCTCCCCGATGCCGAGATCCATTCGGCGGGATTTCGGCAGACCCGCGAAGCCCGCCGCTCGGCGCTGGTGGAGGACTATGTCGAGCTGATCGCGGACCTGATCGAGGACGGCAACGAGGCCCGGCAGGTCGACATCGCCGCGCGGCTCGGCGTCGCGCAGCCGACCGTGGCCAAGATGCTCGCCCGCCTCGCGAGCGAGGGCCTGGTGTCGCGCAAGCCCTATCGCGGCGTGTTCCTGACCGAAGCCGGGCACGCGGTCGCGCATCAGAGCCGGGTGCGTCACCAGACCGTGGAGGCCTTCCTGCGCTCGCTCGGCGTCAGCGCCGAGACGGCCCGGATCGACGCCGAGGGCATCGAGCACCATGTCAGCGCCGAGACGCTGGAGGCGTTCCGGAGGGCGCTGGCCAAGGCTTAGGACCCGCGCGGCTCAGAAGTCGAGGGGCGCATTGTCGACCACCTCCTTCATGACGAAGAAGGTCCGGGTCTGGCGCACGCCCGGCAGCGCGATCAGCTGGTCGCCATGGATGCGGTTGAAATCGGCCATGTCGCCGACCCGGATCTTCAGGACATAGTCGAAGTCGCCGGCGACGAGGTGGCAGTCGAGCACGAATTTCAGCGTCGCCACCGCCTTCTCGAACGCCGCGAAGCTCTCCGGCGTCGAACGGTCGAGCACGACGCCGACCATCACCAGCGCCCCTCGGTCGACCTTGTGCGGCGCCACCATGGCACGCACCTGCCTGATGAAGCCCTCCGCGAACAGGCGCTGCATGCGCCGGTGGCAGGTTGCCGGGCTGACGCCGACCCGGTCCGCCAGATCGGCATTGCTGATACGGCCGTCGACCTGCAGCAGACGCAGCAGCTTGAGGTCGATGCGATCCATTCCCTGCTTTTTGGAAGATTCTTTCATTTTCTGGTACGATATCCGATGAATTTCTGATGATTGTCCTCATCTATAACTCTTTCGACTGAAAATGTGCACAGCTTCGGTGAGATCGTTCAATGCGGGAGTGATAGCCTCCACATGTCGATCACCGCCGCTGGAGCCCACCCATGCTGGAGAAATTCGCCCGCTATCCCCTCACCTTCGGCCCGACGCCGATCGAGAAGCTCGAGCGCCTCGGCGCCCATCTCGGCGGCCAGGTCGAGCTCTATGCCAAGCGCGAGGACTGCAATTCGGGCCTCGCCTTCGGCGGCAACAAGCTGCGCAAGCTCGAGTTCATCATTCCCGACGCCATCGCCTCCGGCGCCGACACGCTGGTCTCGATCGGCGGCGTGCAGTCCAACCACACCCGGATGGTGGCGGCCGTGGCCGCCAAGATCGGCATGAAGTGCCGGCTGGTGCAGGAGAGCTGGGTGCCGCACGAGGACGCGGTCTACGACCGTGTCGGCAACATCATGCTGAGCCGGATCATGGGCGCGGATGTGCGCCTGGTCGAGGACGGCTTCGACATCGGCATCCGGCGCAGCTGGGAAGAGGCGATCGCCGACGTCGAGGCCCGGGGCGGCAGGCCCTACCCGATCCCGGCCGGGGCGTCGGTGCACAAATATGGCGGCCTCGGCTATGTCGGCTTCGCCGAGGAGGTGCGCCGGCAGGAGCGCGAGCTCGGCTTCCAGTTCGACTTCATCATCGTCTGCACCGTCACCGGCTCGACCCATGCCGGCATGCTGGTCGGCTTCGCCGCCGACGGCCGCGCCCGCCGGGTGATCGGCATCGACGCCTCGGCGACGCCGGAGCAGACCCGGGCGCAGGTGCTGCAGATCGCCCGCGACACCGCCGGGCTGGTCGAGCTCGGCCGGGACATCGTCGCCGAGGACGTCGTCCTGCACGAGGACTACGCCTATCCCCTCTACGGCGTGCCGTCGGACGAGACGAAGGCGGCGATCCGGCTCTGCGCGCGCCTCGAAGGCATGATCACCGACCCCGTCTACGAGGGCAAATCCATGCAGGGCCTGATCGACCTGGTGCGCAAGGGCGCATTTCCCGCGGGGTCGAAGGTGCTCTACGCCCATCTCGGCGGCGTGCCCGCGATCAACGGCTATGCCTACGCCTTCCGCAACGGCTGAGGGCCGCGGGCGCTCGACCTCGCCGGGAGCGGCGGCTAAGCTCTCGCCATGTCCGATCTTCCCGCCGAATCGCCGTCCAATGCGCCCGAATGGTCCGTCTCCGAGCTGTCGCAGGCCCTCAAGCGCACGGTCGAGGAGGCCTATGGCTATGTCCGCGTGCGCGGCGAGATTTCCGGCTATCGCGGCCCGGTCGCCTCGGGCCATGCCTATTTCGCCCTGAAGGACGAAGGCGCCAAGATCGACGCCGTGGTCTGGAAGGGCACGCTCGCCCGGCTGAAGACGCGGCCCGAGGAGGGCATGGAGGTGATCGCCCATGGCCGGCTGACCACCTTCCCCGGCAAGTCCTCCTACCAGATCGTCATCGACCGGCTGGAGCCGGCCGGTCTCGGCGCGCTGATGGCGCTCCTGGAGGAGCGCCGCCGCAAATTCGCGGCCGAGGGCCTGTTCGACGAGGCGCGCAAGAAGCCGCTGCCCTATCTGCCGCAGGTGATCGGCGTCGTCACCTCGCCGACCGGGGCGGTGATCCGCGACATCCTGCACCGCCTCTCCGACCGCTTCCCGCGCCGGGTGGTGGTGTGGCCGGTGCGGGTGCAGGGCGAGACCAGCGCCGCCGAGGTCGCCGCCGCCATCGCCGGCTTCGGCGCCCTCGCTCCGGGCGGCCCCATACCGCGCCCCGACGTGCTGATCGTGGCGCGCGGCGGCGGCAGCCTGGAGGACCTGTGGTCCTTCAACGAGGAGGTGGTGGTGCGCGCCGCCGCGGCCTGCCCGATCCCGCTGATCTCGGCGGTCGGCCACGAGACGGACTGGACGCTGATCGATCACGTGGCGGATCGCCGGGCCCCGACGCCGACCGGCGCGGCCGAGATGGCGGTGCCGGTCAGGGCCGACCTCCTCGCCGATCTCGCCGATCTCGGCGGGCGGCTCACCGCCAGCACGCTGCGGCACATCGAGCGCCGGCGCAGCGACCTGCGCAACCTCGCTCGCGGCCTGCCCGGCGCCGAGGCGCTGCTGGCGACGCCGCGCCAGCGGCTCGACCTCACCGCCGGACGGCTGACGCAGGCGCTGATCCTCAATGCGCGGCGCCACCAGCAGCGCTTCGACGCGTTGTCGCGGCGGCTCCTGGCGTGCAGTCCCCGCGCCCGCCTCGAGATCGGCCGGGCGCGGCTGGCCTCCCTGGCCGAGCGGCTCGCTCCCCGCCTGCTGGCCCGCGAGGCGCACATCGGCCGCGAGCGGCTGCAGACCCTGTTCTCGCGACTCTCGGCGGTGGCGCAGACGCGCACCCATCGGCGGCGCGACGCCCTCACCCGCCTCGCCACCCTGCTGGAGGCCTATTCCTACCAGGGCGTGCTGAAGCGCGGCTTCGCGCTGGTGCGCGACGGCGGCGACCGGCCGGTGCGCGACGTCGAGACGGCGCGGGCGGCCGGCCTGCTCGACATCCAGTTCGCCGACGGCCGGGTGAGGGTGCGCAGCGAGGACGGCCCGCCCGCTCCCCCGTCCAGGCCGGCGATGCGGCGGACGCGCCCGGGCACCGACGTGCCGCAGAAGGGCCTGTTCGACTGAGGTGGCGCCGCCCCCCGCAAGACGCTAGAAAGAGCCAAAGCAACCGCAGTTCGCGCCATGAACCGATATGAACGCCGCCCGCCGACACCCGGCGAGGCGCAATTGCAATATCTCGACGGCGACCTCAGGGTCATCCGCCCCGGCGCCTTCGTGCGCTGCGCCGTGACCGGCGAGCCGATCGCGCTGGACGACCTGCGCTACTGGAGCGTCGACCGGCAGGAGGCCTATTCCTCGCGCGACGCGGTGATGACGCGGCTGCGGGCGCTGGGACTGGCGTAGGACGCGCGACGCCGTCGCAGGCCGGGCACGGCGCCCGGCCTTGCGTTGTCCGCGGCGCCCGGCGCCGGCGATCAGCCGGTCGGCAGTCCCGGGATGTCGACGCCGAAGGTCTGCAGCAGCAGCACCGCGTTGAGGATCAGGACGATCGCGGTGCCGACGATGGCGAGCACGTCCGTCAGCTTGCCGTTGGCGAAGGATCCCATGATGTCGACCCGCCGGGTGAGGATGACGAGGGCGATCATCGGCACGGGCAGGGCGATGCTGAGAACCACCTGGCTGAGGACGAGGGCATCGGTGGCGTTGACGCCGAGCGCGACCACGATGAAGGCAGGGATCATCGTCACCAGGCGCCGCACCCAGATCGGGATGCGGAAGCCGACAAAGCCCTGCATGATCATCTGCCCCGCCATCGTGCCGACGACCGAGCTGGAAACGCCGGAGGCGATGAGGGATGCCAGGAAGATTCCGGCCGCGCCGATGCCCAGCAGCGGCGTCAGCGTGTGATAGGCGGTCTCGATCTCCGCGACGTCGCTATGCCCGGCGTGAAAGGCGCTCGAGGCCATGACCACCATCGCCATGTTGACGAGGCCGGCGATCGCCAGCGCGACGAAAACCTCGATGTTCGAGAATTTGATCAGCTTGCCCCGCTCCGTCTCGTCGCGCGCCGGCGCACGGTTCTGGGTCAGGCCGGAATGGAGATAGATCGCGTGCGGCATGACGGTGGCGCCGATGATGCCGACCGCGATGGTCAGCGCCGCGGCGTCGGGCATCTGCGGCAGCACCGAGTGGAGCGCCACCTCTCCCCATGAGACCGGGGCGATGAACATCTCCGCGAGATAGCACAGGCCGATGACCGCCACGAGCGCGCCGATGATCAGCTCCATCGGCCGGAACCCGTGCTTCTCGAACAGCAGGATCCCGTAGGTCACGACGGCGGTGACGATCATGCCCGCCAGGAGCGGCATCTGGAACAACAGGGACAGGCCGATCGCGCCGCCGAGGAATTCGGCGAGGTCGGTCGCCATGGCGGCGACCTCGCTGACCGCCCACATGGCGAGGACGACGGGAAGCGGGAAATGCTCGCGGCACATCTCGGCGAGGTTACGGCCGGTGACGATGCCGAGCTTGGCCGAGAGGGCCTGGAACAGCATGGCGATGACGTTCGCCATCAGCACCACCCAGAGCAAGGCATAGCCATACTTGGCGCCGGCCTGGATGTTCGTGGCGAAATTGCCGGGATCCATGTAGGCGATCGAGGCGATCACCGCCGGGCCGGCGAACAGCATGGCGGCCATGGGTCCCCGCCGGCGGCCGGCCAGGGCGTCGCGGATGGCCGCTGTCGTGCGGTCCGTCATCGTCTGTCGTGCGAGAGCCGTTTGCATGTCGCGTCCGCTTTCTTCGCCCCTGCAATATGATTTAGCAATTGCTATAAAACGTCAACAGGGGTTCTGCCATGCGACGCGCGCATCCCTCGCGAGCGCAGGCTGCAGGCGTCGGCAACGGGGTGGCGCGAGGCGAAACGGCGGACCGGACGAAGGCATCGGACGCGGCGTCCGAGCGACCGGCACGCGCGATCCACGGGGGCCGGCCGCCGCTCAGAAGCTGACGTTGAGCATCTTGGCCAGGAAGCGCCGCACCGCCTGGCCGTCCTCGAAGGTCAGCCGCACCGGCACGACGCGGCTGATCGAGGCGAGGGCGTCGCGGGCCGGGCCGCCGGCGAGGCGCACCATGTCCTTGGCGGTGGTCACCGGCACGAGCTTGCCGCCGCGGGCGCGGCCGGCGATGCGCAGGGCATCGGCTTCGCTGAAGCGATGATGGTCGGGGAACACCTCGGTGGCCGCGATGATGGCGCCGAGGTCGGCGAGGGTCTTGAAGAATTTTTCCGGGCGGCCGATGCCGGCGAAGGCCAGCACGCGCTTGCCGCGCAGGCCCGGCGCGGAAGGCTCGGGGCCGACGCGGGCATGGAACACCGCCCGGCCGGACTCCCTGGCGAAGTCGGCGACGCGGGCGCCGGGATCGCCCGCGCCGATCACCACCACGGCCGAGGCGAAGGGCATCTGGGCGTGCACGGGCGCCCGCAGCGGCCCGGCGGGCAGGGCGAGGCCGTTACCGATGCCGGTCTCCCCGTCCACGGCGACGATCGAGCAATCCTTGACCAGCGCCGGGTTCTGGAAGCCGTCATCCATGACGACGATGCTCGCTCCGCTCTGGCAGGCGAGGATGGCGCCGGCGAGCCGGTCGGCGGCGACGATGGTGGGCGCGCATTCGGCGAGCAGCAGCGCCTCGTCGCCGACGCGGTCGGCACCGTCGTCGGGCGAGACCAGCACCGGCCCGTGCTCGTCGCCGCCATAGCCGCGGGTGAGGAAGATCGGCTGCTCGCCCGCCTCCAGCAGCATGCCTGCGATGGCGAGCGCCAGCGGCGTCTTGCCCGCGCCGCCGACGGTGAAATTGCCGACGCACAGCACCGGCGCCGAGACCCGCCCGCCAGGCCGCGCCATCCGCTCGGCGACGGCATCACCATAGGCGCGGGCGACAGGGCCGAGCAGCCGCGCCGCCATGCCCGGCGGGCGGTACCAGAACGGCGGCGGACGCAGGACGGGCCGAGGCCAGCGCATCACCGCCGGCTCCCGCTGAGGGCGAGATGGACGAGATAGGGGTCGAGCGCTCCGACCACCCGGTCGAGCGCGCCGGCGAGGCCGGCAACGGCCCGCTCGCCCGCCGCCGCCATGGCCCCCACCGCCGCGGGATCGACGAGCAGCCGCTCGACCTCGGCCGCCAGCGCATCACCGTCCGCGACCGCCGCGGCGCCGCCGTGCCGGTCGAGCGCGGCATAGGCATCGACGAAATTGCCGGTATGGGGCCCGTGCAGGACCGCCGCGCCGAGCCGCGCCGCCTCGGCCGGATTCTGGCCGCCGTGGCGCACCAGCGAACCGCCGACGAAGACGATGCGGGCGAGGCGATAGAACAGGCCGAGCTCGCCCACCGTATCGGCGACATAGATCTCGACGCCGCGGTCGGGCTCGAAGCCGCGCGAGCGCTGCAGGACGTTGAAGCCCTGCCCGGCCGCCACGTCGGCGATGGCATCGCCCCGCTCGGGATGGCGCGGGACGATGATGGTGAGGAGGTCGGGCACGCCGCTGCGCACGCGGGCGTGGACGGCGGCGGCGATGGCCTCCTCGCCCTCGTGGGTGGAGGCGGCGACCCAGACCGGCCGGCCCCGCAGCGTCGCCTGCAGGCGGGCCAGCGCGGCGCCGTCGAAGGGCAGCGGCGCGGCGTCGAACTTCAGGTTGCCGGGCGCCGAGACGCGCGGCGCCGCGAGGGCGGCGAAACGCTCGGCATCCGCCGCGCTTTGGGCGAGGCAGAGGTCGAAGCGGCCGAGCAGCGCGGCAATGGTGCGCGGCAGGCGGCGCCAGCGGGCGAAGGAGCGCGACGACATCCGCCCGTTGACCAGCACCAGCGGCACCCTGTGGCGGTGGGCCTCGGTGATCATCACCGGCCACAGCTCCGATTCCACGAAGATCGCCACATCCGGGCGCCAGGCCCGGAGGAAGCGCCGCACGAAGGCGGGCACGTCGAGCGGGACGAACTGGTGCAGGCAGCCCGGGGGCAGGCGCCGCGCCAGCACGGCGGCCGACGTGACCGTGCCCGACGTCACGAGCACGGTGCAGCCGCGCGCCACCAGCCGCTCGGCCAGCGGCAGCACGGTCAGAGTCTCGCCGACGCTGGCGCCGTGCAGCCAGAACAGCGGTCCCCCCGGCCGGTCGAGGCCGGGAATGCCGTGCCGTTCGCCGATGCGGGCGCCGTCCTCCTTGCCGCGGGCGCGGCGCACGGCGAGGAACAGCGGCGCCGCAAGGCCCAGCACCGACGCGCCGAGCCGGTACAGCCTGAGGCCGATGGGCAGGGATCGGCTCATCGCGCCGCCGATCGGCCGGGAGGGAGCGGCCCGCCCCTGCGGACCCGGGATGCCGGCGTCACGGTCGCGCCTTCCGGAATGTGCGGCCGACCATGGCATAGGCCCGCTCGTGCGCGAGGTCGAGCGCCCGCTCGACCTCGCGGCGCTTTTCCTCCAGGAGGGCCGCGTCCGCGTCGGCCGGCACGTGGACGAGATCGCCGACGACGAAGGCCCCGCGCGAGAAAGGCAGGTTGATCACCGCCCGGTCCCAGGTCGAGAGGCGGATCAGGTTGGAGGTCGCGACCGCCACCGGCACGATCGGCCGGCCGGAGAGGCGGGCCAGGGCGACGATGCCGGGCCCGGCGACGCCGCCCTTGCGCGGCACGTCGGCGGTCGAGCCGACCGAGCTGCCCTCGCCCAGCGTCGCCACCATCTCGCGCAGCGCCGCCGGGCCGCCCTTGCGGAACTGCCGCGCCGGGCGTCCGCCGGAGCCGCGGACCAGGCCGAGGCCGAGGCGCGTCACCGCCACCGCGTTGATCTCGCCGTCGCCGTGGCGCGAGATCAGGACCTTGAAGGAATGCCCCTCGCGCCGCATGAACGGCACCAGGAAGTGCTGCCCGTGCCACATGGCGACGATATAGGGGTAGCGGTCCCGGATCGGCCCGTAGAGATCGGCGGGTTGATCGGTGAAGCGCGACGTCGCGCGCACGAACTTCAACCAGAGCGCAAGGCATTCTCCGGCGAAGCGCTGCACCGCAACCGATCGACCCAGCCGCTTGAACATCGCGTCAGGATTGCCCGGCCGTCGTGTCCGTCGAGGGATCGAGCAGACGATGCAGGTGCACGATGAAGTAGCGGGTCTGGGCGCTGTCCACGGTCGACTGCGCCTTGGCCTTCCAGGCGACCTTGGCGCTGGCATAGTCGGGGAAGACCCCGACGATGTCGACGGCCTTGAGGTCCCTGAACTCGGTGCCGCCGAGCGAGGTCAATTCGCCGCCGATCACCAGATGCAGCAATTGCTTGGGTTGGTCCGCCATCGCAGGTCCTTTGCAGAGCAAACGGGGTGAGTTCGAGACCACTCCCGGCGCTCCTCCCTGATCTTGCGGAGATCCCGATGCGGGTCCCCGGGAAGGCTTGGCTTCGAGCGGCCGGATGCGCCGGCATTCCGGCCGCTGCTGTCAGTGATGCGCCATCGTCTGCTCGCGCAGCAGCGCCGCGAGCGCGGCATGGCGCGCCGGCCCGGCACAGACCAGCGCCTGGTGCACGGGCTCGGGCCTGTTGTACAGGATCGGAGCGCCGTCGCACCCCGTGACGCGCCCTCCCGCCTCCTCGACGATCAGCTCGGCGGCGGCGATGTCCCAGTCATGGCTGTTGGCCCCGGCAAAGGCGACGTCGATGAGGCCTTCGGCGAGGAAGGCGAGCCGGAGGGCGAGCGAGGCCAGGCTCGGGGCCCGCTCGGCGAGCGGGGCACCGCGGCGCAGCATGTCGAAGAAGGGTTTGGGGCCGGCGACCGGGCCGATATCGGACAGCGCGCCGTCGGGGACGACGAGGCGGACGCCGTTCTTGAAGGCGCCGCCGCCGCGGCGCGCCTCGTAGAGATCGCCGGTGGTCGGGCGGTAGAGCACGCCGGCCAGGGGCCTTCCGTCCTCGACCAGCGCCGCCGAGATCACCCATTCGCCGTTGCCGGCGACGAAGCCGCGCGTGCCGTCGATGGGATCGACGATCCAGACCTGGCGCCGGGCCAGCCGCTCGGCGCTGTCGGCGGTCTCCTCCGACAGCCAGCCGATGGCGGGCGCGGCGGCGCGCAGCTGCCCGGCGAGATGGGCGTCGATGGCAAGGTCCGCCTCCGTCACCGGCGAGGCATCGGCCTTGGTGAAGGTCCTGGCTCCGTCGCGCACGAAGCGCAGGCCGATCTCGCCCGCCTCGCGCACGGCGGCGATCAGCAGCGCCAGGGCTTCCTTCGCGGTCAATCCTTCGGGGTGGGGCAAGGCCAGTCCTTCCGCAGTCGATCGGCCGCGCGACGGGGCAGGCCGTTTCGGCCGGTCCACAAAGCCGGGCGGCTCCGCGGGCCTTCCGCCGGCACGCCGGTCCTCGGCCGCCGCTTGATGCAACAGGCTGTCGGGGAAGGCGCGCCCGGAGGGATCCGCCGAGCCCGCCCGATTTAGGCGAGGGCTCGGGGCGGCGCAAGCCAAGCTTTTGAACGAGATTAAAAACCAGTCGTTCACCCTGCCCGGCAAGCCCTTCCTAAGCATAGCCACCGAAAGCGGCCGGGCCGGGCGGGGCAACCAAGGCTTAACCGAGATCCTTAAGCCGCCGGGAGGGAGGTCCGCGCCAGTCTCGCGCCGTGACGGAACCGAAGAGTTCCGCAGGGAGCAAGTTTCATGAGGCGTCACTCAGCGTGCCGAACGCACGTGGCCGCGCCGGACCGACCCAGTCGGTCCGGCGCCCTGGCCGTCCCGATTCGTTTCGAGGTCGAGGATCCGCGTGCCGACGGCGGCCGGCGGCACATCGAGATCCTCGAGCATGCGGTGCAGATCGAGCGCAGCCGCGCCGGCGTCAGGATGCGCGTGGCCATCCCCTATCCCCTCTACGAGGGCGTCGCCCTGGAGGTCCGGCCGACGGCGGCGCACGGCGCACGCGTGCTCGTGCGCCTGGTGCACGAGGACCGCGACCTCGACGTGGTGCTGTTCGAGGCGTCGGACGACCACGACGTCGCGGCGGAGTGGCAATACTGGGCCAACCGCTTCTGCCTGCCGATGCTGGTGGCGGAGCTGGACGGCAGCTTTTCCGAGCCCTTCCCCCGCCTCGGCGCCTTGGCGATCGGCCGGGTGCGGCCGCGCCGCATGCCGTCCCACATCGCCCGGCGCCGGCCGCGCTTCCTGACGCGCCGGCGCACCGGCAGGCTGCCCAAGCACCCCAAGGTGCACCGCGAACGCGAGATCATCGCCCGGACGTGAATCGCGTCAGAACCAGCGCACCAGGCATTCCAGCAGGAGGCCGGCGAACAGCACCAGCCCGGCTTCGCGGTTCGAGCGGAACAGCCTGAGGCAGCGCCCGGCATTGTCGACGTCGAGCAGCACCACCTGCCAGGCGAGGTGCACCATGAAGGCGCCGAGGCCGAGGAAGGCGAACAGCGCGGCGTCGGCCAGCGCCAGCGACAGGGCCATCAGCGCCACCGCGCCGACATAGAGCAGGGCGACGCCGGCACGGGCGTGGCGGCCGAACAGGCGCGCCGTCGAGCGCACGCCGACGAGGGCGTCGTCCTCGCGGTCCTGGCAGGCATAGATGGTGTCATAGCCCATCACCCACAGCACGCAGCCGGCGAAGAGCAGCTCGGGCGCCGAGTTGAGATGGCCGTAGGACGCGGCCCAGCCCATCAGCGCGCCCCAGGAGAAGGCCAGGCCCAGCACCGCCTGCGGCCAGGAGGAGAAGCGCTTCACGAAGGGATAGGCGGCGACCACCAGCAGCGAGGCGAGGCCGAGCCAGACCGTGTAGGCGTTGAACTGCAGCAGCACGACGAAGCCGGCCAGCGCCTGCACCACCAGCCAGGCCACCGCCGCCGACAGCCCGACCTGGCCGGAGGGCAGCGGCCGCGAGCGCGTGCGCTCGACCGCGGCGTCGATGTCGCGGTCGACGATGTCGTTGTAGGTGCAGCCGGCTCCGCGCATGGCGAAGGCGCCGATCAGGAACAGCGCGAGGTGCCAGGGATTGGGCGCGGCATGGCCGAGCTGCAGGGCGGCCAGCGCTGCCGACCACCAGCACGGCCACATCAGGAGCCAGCCGCCGATCGGGCGGTCGGCCCGCGACAGCCGCAGGAACGGGCGCAGGAGCGGCGGCGCGTACCGATCGACCCAGTTGCCGGCCGGCGCGTCGGCGACCTGCCCGCTCATCGCTATTGCAGACGCAGCTCGACCGGCGGCTGCGGCACGGCCGGCTTGCCGTTGCCCGGCCTGGCCTCCGGCGGCGGGCCCGAGCAGACCCGCTTGCGCAGGGTCTGGTTCTGCCCCAGGCCCTTGCGCGCGGAATCGATCGCCTCCTGCGGAATGCCGCAGAAGTCCTTGTTCTGCTCCATATAGTTCACGAACTTCGTGATGTTGCCGATATAGGTGGTCAGGGTGCCGCAGAATTTCTCGCGCGCGCCCGCCTGCTTGGCGTGCTTGCCGATGTCGTTCAGCTTGGCGGTCAGCGCGGTGCGCTGCTGCACCAGGGGCGCCATTTCCTTATCGCAGAATTCGTTGGCGAA
Organism: Labrys wisconsinensis; assembly: GCF_030814995.1. GTDB lineage: Bacteria > Pseudomonadota > Alphaproteobacteria > Rhizobiales > Labraceae > Labrys > Labrys wisconsinensis. Next base: position 93,901 of record NZ_JAUSVX010000006.1, on the reverse strand, counting down.
GGCCGGAGCGCCAGCGAAGACCATCGCGGTCAACAAAGAGGCCGAGAGGAAACGCAGCATAAGTGCACCCACGCGATCAGACCGCAACTCGATATAGCCATCCGGCATTTCCCGCAACATCGCGGCAGCGGCATGGCGACTCCGGGCCCGCTCGCCAGAATTCCGGTACCATGTTATCGCCGGCCCGGATGATCCGGGACGCAAACGTGATGCGCTACGACTTCTGTTCCGCCCGCCTGTTCGTCGACGCCGCCATGGCGGAGGGGACGGTCCTGCCGCTGGACAAGGTCCAGCAGAACTATCTCGGCAATGTGCTGCGTCTGCGCGGCGGCGAGCGCCTCATGGTGTTCAACGGCCGGGACGGCGAGTTCGCCGCCACCATCCGCACCGAGGGCAAGCGCCTGGCGCTGGAGCTCTTGGGGCAGACCCGGGCGCAGACGCCGCGGCCGGCCCTGCGCTGGCTGTTCGCGCCGCTCAAGCACGCCCGGCTCGACTACATGGTGCAGAAGGCGGTGGAGATGGGCGCCGGCTCGATCGAGCCGGTGATCACCCGCCGCACCCAGGTCGCGCGCGTCAACCTGGAGCGGATGCGTGCCAATGTGGTCGAGGCGGCCGAGCAGTGCGGCGTGCTCGCCGTGCCCGAGGTGGCGGCCGAGGCGCCGCTCGCCCGGCGGCTGGAGGATTGGGACGGCGCGACGCGGCTGGTGTTCTGCGACGAGGACGCCCCGCTCGCCGACCCCGTCGCCACGCTCTCGGCCGTGCCGCCCGGGCCGATGGCGGTGCTGATCGGGCCGGAAGGCGGCTTCGACGCCGAGGAACGGACGGCGCTGCTCGCCCTGCCGGCGGTGACGCGAATCGCCCTGGGCCCGCGCATCCTGCGAGCCGACACGGCGGCGGTGGCGGCGCTGGCGCTGGTGCAGGCGGTGCGCGGCGACTGGCGGTGAGACAAAAAAAGACGGCCGGGACGAACCCAGCCGTTGCTTGGACACAAGTCCAAAAGTCACCATCCAGAGGGGAACGTCAAGAGCTCAGGTCGCCACCGGGAGGATGATGGCCCGCGCTCTCGACAAGGTGAGATATAGAGCCGGCTCCGGCTTCGGGCAACGGCAGCTTGCACATGTCCGCATTGCGTGATGCGCATGGATGCACTTGCCTTGCGAATGTGCAGCATTTCTGATTAAATTTTAATCATGCTGCAGAACTGGGCATCAGAACGCCCAGCGCTGCGCCTTGCCGACCAGGAAGTCACGGAACACCTGGATGCGGGCGAGATTCTTCATTTCCTCGGGGTAGACGAAATAGGTGTCGAGCTGCGGCATCTCCGCCTCGGTGAGCACCTGCACCAGGGCGCTGTCGCGGCCGACGAGATAGTCGGGCAGCACGGCGAGGCCCACGCCGCGCTCGACCGCCGTCTTCACCCCGCCGAGATTGTTGATCTCGAACACCGGCTCGCGCGCGTCGCGCGCATCGCGCCCGGCGGTGTTGAGCCAGTTGATCTCCTGGATGAAGCTGCCCGCGGTGCCGCCGAAGGTGATGATGCGGTGCCGGTCGATTTCCTCGATGCTCTTGGGCTGGCCGAAGCGCTTGATGTATTCGGGCGAGGCGTAGATGTGGAAATGCACGGTGAACAGCCGCCGCTGGATCAGGTCGCCCTGCTCGGGCTGGCGCAGGCGCAGCGCCACGTCGGCCTCGCGCATGCCGAGGTCGAGCTCCTGCTCGGTCAGGAGCATCTTCAGGCGGATGTCGGGATAGAGGTCGAGGAACTCGCCGATGCGCGGCGTCAGCCAATAGGTGCCGAGGCCGACCGTCGTGGTCACCCTGAGCTCGCCGTTCGGCCGCTCGCGGCTGTCGGTGAGGGCGGTGCGGGCCGATTCGAGCTTGAGCATCACCTCCTGGGTGGTGCGGAACAGCATCTCGCCCTGCTCGGTGAGGATCAGGCCGCGGGCGTGGCGATGGAACAGCGGCGTGCGCAGCTCGCCCTCGAGGGCCGAGACCTGCCGGCTCACCGCCGATTGGGACAGGCCGAGGACATCGCCGGCGTGGGTGAAGCTGCCCGCTTCCGCCGCCGCGTGAAAGACCTTCAGCTTGTCCCAGTCCATAACTCCCCCTTCGGGTGCCCTGCGGGCACCACCGCCAATGACTTGTAGATGACGGAAATGTCGCGGGGAAGGCGTGATTTGCCCCGCGCCTCCCCTCGCCTACTCCGCTGCCTCGCGCAGCTCCTCCCGCGTCGCGAGCCAGCGCTCGGCCTCCAGCGCCGCCATGCAGCCCAGGCCCGCCGCGGTCACCGCCTGGCGGTAGACGTCGTCGGCGACGTCGCCGGCGGCATAGACGCCGGGTATGGACGTCGTCGTCGAGCCCGGCACGGTGACGATGTAGCCGCCGCGCTTCATCGGCAGCTGCCCCTCGAACAGGTCCGAGGCCGGCTTGTGGCCGATGGCGACGAACAGGCCGTCGACCGCGTGCTCGGAGACGTCGCCACTCAGGAGGTCGCGCAGCGCCACATGGGTGACGCCGAGCGGCGCCTCGGTGCCCCGCACCTCGTCGACGGCGGCGTTCCAGATCACCGCGATCTTGGGATTGCGGAACAGGCGGTCCTGCAGGATCTTCTCGGCGCGGAAATGGTCGCGCCGATGCACGACCGTCACCTTGGCGGCGATGTTGGCGAGGTAGAGCGCCTCCTCCACCGCGGTGTTGCCGCCGCCGACCACCATGACCTCCTTGTTGCGGAAGAAGAAGCCGTCGCAGGTGGCGCAGGCCGAGACGCCGAAGCCGCGGAACCTCTGCTCCGACGGCAGCTCCAGCCACTTGGCCTGGGCGCCGGTGGCGATGATCAGGGCATCGCAGGTATAGCTCTCGCCACCGTCGCCCTCCAGGCGGAAGGGCCGGTGCGCGAGGTCGGCCCGCACGATGTGGTCCGAGACGATCTCGGTGCCGACATGCTCGGCCTGCTGTCGCATCTCCTCCATCAGCCAGGGGCCCTGGATCGGCGCGGCGAAGCCGGGATAGTTCTCCACATCCGTGGTGATGGTGAGCTGGCCGCCGGGCTGCAGCCCGGAGATCAGGAGGGGCTGCAGGTTGGCGCGCGCGGCATAGATGGCGGCGGTGTAGCCGGCCGGTCCGGAACCGAGGATGATGAGTTTGGCGTGACGCACGGCCATGAGATTCCCGGGCAGCTCTTCAGGAGGGGCGCAGGCGCGACACGATCTCGCGCGCAATCAGAGGTGTGGAATCTAGGGGTGGATAGGTGAAACTTTCAAGATGGCCGGCAAACTTCGCCACAGCTCCGTGTCGCGTCAGGATGTCCAGGAAGCTCTTCAGCTTCGACGGCAGCCCGGCCGGCGCGAAGGCGAGGATCGGCCTTCCCGTCATCGCCGCCTCGCTCAGCATGTTGGCGGAATCGGCGGTGACGACCAGGCAGTCGGCGAGCGCCATCATCTCCAGATAGGGATTGCGGCCCTCGCCGTCCCAGACGAAGGCCGGCCGCCCGGCGAGCACGGCGCGGACGGCGGCGATCAGCGCCGGCGGCGTGCGGCGCGAGGGCGAGACCATCAGGCCGACGCCGCTTTCGGCCAGCCGGGCGAGCTCGACCGAGAAGGCGGCGATGTCCTTGGCGCCGAAGGCCACGTCCCTGGAGGCGCCGCCGAGCAGCACGGCGACGCGCGGCTGCGGCAGCGCCAGGAGCTCCGGCCGTGCCGCGACGCGCGCGGCCGTCAGCTTCGCCGGCGTCAGGCGGTGCGGCGAGGTCGGCGTCGCGATGACGTTGGGCCCGCGCCGGCGGTCGTGCTCGGGCACCCAGATCAGATCGGCGGTGCCTGGGCCGGTATAGGGGTCCTTCAGGAACACGGTGAGGGTGGCGGGCGAGCGCCGCTTGAGGGCCTTCAGATAGGGCACGGTCCGCCGCCCGGAGGCGATGGCGAGATCGGGCCAGGGCGGCGCCAGCGCCGCGGCGTCGCGCGGGTCCGGCAGGCTCCAGGGCATGGTCCAGGCGAAGACGGCGCGCGGGCGCACGAACCGATACTCGATGGTGCCGCCGACGGCCTCCACCACCGCCTCGGCGACGCCGCGGCACTGCACGAGGTCGCCCGCCTTGCTGTCGCTGAGGATCCGGATCAGGGGCATGGTCACGCTGGTTGCAGGAAAGACGCGCAGACGCCTCCCATGACCGCGCGCCGGACGCAAGCGCCCGCCCGATGCCCCGTGCCCGGGGGGCACCACGGAGGCGGCGGGCATTTGACGTCGCGGCATCAGCCGACGGCCGATCCCATGAGACTATATTCGCAAGATCAGGCACGATCGGCGAGTCGTCGCGGTGTCGACGGCACGTATTTCCGCAAGCAGATCGCGGCTATACCAGCGGCCTCGACAAAGCCCTGTCCTCTTTTTGAACACATTTGGTCGTCAGGGAGGCCCCAGGCATCAACAAGCACGAGGCTATACGCATGGCGGCCAGCGCAAGACCCGCAAGGCCATGGGGGACCAGCCTCCTCTCCCTGAGCTTCGCGCTCCTGGCGCTTCCCGCCCTCGCCGCCGATGTCGGCATGGCCTCGTTCTACGGCCGCGAGCATGCCGGCAAGCGCACCGCCGCCGGCGCCCGCTTCAGCATGACGGGCCTCACCGCCGCGCATCGCAGCCTGCCCTTCGGCACCCGCCTCAAGGTGACCAACCTCCGCAACGGCCACAGCGTCGTGGTCGAGGTCGCCGACCGTGGCCCGTTCACGCGCGGGCGCATCATCGACGTCTCCTACGGCGCGGCGCAGGCCCTCGGCTTCGTGCGCGCCGGCGTCACCCGGGTGAAGCTCGAGCGGCTCTGACGAGCCCGCCGCGGCGGCGCGGAGCAGCCCGACGCCGGGCGACTCATGCTCAGACCGCGCCTTCGTATAAATCCAGAAATATTTCACCTGCGTCTGCAAATTCAGCAAATATCATTGCGATTGATAAGTCAACCAGTTGGCGTTGACCGTCTTTCGCGTGCTTATACGGATATCATGCACCATAATATTGTGAATATATTCACATAAATCCTTCAAAAATCATTAAATCAGTGTCTATTTTCGGTATTTTTCTAAATTAATTTCATTTTATCACCACATTTGGCGACGATCAGACGACATCCCTCCAACAATCGAGAGATCGACTGAATGACGTCACTAACGACGACTGTGAAGCTTTGTGCCGTTGCCATCACTGTTGCGGCCTCAGCGGTGCCGGCATTCGCCGGCTCTGTCGGCATGGCATCCTATTACGGCAGAGAGTTTCACGGCCGCCGCTGCGCAGATGGCACGCGGTTCAACATGAACGCCATGACGGCAGCCCATCGCAGCCTGCCCTTCGGCACCAAGCTTTCCGTCACCAACCTGCGCAACGGCCGCTCGGTCGTCGTGCGGGTGTCGGACCGCGGCCCCTTCGTCCGCGGCCGCATGCTCGACCTGTCCTACGGCGCCGCGCGCGCCCTGGACTTCGTGCGCAGCGGCACCGCCAAGGTGAAGATCGAGCGCCTGACCTGAACGGCCGGAGCGGCGGGCCCATGGTCCGCCGCTCCACGCGGTCCGGCGCGGAGGCGGGTTGCGCACCGCCCGATTGTAATTGCGGCGCCCCTGTGTCTATGGTCCGCGCCTCTCTGCAGGACCTTGTCTCCATGGCTCGTGACGTCACCGATGCAGCGCCCGTCTCCTCGCGCGACGACCTCGTCGCCTGGATCGAGAAGGGCGTGAAGCCGAAAGCCGCCTTCCGCATCGGCACCGAGCACGAGAAGTTCCCATTCCGCGCCGTCGGCCACGCGCCCGTGCCCTATGAGGGGCCGGACGGCATCCGCGCCCTGCTGGAGGGCCTGCGCCACATGCTCGGCTGGGAGCCGATCATGGAAGGCGAGAACATCATCGGCATGCTCGACGTCACCGGCGGCGGCGCCATCTCGCTGGAGCCGGGCGGCCAGTTCGAGCTCTCCGGCGCGCCGCTCGTCTCGATCCACGAAACCTGCTCGGAGATCCACGCCCATCTGGCGCAGGTGCACGAGATCGGCGAGCCGCTCGGCATCCGCTTCCTGGCGCTGGGCATGTCGCCGGTGTGGACGCGGGCGCAGACGCCGGTCATGCCCAAGCGCCGCTACGAGATCATGACGCGCTACATGCCCAAGGTCGGCGTCATGGGTCTCGACATGATGTACCGCACCTCCACCGTCCAGGTGAACCTCGACTTCGCCTCCGAGGCGGACATGGTCAAGAAGCTGCGCGTCTCGCTGGCGCTGCAGCCGCTGGCGACGGCACTCTTCGCCAATTCGCCGTTCCAGCACCGGCGGCCGAACGGCTTCCTCTCCATGCGCTCGGAAGTGTGGCGGCACACCGATCTCGACCGCACCGGCATGCTGCCCTTCGCCTTCGAGGACGGCATGGGCTTCGAGCGCTATGTCGACTGGGCGCTGGACGTGCCGCTCTATTTCGTCAAGCGCGGCGACACCTATCACGACGTGGCCGGGGCCTCGTTCCGCGACCTGCTGGCGGGCCGGCTGGAGCAGCTTCCCGGCGAGCGGGCCACGATCTCCGACTGGGCCAACCATCTCGGCACGCTGTTTCCCGAGGTGCGGCTGAAGCGCTACCTGGAAATGCGCGGCGCCGATGCCGGGCCGACCGGCCGCCTGGCGGCGCTCTCGGCCTTCTGGGTCGGCCTGCTCTACGACCAGACCGCGCTCGACGCCGCCTGGGACCTGGTCAAGGACTGGACCGAGGGCGAACGCCAGGCGCTGCGCGACAGCGTCTCGCGCCAGGCCCTGAGGACGCCGTTCCGCACCGGCACCGTGCGCGAGGTGGCGCGCGAGGTGCTGAAGATCGCCCGGGCCGGGCTGGAGGCGCGCAACGTCCTCGACTGGCAGGGGCGGACCGAGGCGTTCTTCCTCGACGGGCTCGACGCGATCGTGGCGAGCGGCGTGACGTCAGCCGACGCGCTCCTGGAAAAATACCAGAGGGCCTGGAACGGCGACATCGACAAGGTGTTCGACGAGCACGCCTATTGAAGGCACGGCGCCGCGCATAACCGAAACCGATCCCTTCCATTCCTATCGGTTGTTGGACGCGGCAGCCGGAGCGCGGGATAAGGGCGCCATGTCCCAAGCGCGAGCCTTCGCGGCCGAACGCCCCTCCGCCCGAGGCGGCGGCTTCGCCCCCTTCGACTATGGCCTCTACACGCTCATCGTGCTGCTGTGGGGCTCGTCCTGGATCGCGCTGCACCTGCAGCTCGGCGTGGTCGCGCCCGAGGTCTCCCTGGTCTGGCGCTTCGCCCTCGCGGCCCTGATCATGGTCGGCTGGACGGTGCTGACCGGCCAGCCGCTCCGCTTCGCCCTCGGCGAGCATCTGCGCTTCGCCGTCCTCGGCGTCACCCTGTTCTCCAGCAATTTCCTGCTGTTCTACTATGGCGGCATGTCGACGCCGTCGGGCCTGCTCGCCGTGGTGTTCTCGCTCGCCGCGGTGTTCAACATCCTGCTCTCGGCGCTGTTCTTCGGCGAGCGGCCGGGCGCGCGCGTGGTCACGGCGGCGGTGCTGGGCTTTGCCGGCGTCGCGGCGATGTTCGCGCCGCAGCTGCTCGGCGCCGCGTTCACCGCCGCCGCCTGGCATGGCCTCGGCCTCGGCGTCGCCGGCACGCTCTCCTTCTGCCTCGGCACCATGGTGTCGGTGTCGGGCCAGCGCCGCGGCGTGCCGGTGGCCTCGGCCACGACCTGGGGCATGATCTACGGCACGCTGTTCCTGATCCTGCTCAGCCTGCTGCGCGGCCAGGCCTTCATCATCGAGCCGACGACACGCTATCTCGGGGCGCTGGTCTGGTCCGCGCTCTTCTCCTCGGTCTTCGCCTTCGCCGCCTACATGACCCTGCTCGGGCGCATCGGCGCCGACCGCACCGGCTATTCCACGGTGATGTACCCGGTGGTGGCGCTGGCGATCTCGACGGTGGCCGAGGGCTATGTCTGGACCTGGCCGGCCATTGCCGGGCTGGTGCTGGTGATCGTTGGCAACCTGCTCATGCTGACCCGGCCGCGCCGAGGCGCTTTAAGCGCCCATTAACGGGCTCTCGCGCACAGAGGACGGGGGGCTGCGGCATGCCAATGGCCGCGCGCGCAGGCATGGAATGGCCATGGACGACGGCACGGGCCGGGACGGCCCATGAAGGATCCCAGGGACAGCAGGCGCTCGCGCCGGCGCGCCGTCAGCTATTCCGTCTGGCTGCGCTACGATCCGGCCCTGCCGCCGATCGTGTGCATGATGAACGACGTATCCGACACCGGCGCCCGGCTCGACGTGGTCGACGAGACGCCGCTGCCCGACGAATTCATCCTGCAGCTCTCGCGCACCGGCAAGCCGTTCCGCAAGTGCCACGTGGTCTGGCGCCGGCGCAGCGAGATGGGCGTGCGCTTCGCGCTCTGACGCTGGAGCGTCGTCGCTTCAAGTTGAATCGACCGCACCCTATCTCTTTGTTTTTGCTCTAAAGTGTTTTGCGACTTGGCGGAATCGCCAAGCATCGCAAAGACGCGTCGAAACAAAAGGCCAGAGCAAGGCAGCGTTTCCGCCGAAACGCGCTTTGCTCTGGCCTCAGGCGGCGCGCACGGTGGCGAGGAAGCGCGCCATCTCCGAGCTCAGCACGGCCGACTGGCCGGCGAGGTCCTCGGCCGAGGCGGAGAGCGCCGCCGCCTCGGTCTTGGAAGCGGCGGCGGCCTGCGCCACATCGGCGATGCTGCGATTCACCTCCGCCGTGCCGGCTGCGGCCTGCTGCACGCTCTGGGCGATCTCGCTCGCCGCCGCGCCCTGCTGCGTCACCGCCGAGGCGATGGACTCCGAGATCGCGCTGATCTCGCGGATGATGGCGGCGATGGCGCCGATCGCCGCGACGCCCTCGCCGGTCATGGCCTGGATGGCGCCGATGCGCTGGGCGATCTCCTGCGTCGCCCGGCCGGTCTGGTCCGCCAGCATCTTGACCTCGCTCGCAACGACAGCGAAGCCGCGCCCGGCCACCCCGGCCCGGGCCGCCTCGATGGTGGCGTTGAGGGCCAGGAGGTTGGTCTGGCCGGCGATGGAGGTGATGAGGTTGACGATGTCGCCGATGCCCTCGGCCGCGGCGGCGAGCGCCTTCACCTTCTGGCTGGTGGCGCCGGTCTCGCGCTCGGCCTCGGCCGCGATGCGGGCCGAGCGTTCGACCTGGCGGCCGATTTCGTCGACCGAGGCGGAGAGCTCCTCGGCCGCAGCCGCCACGGTCTGGACATGGGCGGCCGCCTCGTCCGAGACGCGGGTCGCGGCCGAGCTCTGCATCGCCGTGCCTTCCGCCGTCCCGGTCAGGGCGCGCGAGGAGGATTCGAGCCGGCCCGCCGCGCTCGACACGGTCGCGACCACGCCGCCGACGGAGGTCTCGAAGGCGTCGGCCAGCAGGCGCATCGCTTCGCTGCGCTCGGCGGCGAGGTGCGCCTCGGCCTGCCTGCGCTCGGCCTGCAGGCGCTCGACCTCGACGAGGTTGCGGCGGAAGGTCTCGGCGGCCTGCGCGGTGCGGCCGACCTCGTCGCTGCGCCCGGCATAGGGGATGGCCATGTCGCGCTCGCCCCGGCCGAGCCGCAGCAGCACGTCGGCGATCCGCCTGAGCGGCCGGGCGACCGACAGCATCGCCATCAGCGCCGAGCCGACGAGCACGAGCATGACCAGGGCGCCGACGCCGAGCGCGATGCGGCCGGCCGCGGTGATGGCCTCGACCGTGGCCTCGACGGCCGCCGCGGCGCTCGCCTCCGATGCCGAGAGCGTCTCGCCGATCAGCTTGTCCGCCGCCGCCATGGTCGGCAGCGCCTTGCCGGCGTCTAGGCCGTCCTGGTCCTGCCGCGCCGCCACGGCGCCGGCGATCACCGGCTTCAGGTCGGCCGCGGCCTTGATCAGGGGATCGAGCTGCTCGGCGAACACCCCGTCCTTGTCGAGCGCCTTGACGTCGGCGAGCTGGGTCGCCGCGCCGTCGACATAGCCCTCGAGCTTGGCCTGCAGCGCCTGCTCGCCGGTGGTGAGATAGCGCCAGAAGGCGATGCGTGCCTGGGCCGCCAGGGCGTTGGCGGCAGCGAGCCTGGCCGGGATGTCCTTGTCGGCGCTCGCCCCGAAGATCTGGACGTTGAGCATCACGGCCTGGAAATTCTCGTCCCAGGCCGCCTCGAGCGCCCGGTGCTTCTCGCCGAGGGTGAGGATGGTCTCCTGGTCGGCGGCGATCGCCGCCAGGGTGGCACGATAGTCGCCGAGCAGCGCCTTCAGCCGGGCGAACCGATCGGCGCTGGCCGGATCCGCGGCGCTCGCCGCGCCGGCCGCGAAGGCGGCGTCGGCGCGGGCGGCGTCGGCGTCGAAGGCGGCGGAGGCCTGCTTCAGCGCGGCCGTGTTCCGCGCCAGCAGCACGTCGAGGCCGGCAGCGCGCGCCCCGCGCAGGCCGGCCGCGCCGCCGGCCGCGGCGGCGCGCATCTTCTCCTGCGCGATGCTCTGGGCATGGGTGTCGAGGATGGTGCGGTTGAGATGGAACTGGGCCGCCATCATTCCGGCCAGGAGCAGGATGCCGAGGGCGGAGGAGAGGCCGAGCTTGCGGCCGATGCTCAGGGTCATCGCGGGGCCTTGCCGGGATCGCGGGAGGGCCGGCTGCGGCCGGTGCCCTCTTCTGCCCGAGCAAGGTAAATATTTGGTGGGTCCGGCGAAAATGCCGGCCGTCAGCCGACCGGGGCGAGGTCCGCCCGCGTCGGGCCGCGGCCGGCGAGCACGGAGGCGGCGCCGAGGCGCGCGGCGAGGCGGCGCGCCAGCGCCTCCGGCGCCGCGGAGCTCCGCACGCCGCCTTCGACGAAGTCGACGGCCGGGCCGACCTGGTCGAGGCAGGTCACCGCAAGGCGCGGCGTGACGGCGAGGCCGCCGGCATCGCCGAGATCGGCGGCGACGGCCCGGTGCAGCACGTCGAGGTCGAGCGTGCCGTAGCGCAGCGTGCCCTGCCAGGGATTGGGCAGGTTGGTCGCATCCGGCCAGGGCGCGCCGGACAATTCGTGGGCGAGCGGGCCGGCGCCGTGGCGGGTGACATAGGCGCGGGTGACATAGGTGACGTCGAGACCGTCGATGCCGGCCTCCCGCGCCAGGGCGACGACGTTGCGCAGCCCGGTGTTGGAACGGGTGACGAAGGGAAAGGCGCCGCGGTCCTGGTCGAGCATCAGGCCCTGCGCCCCCTCGAAGACGATGCGGCCGGGCACGGCGTCGATGGTCATGACCGGGACGGCATCGGCGAAGATCGCCGCATCCTCCAGCCAGCGCTCGAGGATGCGCTCGTCCGCCAGCAGGGCCGCATCCTCGGCCGCCGGCTCCAGGCCGAGGGCGGCGAGGCGCTGCGGCAGCCAGGCGCGCCTGACATGCTCGAGGCGCTCGCGCAGGCCGGCGCGGGCGAGATCGGCCGCGACCACCCGCAGGGCCTCGTGCCGGCTGCGCTCGAGCGTCTCGCCGAAGCCGAGGCCACAGGAGCCGTGGCGGCGCTCGCCCCGCGCCCGCTCGGCCATCTGGTTCAGCATCATGTCGAAGGGCAGCGTCACCGGGGCCGCCGGATCGATCGCCATGAGCGGGCGAACGCCGAGCCCCGCCAGCACGGCCAGCTCCTCGCGCAGCAGGATCGGGTTGGCGACGAAGAAGCGCGACAGGAAGCTGCGCGCCCCGGCCAGGGCGCCGCTGCCGACGTGATGGAACACGTGGCGCCGCCCGTCCGGCGCCTGCACGGTGTGGCCGGCCTGGGCGCCGCCGTTGAAGCGGATGACGGCGGCGTCGGCGCCCAGGGGGGCGGCCAGGGCATCGGTGAGGAGGCCCTTGCCTTCGTCGCCGTAGCCGGCACCGATCACGACCTCTGCGGTGATGGGCATGGCCAAGCGCCTACCTGTCCCACCAGGCGAGTGGCGGCGCCTTCAGGGCCTGGACGGCCCTGGCGACGGTGGCGGCGGTCGTCCCCGACCAGGACTGCGCCACGGAGGTCCAGTCGGCGCCCTCGGCCACCTGGATGGCCGAGACGATCACCTCGGCGATGCGCTCGTGGTCGTCGCAGCGGATCACCCGCTCGCCGAGCAGGGGCTGCCAGGTCGCCAACACCTCGTCCAGGCGCGACGTCGCGTAGCCGACATTCGTCAGGAGGATGTGGAACACCTCGTAGCTCTGCTGCGCCATCGCCAGCAGCTCCATCGAGCTCAGGCCCCGCCGCACCTCGTCGCCGAACACGCGCCGCAGATTGGGCGGCGTGATGCCGCCGAGGATCGGCTCGTCGCCGATGGTGAAGAGATAGCCCTTGCGCCCGCGCCTGGCGAAGCAGTCGGTACGGGTGCGCGTGGCGGCGAAGTACCAGGGCAGATGGTAGCTCTCGCCGCCATTGCCGCCGCCGCCGCTCTCGATCCACAGGCCGGCGAGCTGCTCCGCCAGGCGGATGTCGGCCTCGAACTGGGTGGCCTGCAGCGGCGCGCGGTCGCATTCGGCGTCGCCCACCGCCATCACCATCACATGCGGATCGGAGACCGGCTTGCGGGCGTAGATCTCACGCATGGTGGTGTCGAGGCCCGAGCGGATCATCACCTCGGCGATCCGCCCCATCGAGCCGGTGACGTCGCTCGCCAGGATGATGGCGGTCGAGGCCGGATTCTCGGCGCTGTCGCAGGATTCGCGCAGGACGATCCGGGCGGGATCGAAGGCGGGGTTCATCTGCCTGGCGTTGAAGATCTCGTGCGCGGCGCGGCCGGCATGGCGGGCGGCATAGCCCGCCCATGAATTGGCGTCCCAGCGTCCATGTCCCATGGCATCCTCCTGTGCTGCATCGATGGTCTTCTCTATCATTGTAATTTGCATATTGCAAGTTGCTTTTTGCACATCGACACTCTAAGGTCGGGGCATGGACGAGATCCGCCCGATCCTCACCGTCGACGTCGTGCTGTTCACCATTCGCGGCAGCGACCTCTGCGTGGCCCTGCAGCGCCGCGACCGCGAGCCCTTCGCCGGGCGGCCGGCCCTGATCGGCGGCTATGTCCATGTCGACGAGGATGCGGACACGCTGGCGACGGCGGGGCGGGTGCTGCGGGACAAGGCCGGCCTCGCCGGCCTGTTCCTGGAGCAGCTCGCGACCTTCTCGGGGCCCGGGCGCGACCCGCGCGGCTGGTCGGCCTCGGTGGCCTATTACGCGCTGGTGCCGGAGGCCCGGCTGGCGCCGGTGCTGGAGCGCGGCAGCGAGATCGTCCCGGTCGAGGCCATTCCGCCTCTGCCCTTCGATCACGAGCGGATCGTCGCCGCCGGCGTGCGCCGGCTGCGCAACAAGGGCGCCTGGTCCTCGCTGCCGGCCTTCCTGCTGCCCGAGCACTTCACCCTGCCCCAGCTCCGGGAGATCTACGAGGTGGTGCTCGGCATGGCCCTCAACGACAGCGCCTTCCGCCGCAAGATCGACGAATTGCAGGTGATCGAGCCGGTCGCCGGCGCCTTCAGCCGGGCGAGCGACCGGCCGGCCCGGCTCTACCGGCTGCGGCAGGAGGCGCTGCAGGAATTCAACCGCATGGTGTGAGCGCGCGCCGGGCCCACGCTCCGCCGCCAGGAACCGAGACCGACATGAGACAGATCCCGCAACGGCAGATCCGCGCCGTCCACGACGCCCACACCATCCGGGTCTACCAGGCCTATCGCGACGAGATCGCCGACACGGCGCTGGCGCGCGGCACCTTCGTCTCGCCGCCGTTCAGCCGGACGCGCATGACCTGGATCAAGCCATCCTTCCTGTGGATGATGTATCGGGCCGGGTGGGGCTTCAAGGACAAGAACCAGCACCGCATCCTCGCCATCGACATCAGCCGGGAGGGTTTCGCCTGGGCGCTGGCGAACAGCTGCCCGAGCAGGCCGCCGGCGTCGATGACGCACGACGAATGGGAGCGCATGAAGGAGCGCTCGCCGGTGCGGATCCAGTGGGACCCCGAGCGCGACCTGCATCTGCAGGCGCTCGACCATCGGGCGATCCAGATCGGTCTCGGCGGCGAATCGGTCGGTCGCTATGTCGACGGCTGGATCCGGGCGATCACCGACGTCACGCCGCTCGCGCATGCCGTCCATGCCCATGTCTCGGCCGGGCGGCTCGAGGAGGCCCGCGCCCTGCTGCCGCAGGAGCGCCCCTACGCGCCCGGGCCGGAGGCCCAGCAGGCGCTCGACCGGATGGCGTGAACGGGGCTCGGGCTTCCCCTCGAGGCCGGGTTGGGGCATGTCCCGGGTGAGGCGGCGGATCGGACCGGCGCCGCGCCCCGGGGAGCCCGACCATGCAGATCCGCCTCCTGCGACGCGACGAGGTCGGGACGCTCTGGGCCATCGACCGTTCCGAGATCATCGATGCGATCTATGTCCTGCGCGAGGGCCGCCTGGTGCTCACGCCCGAGCACCACGACGTGCGGGGCTGGCCGCCGGGCGAGCCCGAGGCCTACACGCCCCTGCTCCTGGCCTGCCACGATCGGGGCGGAGCCTTCTTCGGCGCCTTCGACGGAGCGGCGCTGGCCGGCGCCGCCGTGCTGGACACGCTGGGGCGCGGCTCCTCCCGCGATCTCCTGCAGCTGATGTTCCTGCATGTCGGCAGCGCCTGCCGCGGGCGCGGCCTCGGGGTCGAGCTGTTCGGGCTGTGCCTGCGCGCAGCCCGCGCGCGGGGCGCCGCCGGGCTCTATGTCTCCGCGACCGAGAGCCAGGCGACCGTCGACTTCTATCGCCGCCGCGGCTGCACGCTCGCGGCCACGCCCGATCCGGACCTGTTCGCCCTCGAGCCGCGGGACATCCACCTCGAATATCGCTTCGACGACGGGACGGCGGCCTGAGCCTCACCCGCTCCGCAGGGCGGGTCCCGCACTTGTCATATCCCCTCCAGGGGGATAGCATAGGCACATGGAGAAACATCCTCACGTCCACGCGACCCATCCCGAGATCGCCAAGCGGCTGAAGCGGGCCGAAGGGCATCTCAAGGGGATCATCGAGATGATCGAGACGGGGCGGCCCTGCCTGGACATCGCCCAGCAGCTCCATGCGGTCGAGAAGGCGATCTCCCAGGCCAAGAAGACCCTGATCCAGGATCATCTCGACCATTGCCTCGAGGACGTCGTCGGGCCGCTGGCGCGCGACCAGCGCCGGTCGATCGACGAGTTCAAGGAAATCACCAAGTACCTCTGAGCTGCCCGATGCCGTCCTTTGCCGATCTGCTGCAGCAGAGCTCCGCCCATGCGTGGCTGTTCGTCCCGAGCGCGATCCTGCTCGGCGCCCTGCACGGGCTGGAGCCGGGGCATTCGAAGACGATGATGGCCGCCTTCATCGTCGCAATCCGCGGAACGGTGACGCAGGCCGTGCTGCTGGGCCTCGCCGCCACGGCGTCGCACACCCTCGTCGTCTGGGCCATCGCGCTCGGCGGCCTCTATCTCTGGCAGGGCGTGAACGCCGAGACGTTCGAGCCCTATTTCCAGCTCGCCTCGGCCGCGATCATCATCGGCATCGCGCTCTGGATGCTGTGGCGCACCCGGGAGGACCAGCGACGGGCCAGGGCGGCGGCAGGCGATCACGATCATGCCCGCCACGGCCACAGCCACGGCGAGGCGATCCGCCGCATCGACACCGGACACGGCGTGATCGCGGTCGAGGTGTTCGAGGACGGGGTGCCGCCGCGCTGGCGCATCCGCACCGAGCGCGGCCACACCTGGGCCGCGGGGGATGTCGCGATCGTCACCGAGCGGCCGGACGGCGCACGGCAATCCTTCGCCTTCGCCGACAAGGGCGCCTATCTCGAATCGATCGACGAGATCCCCGAGCCGCACGCATTCACGGCGCGCGTCAGCCTCGGCCACGGCGGCCATAGCCATGACTACGACCTGACCTTCGTCGAGGGCCACGGCCCCATGCACGAGGCGTCGCGCGGGCTGGAGGTCGCCACGGACGGCTATCGGGACGCCCACGAGCTGGCGCACGCCGACGACATCCGTCGCAGGTTCGCCGATCGCAGCGTGACCACCTGGCAGATCGTCATCTTCGGCCTGACCGGCGGCCTGATCCCCTGCCCGGCCGCGATCACGGTGCTGCTGCTCTGCCTGCAGATCAAGCAGTTCAGCCTCGGCTTCGTCCTGGTGCTCTGCTTCTCGATCGGGCTCGCCATCACCCTCGTCACCGTCGGCGCCGCGGCAGCCCTGAGCGTGCGCCAGGCGACCAGGCGCTGGTCATGGTTCGGCGGCCTGGCTCGGCGGGCCCCCTATGTCTCCGGCATCCTGATCATCGCCGTCGGCCTCTATGTCGGCTATCACGGCTGGGCCGAGCTGGCCGCGCGGGCCTTGCCGGGCGGCTGAGCCGCTCACCCGGCGGCGGGCAGGCCTGCTTCCCCGCCCTTCGGCCCCCAGAACACCACCCAGGTCTCGAAACCTTCGGAGAAATCCTCGAAGCGGTGCTCGGCCCAGGCCTCGACGAAGATGACGTCGCCGGGGGCGAAGGGGCGCCGCTCGCCGTTCTTGAAGAAGGTGCCGGTGCCGGCGACGACGAAATAGAGCTCGTCCTGCTCGTGCGGCTGCTGGGGGTCGCGGCCGACCGGCTTGTAGAGCTCCACCGTCATCGAGCCGTGGGCCATGCCGACGAAGAAGGGCTTGCCGTCGCGGCCGAGCTCATCGCGGAAATGCCGGAGCGGCAGGATCCAGTCCTTCATCCCCCTACTCCGCCGCTTCGGACTGGCTGGCCAGGTTGTCGAGGCTCTGGATGATCAGGTCGGCGAGCGCGTCGGCCAGCGAGGTGCGCTCGCGCCAGTTGCGCAGGAGGCCGATCTTGCAGGAGGGCAGCGGCGGGTAGCCGTCGGAGGGCCCGAGCACGCGCATGCCGGGACGGATGGCGCTTTCCGGCAGCACGGAGACGGCCAGGCCCGCCAGGACGGCGGCGCCGACCGCGGTGGAGTTCCAGCTGGAATAGAGCACGCGATAGGCGCGGCCGAGCGTCTCCAGCCGGTCGATCGCCGCCTGCCGCCAGTTGCAGTTGACCCGGCCGAGGGCGAGCGGCACCGGCGTCTCCTCGTGCACGGAATGGCGGTTGGAGGTCACCCAGAGCAGGCGCTCGTGGCGGATGAACTCCGCCGGCCCCTTGTGCTCGACATGGGTGATGATGGCCAGGTCCAGGTCCGAGGCCAGGATGCGGTCGACCAGCATCGGCGTCGGCTCGCAGACGATGGTGACCTCGACCCGCGGATTGGACTGGGAGAAGCGGGCCATGATCTCCGGCAGGTAGCGGTCGGCATAGTCGTCCGGCACCCCGAGGCGCACCCGTCCGGTGAGCTCGGTCTCGGAGAAGGCGTTGATCGCGTCCATGTTGAGCTTGACGATGCGCCGGGCATAGTCGAGCAGGCGCTCGCCGTCCTCGGTCAGCTTCGAGGCGCGGCCGTCGCGCTCGAAGATCGCCTTGCCGATGCGCTCTTCCAGCCGCTTCATCTGCATGGAAACCGCGGACTGGGTCTTGTAGACCGCCTCCGCCGCCTTGGTGAAGCTGCCGGTCTCGGCAATGGCGATGAAGGTCCTGAGCTGGTCGATGTCGAGAAGCACGGCCATGGGCAAGCTCCCTGCGGGCCGCCCGGCCGGCGGGAGACGCCGCGGCGGCACCATAAGCGACGTTGATGCTCAACATTAGAAACATTCGTTTGATTGATCAATACCCTTCTGCGATCCTGCGATCGTTCAGAAAAGGTGATGAGTTGTCTTGAGCAATCAGCCTTAGCCGGCTCGTCTCCGGCACCGATGGAGAGTCCCATGTCCGCGATCACGTCCCGTTCCTCGTCCGGTTTCGTCGCCTCGGTGGCGGCAGCGGCGCGCACGGTGGTCCGTGGCGTCGGGCGCATTCTCACGGCCCTGAAAAATCGCCGGCAAGTCGCGAGCCTCCTGGAGGCCGACCCCGGCATGCTGCGCGATCTCGGCCTGACGCCGATGGACGTGCACGGCGCGCTCGCCGAGCCGCTGTGGCGCGATCCTTCGGCCCGGCTGCTGATCTGGTCCGTCGAACGGCGGGCCGCCGCCCGCGCCGCCGCGCGCGACAATCTTCTCGGCCTGGCGTCCGAGCCGGACGGCTCCGGCACCCGCCCGGCCGAGCGCTGCCTCTAGGCATTTCTCCGTTCCGGCGCTCCCCTGCGACGGAAACCCGGGGGTCTCTCTGGCCCCGCAACTGCAAGCCCGCTTCACCAGAAGCGGGCTTTTTTCTTGGGGACTCAACGCGGGGGTGTTTCGTTCTGTTCTGACTGCGTTCGCGTGGATGGCCGGGTCAAGCCCGGCCATGACGGAACGGTTGCGGCAGGAACGACGACGGCGGCGCCACCCTCGACGTCATGGCCGGGCTTGACCCCATAGGCGCTAAGATAAGAACGCAGTAGCCAGTTGGGCGCGACGTCGATCAATCCCCTCCCCCTTGTGGGGAGGGGTTAGGGGTGGGGGTCCATCAGGATATGTCGAGACTTATGCCCACGACCCCCACCCTTTATCCCTCCCCACAAGGGGGAGGGAGGGCACAGGCGTCGTGCAAATCTTACAAAGGCGCGTCACGCACAGCGCGATATTTGCCTCCCGGCAGACCTTATCTTAGCGCCTATGGGGCTTGACCCGGCCATCCACGCGAACACCGCGGGTGTCGCGGCGAACACCGCGGGTGTCGCGATTACTTCTTGCCGAGGAAGCTGTCGAAGATCGTCTGCAGGGAGTCGAGATGCGCCTGCTGCATCTGCCGCCCGGTCTCGAACATCCCGCCAAGCACGTCCGCCGGCGAGGGCTGCGACGGCGGCGCGGCCTGGGGCGGCGGCGCGGCGGGCTGGGCCTGCTGGACGCCCTGCTGCAACAGCGAGCCGAGGATGGCGCCGAGCAGGCCGCCGCCGTTGAGGTTGGGCTGGACCTGCGGCGTCGGCTGGGGCGCCTGCGGGGCGGCCTGGCCGCCGAACAGGCCGCCGAGCACCTGGCCGAACACGTCCTGCAGGCCGGGCTGCGTCGTCGCGGTCTTCTGCAGGCCGCCCATCAGCATGGCGGCGAGGACCGGCAGCATCGCCTTGAGCACGGCAGACCCGACGCCGCTGAGCGCCGCCGCCTGGTCCGCGACGGCACGGCTGGCATCCTTGGAGCCGAACAGGGCGCCGAGCACCTCGTTGCCCTGGGCCTGCACTTGCGTGAAGGCGGCCATCGGATTCTGGAAGGCCTCGGGGCTGACGCCGCCCATCAGGCCGAACAGGTTCGGCGCCGCCGCCGGGTCGCCGGCCTGGCGCTTCAGACCCATGGAGAAGGCGGGGAGCAGCGCCTCGACCGCGGCCTGCGTCTGCTGCTGCGACAGGTTGAACTGGCGGGCGAGGTTCTCCATCGCCTGGCCGCCCTGGGCGTTCTGCAGGATCTCGTAGAGATTGGTCATGGGGCGCCCTCCCGCGCTGGTCTTGTCCCGCGCAGGCTATGCCGGAAGCCTCCTGGAGCAAAGCGCGTTCGGGCGGAAACGCGGCTTTGCTCCAGCGCTTTGTTTCGACGCGTCTTTGCCAGACTCGGCGAGGTCGCCGAATCGCAAAAACACTTCGGCCTCAATCGCCGACTGCGAGGCGGCCGACCGCCCGATAGGCGGCCCGGACGGCGGCGAGGCCGAACAGCACGGCGCCGACGCCCTGCCCGGCCAGCGCTCCCTCCGCGCCCCACCAGGCGGCGCCGGCCATGGCGAAGGGCACGGTGCCGAGCGTCGCCTTGCCCCAGTTGAAGCCGGTGGAGGTGAGGGGAAAGCCGAGATTGTTGAAGGCGGCATTGGCGACGAAGAGCAGGCCGTGGAACACCCAGGAGCCTGCGACGAACAGGCAGAAGAACTCGACCAGCGCCGCGGCGCCGCGGTCGGTGATGCCGAACACCGCCACCACGCCGTGGCGCGCCAGGGCCAGCACCACCCAGACGGCGACGACATAGGCGGTGACGAGCAGGAAGGAATCCGTGAGCGTGCGGCGCACCCGGTCGAGCCGCCCGGCGCCGAGATTCTGGCCGAGGATCGGGCCGACCGCGCCCGAGAGCGCGAAGACCGCGCCGAAGCATACCGGCACCAGCCGCCCCATCACCGCATTGGCGGCGATGGCGGCATCGCCGAACGGCGACAGCACCGCCGTCATGTAGCCGGCGGCGACGGGCGTGGCGAGGTTGGCCAGCACCGCCGGCCCGGCGATCGCGGCGATCGCCGGCGCATCGGCACGGGCCGCGGCGAGCGTCGGCCGGGCCACGAGGTCGTGCAGGCGCACCGCCCCGCGATAGCCGACATAGGCCACCACCAGGCGCGAGAACACCAGCACGACGGCGGCGCCCGGCACGCCCCAGCCGAGGAACAGGATCAGGAGCGGATCGAGCACGGCCGCGACCACGGCCCCCGACAGCGTCACATACATGGCGCGCCGGGCATCGCCCACCGAGCGCAGCACTCCGGCGAAGGCCATGCCGAGGCCCATGACCGGCACGGTCGGCGTGGCGATGGTGAGATAGGTCGCGGCCACATCGAGCGTGCGCCCCATGGCGCCGAGCGCGGCGAGCATCGGCCGGATCAGCGGCAGCGACACCAGGGCGACCGCCATGGTGACCGCGAACATCCAGAAGATCGAGGAGGCGGCGAGGCGCCGCGCCAGCGGCCGGTCGCCGGCCCCGAGCGCGCGCGAGCACAGCGCGCCGGTGGCGATCATCAGGCCGATGCAGATCGAGGTGGTGACGAACAGGATGGTCGAGGCATAGCCGACCGCCGCGGTCAGCACGGTGTCGCCGAGCCGGGCGATGTAGAACAGGTTGAGCAGGTCGACGACGAAGATCGCCATCAGGCCGAGCGAGGCGGTCGCGGTCATGACCACGACGTGCCGGGCCGTCGAGCCGTGGACGAACTTGGGCGCCGCGCGCTCGGGCGGCGCGGCGGCGTCGAGGGTGGTGGCGCTGTCCGGCATCGGGCGTGTGGACGGTCGCGAGGTCCGGCGGAAGGCGGGTGCCCCCGCCGGGTCGATCCTCAGCCCGTCTCCTCCTCCTCCTTGGCCGCTTCCACGGCGCGGATCGCATCCGCATTGAGGGTGACGCCGATCTGGCCGGTGCCCTCGAGCGGCTCGGGCCGCACCACGCGGCGGGACTTGATCAGATCCATGCCGGCATAGATGCCGCCCTGCATCTGGGCGGCGAGCCGGGCCGCGTCGCGCTCGCGCACGTCGCCGATCACCTCCTCGGCCTCCTCATCCGGCACGTCGAGCGTCTCCAGGAGGTGGCGCCCGAAGGTCATGGCACTCTCATAGGTCTCGCGGACGAAATAGTCGACCCCCGCCTCCAGGAGCGCCAGCGCGTGCTGGCGGTCATAGGCGCGGGCATGCACCTTGGCCAGGGGGAATTCCGCCTTGACCAGCTCGACGATGCGCGCCGCCGCCGCCCGGTCGTCGATCATGACGCAGATGATGCGCGCCTCCCCGGCGCCGGCGGCCCGCAGCACGTCGAGCCGGGTGCCGTCGCCGAAATAGACCTTGCTGCCGAAGCGCGCCGCGACATCGATCATCTCGACGTCGTTGTCGATGATGGTGACGTCGACCTCCTGGGTGCGCATGATCTGCGCCACGATCTGGCCGAAGCGGCCGAAGCCGATCATCAGCACCCGGCCATGGGCGTCGGAGAAGTCCTCGTCGCGGGTCGGGTCCGGCGGGCGGAAGCGCTTGAGCAGGCGCTCGGAGCCGACCATGACCAGCGGCCCGATGAGCATCGTCGTCGCCGCCAGGGCCGAGAGCAGGCCGGCCTGCTCGGCCTCGAGGAAGCCGGAGGCGCGACCGAGCGGGATCAGGACGAAGGCGAACTCGCCCGCCGGCGACAGCACCACGCCGGCCCTGAACGCATCGCGCCAGGGCGAGCCGGTGAGCTTGAACAGGCCGGCGACCAGCGCCGACTTGACCACGGCGAGGCCGATCGCCAGCGCGGCCAGCAGCGGCCAATGGGCGAGCACCAGCGGCCCGTCGATGGCCATGCCGACACCCATGAAGAACAGGCCGAGCAGCAGGCCGCGGAAGGGCTCGATATCCGCCTCGAGCTCGTGGCGGAAATTCGATTCGGCCAGCAGCACGCCGGCGAGGAAGGCACCGAGCGCCATGGACATGCCGGCGAACTGCATCAGCAGCGCGGTGCCCAGCACCAGGAGCAGCGCCGCGGCGGTCATCACCTCGCGCGCGCCGGTGTTGGCGAGAATGCGGAACATCGGATTGAGCAGGTAGCGCCCGACCAGCACCACCACCGCGACGGCGCCCACCTTCATGCCGGCGTCGACCAGCCCGGAGACGGAGGCCTCGTCATGCGCCACCTCGACCGCGAACAGCGGCACCAGCGCCAGGATCGGCACGATCGAGATGTCCTGGAACAGGAGCACGGCGAAGCTGCGCTGGCCGTAGGGCGCCTGCAGCTCGCCGCGCTCGTTCAGCACCTGCAGGGCGATGGCCGTGGCCGAGAGCGCCAGGGCGATGCCGGCGACCGCCGCGCCCAGCACGGAGAGGCCGAGCAGCGCCGCCACGGCGCCGAGGCCGAGAGCGCAGAGCCCGAGCTGCAGCGCGCCGAGACCGAAAATGTCGCGGCGCATGGCGAGCAGGCGGCTGAGCTGCAGCTCCAGGCCGATGACGAACAGCAGCAGCACGATGCCGAGATCGGCGATCTGCAGGATCGTGTCGGTGTCGGTGAAGAGCCGCAGGCCCGACGGGCCGATGGCGACGCCGGCGACGAGATAGCCCAGGATCGCGCCGAGCCCGATGCGCTTGAACACCGGCACGGCGACCACGGCCGCGCCGAGGAAGAGCAGCAGGCTCGGCAGGAAGCTGGCACTGGCGTGATGCATGGAATTCCTGTCGGACGGAGGGGCGGGAGGCCGAACGGAGGCGATGAACCGCGATATAGTCTGCACCGCGGCGTCGCGCCACCGCAACGCCGCCGCCCGCTGCGCGGCGCGGCAAGGGTTTTCGGCGCGTCCGTGTCATAATGGCCGGCGCCAGCAACCCGCGAGCCCGCCATGACCGCCCGCGCCCCGACCTCCGCGCTCCCGACCCACATGGTGGCCAACCAGCCGCCGCCGCTCGTGGACGTCAACCTGTTCGAGACCGATCCGGGCCTGACGGAAGCGCTGCGGCGCGAGGGCGCCGGCTGGGCCGAGGCCGAGGCCAGCGCCTTCGGCGCCGTGCTCGGCCGGGAGGAGACGATCGCGCTCGGCGAGGCGGCCAACCGCTTCCCCCCGCAGCTCAAGAGCTTCGACCGCTACGGCCGGCGCCTCGACGAGGTGGAGTATCATCCCGCCTATCACGCGCTGATGGCGCTCGGCCTCGGCGCCGGCATCCACGCCCTGCCCTGGACCGCCGCCCGCCCCGGCGCCCATGTGGCGCATGCGGCGCTCGAATATATGCTGACCCAGGTCGAGGCGGGCGTGTGCTGCCCGATCACCATGACCTATGCCGGCGTGCCGGCGCTGCGCCAGGCGCCGGCGCTCGAGGGGCTGGTGCCGCTGGTGCTCGGGCGCGGCTATGACGGGCGCGCCGTCCCGGTGGCCGCGAAGGGGTCGGCCACCATCGGCATGGCGATGACGGAGAAGCAGGGCGGCTCGGACGTGCGCGCCAACACCACGCGGGCAGTGCTGCTGGAGGGCGATTCCTATGCTCTGACCGGCCATAAATGGTTCTGCTCGGCGCCGATGTCCGACGCCTTCCTGACGCTGGCGCAGACGGGCGCCGGCCTCACCTGCTTCCTCGTGCCGCGCTGGCGGCCGGACGGGACGCGCAATGGCATCCTGCTGCAGCGGCTCAAGGACAAGCTCGGCAACCGCTCCAACGCCTCGGCCGAGATCGAGTACGATCGCGCCTGGGCGCAGCGCATCGGCGAGGAGGGCCGCGGCATCGCCGCCATCATGGAGATGGTGCGCCATACCCGGCTCGACGCCGCCGTGGTCTCGGCCGGGATGATGCGCCAGGGCGTGGTGCAGGCGGCGCACCACGCGGCGCATCGTTCGGCCTTCGGACGCCTGCTCATCGACCAGCCGGCGATGCGCGCCGTCCTGGCCGACCTCGCCCTGGAGGCGGAGGCGGCGCTGGCGCTGGTGATGCGGGTGGCGCGTGCCTTCGACGGCGCCGACGAGGCGGAGCGGGCCTTCGCGCGCATCGGCTCGGCGCTCGCCAAGTTCTGGGTGACCAAGCGCCTGCCGGGCCACGCCTACGAGGCGCTGGAATGCCTCGGCGGCAACGGCTATGTCGAGGAGGCGCCGATGGCGCGGCTCTACCGCGAGGCGCCGGTCAACGCCATCTGGGAAGGCTCGGGCAACGTCAACGCCCTCGACGTGCTGCGGGCGCTCGGCCGCGAGCCCGGCGCGCTGACGGCCTGGCGGGGGGAGGCACAGGCGGCGCGTGGCGCCCTGCCGGCCTTCGACCGCTTCTTCGACGGCCTCGATGCCGCCCTCGCCGATCTCGCCGGCGCCGAGGCGACGGCGCGCCGGCTGGTGGAGGACATGGCGCTGGCGCTGCAGGCCTCGCTGCTGCTGCGCCATGCCCCGGCCCCGATCGGCGAGGCTTTCGTCGCCGCCCGCATCGGCGGCGGCATGCGCGGCTGCTACGGCGCCCTGCCGGCCGGCCTGGCGCTCGATCCGATCATTGCGCGGGCGAGGGTGGCGTGAGGCAGCGGAATCAAACGCCGGTGAAGATCAGGTCGATAGCCCGCAAAATCTCGTAGCGGCAGTGGCGCCCCGACGAGACGATCGGGCCCGGCATCTTCCGGGGCACGGCGGCCATCTCGTTGGCGACCAAGGCATGATCTGCTCCGACGATCTCGATCACCGGCTGCAGGATCCGGATGGGCCTGAACGGCGGAATCCGTGCCAACGGCGCGACAACGCGTGTCTCCATCGATCCGAGATCGTCGCTCTGAAGCACGATCAGGAAAGGGCGCCTGTCGGCCGTTGCGGATCCGTTTCGGATGATGTCGAACCGACGCGGCGAGCTCACCACAGGCGGGCGCCGTCGGACCAAAGACCGTGGTCGGCAAGCTCGGCATTCTGGGCTTCGAAGGCCTCGCGGTTCTCCCGTTGCCACTGCTCCAGACGGGACTGGCGCACCTTCTCTCTCAACGCCTCTTCAAGAGTCTGGGACAGGCCGATGCCATAGGCCCGCGCCTGCACGACCAAATCGGCATCCAGGCTCACGTTGACAGCCTTCTTGCGCGCAGTGGTCATGGCAATCTCCGGATAGGGAGTCTACCAGCAGACCCTATGCGCAGCAAGAATGCGCATGGCGCGTCCTATGGCAGCTTGTCGAAGCCGTCGCCGAAGCCGGTGAGGGTGAGGGGGATGCCGATGCCTTCCTCCGGCGTCTGGAAGATGATGAAGGTGGCGGTCTTGCCCGTGCGCAACTGGCCGATCAGCGTGTCGTCGAGCATCACCTCGGCGACGCAGCCGTTCGGCAGGCAGCGCACGAAGCCGGCGCGGCCGACATCGGTGGAATCGATCTTGAGGCCGAGGCCCGAGGGCAGGAGCACGCCGAGCGGGGCCAGCACACGCAGGATCCGGCTCTTCTGGTCGGCCGTCTTCAGGACCAGCACGGTCAGCGCCACGTTGGGCCGGTCCTCGGCGGTGACGCTCTGCACCAGGGCGCACTGCTCCTTCTGCGCCCCCGGCGGGGTATCGCAGCGCACCTGCCAGTCGCCATAGGTGCCCTTCTGGGTGCTCTGGGCCAGGGCGCCGCCGCCGGACGCGGCCAGCGCCGCCGCCATGGCGCAGAGCAGGCCGGCCCAGCGCACAATGCCGATCAAGGATTTTGCAGACACGATCGCCCCTTGCCGAATCGGGCGCGCGAACACCCGCCGTGTGATGGAAGGCGGACCCGTAACAGAGGGGCCCGCGGTGTCAAGTTCAGCGCCCCGGACCGCCCGGCGCGGGCGACTCGGACCGCCTGCGGTTTCGCGCCCAATTGCCGCACAGACCTCACCCGCCCGCGCCATTGCGGTGTGGTGAGGATTATGGTTTTTGAGAGGCTCTGAGCTTTACACACATTCCAAACCGTGAAATCAGCACCATTGTCCGCTCCTCGCGGCCAACATCAAGAACAGGCCGTGCGGCGGGAGTGCGGCATGCGGGAATTCGGAGTGAAGGCGAATGGCTTTCGGCGCTAGGAAGTGGATGGGCCGCATGGCGGCCGCGGCGGCGACGCTCGGCGCGCTGGCCAGCATGGCCCGGGCGGAGGACCAGCCGGAAGGGCTCGGCAAGGCTGTGCCGTGGCAGTTCGGCTTCCAGCTGCCGGGCACCCCGGTGATGGAGCACATCGAGCGCTTCCACACGATGGTGTTCTGGATCATCGTGGTGATCGTGCTCTTCGTGCTGGCGCTGCTGGCGATCGTCGTGCTGCGCTTCAACAAGACGGCCAATCCCGTTCCTTCCAAGGTGACTCACCACACCTGGCTCGAGGTCGCCTGGACGGTGATCCCGATCCTGATCCTGGTCGTCATCGCCATTCCTTCCTTCCGCCTGCTCTACGAGGAGCAGGTCATCCCGCCGGCCGACATGACGCTGAAGGCCACGGGCTACCAGTGGAACTGGGACTATGAATATCCCGATCATGGCGGGATCGAGGTCCTGTCCAAGATGGTGAAGGAGGCCGACCTCAAGCCCGGCCAGCCGCGCCTGCTGACGGTGGACAACGAGGTGGTGCTGCCGGTCAACAAGGTGATCCGCGTGCAGGTCACCGGCGCCGACGTGATCCATTCCTTCGCGGTGCCCTCCTTCGGCATCAAGATCGACGCCATCCCCGGGCGCCTCAACGAGACCTGGTTCAAGGCGACGCGCGAGGGCATGTACTACGGCCAGTGCTCGGAGCTGTGCGGCACCGACCATGCCTTCATGCCGATCGCGATCCGCATCGTCAGCGACGACGAGTTCACCAAGTGGATCTCGACCAAGAAGGCCGAAATGAACGGCCAGCCCCAGAACAAGGTCGCCTCGGCTGCGACCACGATCGCCAATTGACGGCTTGGAAGGACACGATCATGGCCACTGCCGCCGCAGCGCACGATGAGGCGCACGACCACCCGACCGGCTGGCGCCGCTACGTCTATTCGACGAACCACAAAGACATCGGCACGATGTACCTGATCTTCGCGCTCTGCGCGGGCCTGATCGGCGGCTTCCTGTCGGTGTGCATGCGCATCGAGCTGCAGTCCCCCGGCCTGCAGATCTTCTCCAATCCCTACACCTACAACGTGTTCGTCACCGGCCACGGCGTGATCATGATCTTCTTCATGGTGATGCCGGCGATGATCGGCGGCTTCGGCAACTGGTTCGTGCCGCTGATGATCGGAGCGCCCGACATGGCGTTCCCGCGCATGAACAACATCTCGTTCTGGCTGCTGGTGCCCTCCTTCGCCCTCCTGATCATCTCGCTGTTCGTGCCGGGCGGCCCGGGCGAGGGCGAGAACGGCTTCGGCGGCGGCTGGACCATGTACGCGCCGATGTCCTCCACGGTCGGCACGCCGGGCATGGCGATGGACTTCGTCATCCTGTCGCTGCACCTGGCCGGCGCCTCCTCGATCCTGGGCGCCATCAACTTCATCACCACCATCTTCAACATGCGCGCCCCGGGCATGACGCTGCACAAGATGCCGCTCTTCGCCTGGGCGGTGCTGGTGACGGCCTTCCTGCTGCTCCTGTCGCTGCCGGTGCTGGCCGGCGCCATCACCATGCTGCTGACCGACCGCAATTTCGGCACCACCTTCTTCAACCCGCAGGGCGGCGGCGACCCGATCCTGTTCCAGCACCTGTTCTGGTTCTTCGGCCACCCGGAAGTCTACATCCTGATCCTGCCCGGCTTCGGCATGATCAGCCACATCGTCTCGACCTTCTCGCGCAAGCCGATCTTCGGCTATCTCGGCATGGCCTATGCCATGGTCGCCATCGGGCTGGTCGGCTTCGTGGTGTGGGCCCACCACATGTACACGGTGGGCCTCGACGTCGACACCCAGGCCTATTTCGTGTTCGCCACCATGGTGATCGCGGTGCCGACCGGCGTGAAGATCTTCTCCTGGATCGCCACGATGTGGGGCGGCTCGATCGACTTCAAGGCGCCGATGGTCTGGGCGATCGGCTTCATCTTCCTGTTCACCGTCGGCGGCGTCACCGGCGTGGTGCTGGCCAATGCCGGCGTCGACCGCTCGCTGCAGGACACCTATTACGTGGTGGCCCACTTCCACTACGTGCTGTCGCTCGGCGCGGTCTTCGCCATCTTCGCGGCCTGGTACTACTGGTTCCCGAAATTCACCGGCTACATCATCCCGGACTGGATGGGCCACGTGCATTTCTGGTTCGCCTTCGTCGGCGCCAACGTGCTGTTCTTCCCGCAGCACTTCCTCGGCCTCGCCGGCATGCCGCGCCGCTATGTCGACTATCCCGACGCCTATGCCGGCTGGAACATGATCTCCTCGATCGGCTCCTACATCTTCGCCATCGGCGTGATCTGGTTCCTCGGCATCAACTTCTACGCCATCTTCGTGCGCAAGGAGCGGGCTGGGAACAATCCGTGGGGCGAAGGCGCGACGACGCTGGAATGGACGCTGCCCTCGCCGCCGCCGTTCCACCAGTTCGAGACGCTGCCGCGCATCGTCGACGGCGGCCATTGAGACGCTTGCGGTGGTCCGGAAGGACCGCCTCCGGGGAAGGCACGGGATCCCGTGCCTTCCCGCCGAGTTTGCGAATGCAGCATCTCCGAGCGCCCTGCCCACGGCGTTCGGACGTGCTGCCGGACAGAGTTGAGACCACGACGTGACCGATATCGGCCTGCAGATGGACGCGGACGACCAGGCGGCGGCAGCGGACGCCAACGTCGCCTCCGTCGGCGACTATGTCGCCTTGCTCAAGCCGCGGGTGATGTCGCTCGTCGTGTTCACGGCGCTGACGGGCCTGGTCCTCGCGCCGGGCCACATCCATCCGGTGATCGGCCTGTGCTCGCTCATCGCCATCGCCATCGGCGCCGGCGGCTCGGGCGCGCTCAACATGTGGTACGACGCCGACATCGATGCGGTGATGAGCCGGACCAGGCGCCGCCCGATCCCGGCCGGCCGGGTCACGCCGGGCGAGGCGCTCGCCTTCGGCATCATCCTGTCGGCGGGATCGGTGATGGTGCTGGGCCTGGTCGCCAACGCGGTCGCCGCCGGCCTGCTGGCCTTCACCATCCTGTTCTACGTGGTGATCTACACCATGTGGCTGAAGCGCTGGACGCCGCAGAACATCGTCATCGGCGGAGCGGCCGGCGCCCTGCCGCCGGTGGTGGCCTGGGCGGCGGTGACGGGCAGCGTGTCGCTGGAAAGCCTGGTGCTGTTCGCCATCATCTTCATGTGGACGCCGCCGCATTTCTGGGCGCTGGCCCTGTTCAAGTCCGGCGACTACGAGCGGGCCGGCGTGCCCATGCTGCCCGTGGTCGCGGGCGCGGCGGAGACGCGCCGGCAGATCCTCCTCTACACGCTGGCCCTGGCGCCGGTCGGCCTCCTGCCCTGGTTCATGGGCTTCGGCCATGCCCTCTACGGCGTGGTGGCGCTGATCGGCGGCGCCGGCATGCTGTGGCTCGCCTTCGCCATCTGGCTGAAGCCCGCGGACGATCGCCCGGCCAAGCGGATGTTCGGCTTCTCCATCCTCTATCTCTTCGCCCTGTTCGCTTCGCTCCTCGTCGAGGCGCTGGCGCATCTCGCCGGCCTGGGAGCCTGACATGACCAAGCCCGAGCCGCCGACCGTGACGTTGACGCCCGAGCAGCTGCGCCGCCGCCGCCAGCGCAACATCGCCATGGCGCTGGCGCTCGCCGCCCTGGTCCTGCTGTTCTACGCCGTCAGCTTCGTCAAGGGGCCCGGCGTGGCCAACCAGGGGTTCTGACGCCATGGCCGAGCCGAGCCGCGCGATGTCGAGGCGCCATGCCACGGTGGCGCTCTGCTGCCTGGCCTTCGTCGGCGCCATGGTCGGGGCCGCCTATGCCGCCGTCCCGCTCTACAACCTGTTCTGCAAGGTCACGGGCTATGCCGGCACCACGCGCCAGGCCCTGGCCGCGCCCGGGCGCGTGCTCGACCGCAGCTTCGAGGTCCGGTTCGATTCCAACCTGAACGGCGCCATGCCCTGGAAGTTCACGCCGGAGACGACCAGCGTCACCGTGCGCGCCGGCGAGGTGAAGACGGTCTATTACCGCGTCACCAACAACAGCCCCGAAGAGATGCGGGGCGTGGCGTCCTACAACGTCACGCCGATGGAAACCGGCGCCTTCTTCTCCAAGATCGCCTGCTTCTGCTTCTCCGAGCAGGTGCTCAAGCCCGGCGAGACGCTGGAGCTGCCGGTGGTGTTCTTCGTCGATCCCGCCATCGCCGAGCAGAAGGCGCTCGACGACATCCGCACCATCACCCTGTCCTACACCTTCTTCCCGGCCAAGCAGCCCGCGACCCCGGTCGCGGCCGCGACGCCCAAACCCGACAAACCTCAGCTGTAGCGTCTGGGGAAGCACTGCCCGCTGGAGAAAGCCATGGCGCACGCCAAGCACCACGACTACCACCTGGTCAATCCGAGCCCGTGGCCGTTCGTCGGATCGATGTCGGCCTTCCTGTTCGCGGTCGGCGCCATCACCTGGATGCACAAGATCGCCTGGGGCCCGCTGGTGTTCGGCGTCGGCGTGCTCGGCATCCTCTACACCATGCTGATGTGGTGGTGGACCGTCATCACCGAGGCCGAGCACGGCGACCATACGCCGGTGGTGCAGATGCACCATCGCTACGGCATGATCATGTTCATCGCCTCGGAGGTGATGTTCTTCGTCGCCTGGTTCTGGGCCTATTTCGACGTGGCGCTGTTCCCGAACGAGGCGCACGAGTTCGCCCGCACCGAGCTCACCGGCGGCGTCTGGCCGCCCAAGGGCATCGAGACGCTCGATCCCTGGCACCTGCCGCTGCTCAACACGCTGATTCTCCTGACCTCGGGCACCACGGTGACCTGGGCCCACCACGCGCTGATCTCCGGCGACAAGCAGGGCGTCAAGCAGGGCCTGTGGTGCACGATCATCCTCGGCCTGCTGTTCACCACCTGCCAGGCCTATGAATATGCCCATGCCGGCTTCGATTTCTCCGGCCATATCTACGGCGCCACCTTCTTCATGGCGACCGGGTTCCACGGCTTCCACGTGATCATCGGCACGATCTTCCTGGCGGTCTGCCTCTATCGCGCCTATCTCGACCAGTTCACCCTGCGCCACCATCTCGGCTTCGAGTTCGCCGCCTGGTACTGGCATTTCGTCGACGTGGTCTGGCTGTTCCTGTTCGCCTGCATCTATGTCTGGGGCGCGGGCGCCCACGCCGGCTGACGCCGGCCGCAGCGGGTCCGGAACGGCCGGGGCAGCCCGGCCGTTTCACGTTGGAACATTGAGGCGGCTATGGTTGCAGGCCGGACCGATCCCCGGCCTGGAGGGGAAGCAGCGATGCCCGACGACCGCCACTATCCGCCGCAGTCCCCCGTCGCGGTGGGCCTCTCCGGGCGCTGCCCGCGCTGCGGCCAGGGGCGCCTGTTCGACGGCGTGCTGAAGCTGGCGCCGCGCTGCCGGGCCTGCGGCCTCGACTATGCCGATCCCGGCGACGGGGCGGCGATGTTCGTCATCCTGATCGGCAATTTCTGCATCCTGGCCGGGGCGCTCTGGCTGGAATTCACCTTCTCGCCGCCGCTCTGGGTGCATGTGGTGCTGTGGCTGCCGATCGCGGTCATCTATTGCGTCGTGGCGCTGCGCCTGATCAAGGGCGTGCTGGTGGCGCTGCAATACGTGCACAAGGCGGCCGAGGGACGGGTGGAGCCATGACCACCGTCAGGCAGGGCGAGCGATCGTTGCTGTGGCCGACGGCCTTCGCCGTCGCGGCCCTCGCCATCCTGGCGGCGCTGGGGACCTGGCAGCTCCGACGCCTCGTCTGGAAGGAAGGGCTGATCCGCGACGCCACCGAGCGCTCGACCCAGGCGCCGCAGCCTGCCCCGATCGAGGCGGACTGGACGCGGCTCGACCGAACGCAGACCGAGTACCGGCACGTCGCGCTCAGCGGCACCTTCCGGCACCAGGACGAGGTGCACGTCTTCACCGACCTGCCCGACGCCAAGGGGCCGGCCAGGGGCATCGGCTACTGGGTGCTGACGCCGCTGGTGCAGGACGACGGCTCGATCGTGCTGATCAATCGCGGCTTCGTGCCGAAGGGCCGCGAGGACCCTGCCACCCGGCCCGAGGGCCAGGTCGGCGGGCGCGCCGCCGTCACCGGGCTGATGCGCTGGAGCGAGGAGCGCAACCTGTTCACGCCGGCCGACACCCCGGCCAAGGGCGAGTGGTACACCCGCGACACCGCGGCCATCGGCGCGGCCAGGGGCCTCGATCGGGTGGCGCCGTTCTATGTCGACGCCGATGCGAGCCCGCCCGGCGGCCTGCCGCAGGGCGGCGAGACCCGCCTCGTCTTCCCCAACCGGCACCTGGAATATGCGCTGACCTGGTACGGCCTCGGCGGGGCGCTGGTCGCGGTCTACGGCGTCTTCGCCTGGCGCCGCTGGACCGGGCGGTAGGCGGGCCCGATCCCGCGGCTGCCCCTCAATCCGGATCGATCGCCCGCCGCCGTCGCCCGAGCGGGCTCAGCGGGAATGCTCCCATGTCGTCGGTCCAGGGGTCGAAGACGACCGCACCGCTGTGGCGCAGGGCCTTCCCATTGCGCGAGACGAGATAGAGACCAGCCTCCATTGCGGTGGCGGCCAGCAGCATGTCGATGACTGGCGGTGGATGACCGGTCTCGCGTCTCACTCGCCCGGAAATCTCCCCCCAGCGACGCACGGCCCGGTCGCCGAGCGGCAGGATACGACCGTCGAAGCCGGCCTCCAGCGCGTCGCGCATCGCAATGTATCTGCGACGGCGGGGATCGTCGTCGGCGAGGTTCGCAATGCCCTTGTCGTATTCCGCCAGCGTCAGAACGCTGAGAAAAAGGCAGGTCTCGTCAACGCTGCTCCCCACGCCTTGACGCTTGGCGCGCCGTTCGGCGCCGTCAAGGATGCGATCACGTTGGTGTCGAGCAGCCAACCGATCACAGATCGATGTCCCGGCCGCGGTCGCGATCGCGTTCGAGATCGAGTCCCTCGACGTAGAGGCTCTCCATGAATGCGACGAAGGGCAGCCGTGCCTCCTCGTGCGGCTGCAATCGCTCGAGCTCGGCCACGTCGATGATGGCGACGGCCGGCTCGCCGCGCACGGTGACATATTGCGGCCCTTCGTCGCGAGCGCGCCTGACCACTTCGCTGAACCGCGCCTTGGCATCCTCCAGCTTCCACGTGTCGGGATGCCCGGGCGTGGCGGCGGCCCGGAAGCCCGAGCGTTGCACCCGGGAGGATCCCGGCCTTGCCTTCGGGCCGCCTGCGCCGGGCCGTTCCCTCCTCGCCATGCACCGTCCTCCTGACTAGCTGGTCAGATCACAACCCGTCGCCGGCCCGATCGCCAGCGGGATGTGCGGTTCCCGATCGTAGCGCCCATTCCGCAATGCGGGACGCGTCGCGCGCCATTGGGCCGGCGCCGAGATGGTGCAGGGCGACGACACCGTCGGTCGAGGGTGGACCGGCTCCCTGAGGACAAGCCGTCTCGGCCTCACCTGCGCCGTGGCATGCCGGCGGCGGCCGTGCCATCGTCCGAATCGCCGGGGGGCGGCAGGCTGACAAGGCGATGGTCGAGCGACGGCTGGTGTTGACCGGCGATTTCCTGCGCCCCTTCCCGATGCCGTCCGGCTGGGAGAGCGCCACCTGGAAGAACATCCGCTGGCTTGACGGCATTGTCGGCACCGCGGCGCGGCTCGCCGGCTTCGAGGTCTCCACCGTGTCGTGGGACGAGCGCCTCGGCGTCGATGCGGGGTATTTCGATACGCCCGCCGTCTATCGCGCGCTCGGCCTGCCGCTCTCGACCGACGGCTGGGCCCGCCTCGCCGGCCTCGCCGAGATCGACGCCGAACTCGCCGACGCGCTGCTCGCCCCGTTCCGGGACAGCCTGGTCGTCGGCTACGAGATGCCCGACCTGCTGCTCGCCCTGCTCGATGAGGCCGGCATCGCGGTCGTCGACCTCGTTCTCCATCCTCTGCGCTTCCTGGACGACCTCGTCTTCGCGCTGCGGACCAACCGCCCCGAGATCCATGCCCTGCTCCTGGCCAACGAGCTCGACGCGGAGCTGCCGGCGCTGAGCGCCGGACGCATCCGCAGCAAGGCCGCATGGATGGCCCCGCCCCTGCCCCTGTCGCCGGGCACGGTGCTCATCCTCGGCCAGGTCGCCCGCGACCGCGCGGCGCTGGATGCCGAGACCGGCCGCTTCGCCCATCTCGGCGAGCACGGCGCCGAGCTGCTCGATCTCGTCACGGGCGCCTCCATGGCCCTGTTCAAGCCGCACCCCTACGACCATGCGGCCTCGCCGTCGCAGGTGGCGATGCGCGCCTTCGGCTCGGTCCAGCGGACGGAGGCCAATCTCTACCATCTCCTGGCGCAGGACGAGGTCGAGACGGTGGTGGCGCTCAATTCCAGCGGCCTCGACGAGGCGGCGGTGTTCGGCAAGCGTACCGTCTGGCTCAGGCCGCCGCTCTATGCCTTCGGCCGGACGAGCCCCGGCCCGGCAGGCGGCTTCGGCGAGGCGGTGCCGCAGGACGGCGCCTGGACGGAGCCCGCCTTCTGGCGGCTCCTGGCCGCCGGCACCGCACAGCCGGCCCCCCCGATATCCGGCATGCCGCGACCGAACCGGCTGCGGAAATCGATGAATGCCGACTGGGGCTTCGGCGCCATCGACAGGATCCTGGCATGACCGCGGATTTCCAGGACGTCCTGGCGCTGATGGAGGAAGAGCGCCTGCCGGACGCCGCCGCCCGGCTCGACGCGATCCTCGCCGCCACGCCCCTGAACGCGGAGGCCCACATGCTGCGGGCGGTGGTCACCGCGCAGCGCGGCGACCGCGCGGCCGCGGTGCGGGACCTCTGGCGCGCCCTCGCCATCGCGCCCGACCTCGCCGGCGCACGCGCCGCCCTGGGCGATCTCCACGTCGAGGATCTCGATCCCGTGCCCGAGGCGCGCGACTTCGCTCTCGACAGCGGCGAGCGGCAGGTCGCCACCCGGATCGAGGAGATCCGCGCCGACCACCGGGCCCGCTATGTCTTCGCCGCGCGCTTCCTGCGCGATCAGGCGGCGCCCACCCACGAGAAGACCGGCCTCGACGTCTTCACCGGCAACGGCTACGGCGCCCGCCTCGTCGCCGGCAGGGCGGGATGCCGCATGATCGGCCTCGACGGATCCGCCGACGCCGTGGCCCAGGCGGAGGCAGCCTATGGCAGCCACCGCGTCGTGTTCCGGCAGGCCTATTTTCCCTTCGGCCTGCCGGCGGACAGCGTCGATTTCGCCATCGCCTTCGAGTCGGTCGAGCATGTCGAGGACGCCGACGGATTCCTCGCCACGATCGGCGCGGCGAGCCGCGGCCCGATCCTCTTGTCCTTCCCGCTCGAGACCGGCCTGCCCTTCGCCGCCAACCGCGATCTCTTCCGCTATCACGTCAGGCATTTCACGCTGCCCGAGATCGCCGACAGGCTCGAAGCCCGATGCGGGCGGCGGATCGTCGCCGCGCAGGGACAGAAGGCCTACCGGCTCCAGCAGGGGCGCCTCGCCGGGCTGCTGCCCGCGTCCGAGATGACGCTGGCGCCGGTCGAGCCCGACAGCCAGTTCGCGGTCGTCGCCGCGGCGTAGGCGCGGATCAGACGCTCCAGCTCGGCCGGCTGCGCACCCGCTCGAGCCAGGCCTCGACCCGGGGCAGCGACGGCGGCACCGGCACGCCGAAGAAGTCGCCGAGCCAGGACACGACCGCCGCGGTGATGTCGGCGACCGAGAAATGCTCCCCCGCCAGGAAGGGCCGCCCGTCGGCCATCTCCCGCTCCAGCCAGGCCCATTTGCGCGGCGCCGCCGCGCGCTCGGTCTCGGCGAAGGCCGGGAACTGGGTGAGGCGGTTCGCGAACATCGCGTGGGAGTGGAGCGCGATGTTGCCGACCGTGCCGAAGAGCTCGATCTCCGCCCGGCGGTTCCACATCTCGACCAGGCCGCGCTCCTTCGGGCCGGCGCCGAACAGCGGCGGCTCGGGCTCGAGGGCGTCGAGATAGCGGCAGATGGCGATGCTCTCGGTGATGACGCTGCCGTCGTCGAGCTCGAGCACCGGGATCTGGCCGAGCGAATTCAGCCTGAGGAAGTCGGGGCGCCGGTGCTCGCCCGTCATCAGGTCGACCTCGACGCGCGGCAGGTCGATGCCCTTCTCCGCCATGAAGATCCGCACGCGGTAGGAGTTCGGGCCGATGCCGCAATGCAGCCGGCCGGCATTCGTAAGCTGTCGCATCGCGCCTTCCCTTCCCGAAGCGGCATGATCGCCGCACGTCTTTCGGCCTGCGCACCGCATCCGCAGGCGGCTGGCTCAATCGTAGCGCAGGCCGATCTGGGTGACGACCGGTCCGGTCCGGCGCATTCTCGGATCGGCGGAGGAGAAGGTCCGGTCGCCGAGCAGGTCCGCGTCGGCCTGGCGCGCGGAGAAGCGGACCAGGATGTCGCAGCCGGCCAGCGGGCGATCGAGGGCGCCGCCCTTCCAGTCGCTCACCGTGCCGGCATAGTCCCAGCCGAAGCCCAGGAGCTCGAAGGGCCGGCCATTGGCCTTCTCCACCGCCGCCAGATCGGAACCGAGGCCGACGCCCGCCACGCTCCAGCGCGAGACGCCGCCGGGGAGCATGGCAGGGGTGTCGACGGAGGACGGGTTCCGGCTGCCGCGTTTCCAGAGGATCTCGAGCCGGCGGCTCGGGTCGTCCGGAAAGATCACGGTGCCTTTCTGGGTCAGTCCTTCGCCCACACCGATTTCGGCCGGGACCACGTTGCCGGAGCCGAACGCGGCCGCGAGCCGGTCACGGCTGGCGTCGGGCCCGAACAGGCCGCTGCAGGCGAGAGCGGACGGGGCCCCGGCCCGGCCGGGACCGCCGGCGACGATGAGAACGGCCAGAAGAGCCAGGGTCTTGCCAAGCATGGTCCCTCGCGCTGCGTTGCCGCCCGATCATGATCGAGGAGGGCGGCGATGGGCAAGCAGGCGGCGATCCCCGCCTTGCCTGCGAAGGGTACGCCGACTAGTGTGCCGCCGACATCGAGGTTTCTGACTTGCGCTACATCTCCACCCGGGGCGAAGCCCCCGTTCTCGGCTTTTCCGACGCCCTGCTGGCCGGCCTCGCCCGCGACGGCGGCCTCTACCTGCCGGAAAGCTGGCCGCAGATCGACGCCGCCACCATCGCCGGCTTTGCCGGCAAGCCCTATTGGCAGGTGGCGGAACGGGTGATCGCGCCCTTCCTCGGCGAAGAGATCGCGCCGAAGGACCTGCGGGCCATGCTGCAGGAGGCCTATGCCGCCTTCGCCCATCCGGCGGTGACGCCGCTGGTTCAGCTCGACGACAACCTTTTCGTGCAGGAGCTGTTCCACGGGCCGACGCTCGCCTTCAAGGACGTGGCGATGCAGCTGCTCGGGCGGCTGATGGACCATGTGCTGAAGGCGCGGGGCCGGCGGGCGACCATCGTGGGCGCCACCTCGGGCGACACCGGCAGCGCCGCGATCGAGGCCTTTCGCGGCCTCGACCAGGTCGACATCGTCATCCTCTATCCCCACGGCCGCGTCTCCGACGTGCAGCGCCGGCAGATGACCACGGTCGCGGCGCCCAACGTGCATGCCGTGGCGCTGGAGGGCAATTTCGACGATTGCCAGGCGCTGGTGAAGGCGATGTTCAACCACCACGCCTTCCGCGACGAGCTCGGCCTGTCCGGCGTCAACTCGATCAACTGGGCCCGGATCGTGGCGCAGGTGGTCTATTACTTCACCGCCGCCGTGGCGCTGGGCGCGCCGCGCCGCCCCGTCTCCTTCGCGGTGCCGACCGGCAATTTCGGCGACATCTTCGCCGGCTATGTCGCCAAGCGCATGGGGCTGCCGATCGAGCGGCTGGTCATCGCCACCAATGTCAACGACATCCTGGCCCGCACGCTGGAGACCGGCGCCTACGAGGCGCGCGGCGTGGTGGCGACCTCGGCGCCCTCGATGGACATCCAGGTCTCCTCCAATTTCGAGCGGCTGCTGTTCGACGCCCACGGCCGCGACCCCGCCGCGCTGCGCGGCCTGATGGCGAGCCTCTCCCAGTCCGGCCGCTTCGAGATCGACGCGGCGACGCTCGCGGCGATCCGGGCCGAGTTCGACGGCGCCCGCGCCGACGAGGCCGAGATCGCCGCCACCATCGGCCGCACCTGGCGCGAGGCCGGCTATCTCCTCGACCCGCACACGGCGATCGGCGTCGCGGCGGCCGGCAAGACCGCGCGTGACCCGGCGGTGCCCACGGTGGTGCTGGGCACCGCCCATCCCGCCAAGTTCCCGGATGCGGTCGAGCGGGCGAGCGGCGTGCGGCCGGCCCTGCCGGCCCATCTCGCCGACCTCCTCGAGCGGCCGGAGCGCTTCGCCGTGCTCGCCAACGATCTCAAGGCGGTGGAGGACTTCGTCCGCGCCCGCTCGCGCAGCGCCCGGGGCGCCGCGGCATGAGCGTCGCTGTCACGAGGCTGGCCTCGGGCCTCACCGTCGTCACCGATGCGATGCCGCAGCTGGAGACTGCCTCGCTCGGGGTCTGGACCGGGGCAGGCGGGCGCTCCGAGGAGGCCGGCGAGCATGGCCTCGCCCATCTCCTCGAGCACATGGCGTTCAAGGGCACGCGGCGGCGCGATGCCAGGCGCATCGCCGAGGAGATCGAGGCGGTGGGCGGCGACCTCAACGCCGCCACCTCGGCCGAGCAGACCGCCTATTACGCCCGGGTGCTGCGGCAAGATGTCGGCCTCGGCCTCGATATCCTCGCCGACATCCTCACCGATTCGGTGTTCGACGAGGCCGAGCTGGCCCGCGAGAAGAACGTCATCCTGCAGGAGATCGGCGCGGTGGAGGACACGCCCGACGACCTGGTGTTCGACCTCCTCAGCGAGACCGCCTTTCCCGACCAGCCGCTCGGCCGGCGCATCCTCGGCACGCCGGAGACGGTGACTGCCTTCGACCGCGCCGCGATCGGCCGCTATCTCGACACCCATTACCGCGCCCCGCGCATGGTGGTGGCGGCGGCGGGCGCGGTCGAGCACGAGCGCCTGGCCGAGGACGCCGCGCGCCTGTTCGCCTCCCTGCCGCAGGACCCTGGCCCGGCGGCGCCGCCGGCCCGCTATGTCGGCGGCGAGACGGTGGTGGAGACCGACCACGAGCAGGCCAATGTGCTGATCGGCTTCGAAGGCCTGTCCTACCGCCATGCCGACAGCCATGCGCTCGGCGTGTTCACCAGCATCCTCGGCGGCGGCATGTCCTCGCGCCTGTTCCAGGAGGTGCGGGAGAAGCGGGGCCTGTGCTACTCGATCTATGCCTTCCAGTGGGGCTATGCCGATACCGGCCTGTTCGGCGTGTCGGCGGGGGCGAGCGCCGAGGACCTCCACGAGCTGGTGCCCGTCGTGCTCGACGAGATCGCCGCCCTGGCCGCGGCGCCCGGCGAGGCCGAGCTCAAGCGCGCCAAGGCGCAGATGAAGGCCGGCCTTCTGATGGCGCTCGAATCCTCTTCCGTCCGGGCCGAGCAGCTCGCCCGCCACATCCTGGTCTGGGGCCGGCCGCTCACCACCGAGGAGATCATCGGCCGGATCGACGCCGTCACCGCCGAGGACGTCAAGCGCGTCGGCCGGGCGCTGCTGGCGAGCTCGCCCTCGCTCGCCGCCATCGGCCCGGTGGCCGGCCTGCCGCGGCGCGAGGCGATCATGGCGCGGCTGGCCGGTTGAGGCCCGATGTCGTTCCTGCGGCCGCTGTCCTTCTCCGACCTGCTGCCGGCGCTGCACGGTGCCGGGGTCGAGTTGCGCGCCCCGCAGATGCGCCACTACGACGCCTGGGCGGCGCTGCGCAGCGACAGCCGCGCTTTCCTGACGCCGTGGGAGCCGACCTGGCCGCCGGCCGACCTGACGCGCCTGGCCTATCGCGTGCGGCTGCGCCGCTATGCCCGCGACGTGCGGGCCGACGCCGCCTACCCCTATTTCATCTTCCGCGCCGCCGACGGCGCGCTGATGGGCGGCCTGACGCTCGGCCAGGTCAGGCGCGGCGTGTCCCAGTCCGCCTCGCTCGGCTACTGGATGGGCGAGGCCTATGCCGGCCGGGGCCACATGACCGCAGCGGTGCGGGCGCTGGCGCCCCACGCCTTCGGCCCGATGCAGCTTCGGCGCATCGAGGCGGCCTGCCTGCCCAACAACGAGCGCTCGATCCGCCTGCTCGAACGGGTCGGCTTCACCCGCGAGGGCTATGCCCGCTCCTATCTCTGCATCAACGGAGAGTGGCGCGACCATCTGCTCTACGCGCTGCTCGCGACGGACCCCTTACGATAACCCGGTATTAACCCTGCTCTTTTACCTCTCGCTAACGACGCTTCACGCGTCCGGGAGAGCGGGAGTTGGTGCGGCGGATATGTCTCCAGAGGGGACTGGCGGCGGGCGTGGCCTTCGCCGCGGGGCTGATGCTCGGTCCCGCCCTGGCGCAGACCGACCCGTCGCTGCGGGGTGCCCAGGACGACCAGCCCCTGACCGTCCAGGGCCAGGTGACGCTCGTCCCGCCGCAGCTCGGCCTGCCCGCGCTGCAGAAGCCGGCGAATGTGCGCCGCATCCGCGCCACCCCGGACGCACCGCTGCGCGACGTCGACCCCGATCCGAATGCGCCGGTCGCCCCGGTCTCGACCGGCGATGCCGCCGCGGCCGCGCCGATCGGGTCGCCGACGCTCGACACGCCGCCCCAGCCGCCGCGCCGCCGCAAGCGCCCCGAGGACGATCCCTACGGGCCGCTCGGCCTGCGCGCCGCCTCCTTCCTGCTGAAACCCTCGATCGAGGTCGATTTCGGCTATGACAGCAATCCCGGCCAGGCGACCGGCAAGGTCAAGGGCGCGAGCTATGTCCTGGTGACGCCGCGCCTCGACTTCAACTCGGACTGGGACCGGCACGAGCTGCGCGGCTCGATCCAGGGCAGCTATGCCGATTATTTCGGCCAGAACAGCGAGAACCAGCCCAAGCTCAACGCCACGCTGGACGGGCGCGTCGACGTGACGCGCGACACCGCCATCGACGCGGAAGCCCGGTTCAACCTCGACACGCTGCGCCTCGGCGATCCCAACGCGCCCGCCAATGCGGTGTCGCGGCCGCTCACGCTCTCCTACGGCGCGACGCTGGGCGTCACCCAGAAGTTCGGCGACGCCTCTGTGCGCCTGAGCTCGACCGTCGACCGCAACACCACCGAGGGCGACCCGACCTCCAACTACGACGCCTACGGCCTCGCGCTGCGCGGCGCCTACGAATTGTCGCCAGGGCTGAAACCCTTCGTCGAGGTCTCCACCGACTGGCGCGTCCACGACGTCGATGCCGGCCGCGATTCCAACGGCGTCACCGGCAAGGGCGGCGTCACGCTCGACCTCGACGGCCTGATCACCGGCGAGGCCTCGGTGGGCTATTCCGCACGCCAATACGACGACCCGACCCTGCGCGACCTCAGCGGCCTGATGGTCAGCGCCTCGCTGGCCTGGGCGCCGACGGCGCTGACCACGATCAAGCTGAAGGCCGGCTCCGAGCTGGCGGAGACCACGCTGGCCGACTCCTCCGGATCGGTCAACCGCACCTACGGCATCGAGGTTTCCCACGAGCTCCGACGCAACCTGATCGCCACCGCCTCCGCCTCGGAGCAGGTCGTCGACTATCAAGGGGTGTCGCGCACCGACCGGACCTTCGACGCCACCTTCGGCGTCGAATACAAGCTGTCGCGCGCCGTCTCGGTGAAGGCGACCTATGCCTATGAGCGGCTGATCTCGACCGCCCCCGACTCCGACTACACCTCCAACAGCCTGATGGTCGGGCTGCGGATGCAGTACTGACGAGGGGCCGGGACAGCCTCTCGCGTGGCCCTGGCGACACGACCATGCACAAGCGGCGCCGCCGGCGCGCCGGCTGTGCTAGACTCGGCCCGTGTTGGGACGGAGCGCGACATCGATGCTGCGGGTTCGCTCGGCGATCGGGGCTCTCGGCCGGTCCGTGATCCCCTGTCTCGCTGTGCTCGCCCTGCTCCAGGCCTGCGTCTCCACGCCGCGCCTGGCCTATACCGAGGACGAAGCGAAGCTCGCGGTGATCGAGGGCTTCTCCGGCATCCGCATCTGGGCCGATGCGCCTTCGGACGCCTTCATCCGCTCCTCGCTGCGCCCGGTCCCGCAGCCCGGCAAGCCCTTCACCTATCTCGCCCTGTCCGGCGGCGGCGGCGAGGGCGCCTATGGCGCCGGCATCCTGGCGGGCTGGACCGCGGCCGGCACACGCCCGGAATTCACCATCGTCTCCGGCGTCAGCACCGGGGCCCTGATCGCGCCCTTCGCCTTTCTCGGCTCACGCTATGACGGCATCCTGAAGGAGCTCTACACCAGCGGCATCGCCAGCACCTTCGTCGAAGGCCCCAACCCGGTGCGGGCCGTGTTCGGGCCGGCGCTGTTCAGCCGCGCGCCGCTGCGGGAGGCGGTGAGCCGCTACGCCACGCCGGAGCTGCTCGCGGCCATCGCCGCCGAGCACGCCAAGGGCCGGCGCCTGCTGGTCGTCACCACCAATCTCGACAGCGACCGCGCCATGATCTGGGACATGGGGGCGATCGCGGCGACGCCCTCGCCCAGAGCGCTCGGCCTGTTCCAGGACGTCATCACCGCCTCGGCCAGCATCCCCGTGGTGTTCCCGCCCATGCTGATCGACGCCGTCGCCGGCGGGCACCACTTCCAGGAGATGCATGTGGACGGCACGGTGACGACGCCGGTCTTCACCTTTCCCG
Organism: Labrys wisconsinensis; assembly: GCF_030814995.1. GTDB lineage: Bacteria > Pseudomonadota > Alphaproteobacteria > Rhizobiales > Labraceae > Labrys > Labrys wisconsinensis. The sequence goes on along the minus strand of NZ_JAUSVX010000006.1, from coordinate 50,986 downwards.
ACAATTTCCTGCTCAGGCCGGACTCGGCACCGAGGCTGACGGGGCCGCGGCCGCAGCTGTTCATCCTGATGAACAACCGCATCGATCCCACCTTCCACGTCATCGAGGACGTGGCGCCCTATGTGGCCATGCGCTCCTTCTCGACCAAGAACAAGCAGGATGCGCGCGGCATCCTCTCCGCCACCTACGAGCTGGCGCAGCGCAACCATCTCAGCTTCAACCTGACCTATATCGACAAGTCGACCCCCGAGACCAGCGGCACGGGCTTCGACACCGACTACATGCGGGCGCTCTACGCCCATGGCTATGCGAAGGGGACGGCCGGCGACTTCTGGATCCACGCGCCGCCGACCGCGGCCGGAACGCCGGTCGCGATGCGTTGAGCGCGACCGGCGGATCCCGAGCGTGAGCGGGATCGAAGAATCCGCCCGGGCTCAGAGGCCGAGCGCCCTCAGCTCCGCCCGGAGCTCCTCGCCGAGGTCCGGCCGCGCCAGGGCATAGGCGACGTTGGCGACGAGGAAGCCGATCTTCTGGCCGGTGTCGAAGATGCGGCCCTTGAACACCGAGCCGTAGAACTTCTGCGTCCTGGCCAGGGTCAGCATCGAATCGGTGAGCTGGATCTCGCCGCCGGCGCCGCGCTCCTGCGTCTCCAGCAGGGCGAACACCTCCGGCTGCAGGATATAGCGGCCCGACACCGCCAGGTTCGACGGGGCGGTGCCCTTCGGGGGCTTCTCCACCATCTGGGTGATCTCGAAGGCATTGCCGCCGATCTCGGTGCCACGCCCGACGATGCCGTACTGGTGGGTCTGGTCGTGCGGGGCCTCGAACACGGCGATGTGGTTGCCGCCGACCTTGTCATAGGCCTCCATCATCTCGGCGAGGCACCCCTTGCCCTGGCCGTGGTGCAGCATGTCCGGCAGCAGCAGGGCGAAAGGCTCGTTGCCGACGATGTCGCGGGCGCACCAGACCGCGTGGCCAAGGCCGAGCGGCTCCTGCTGCCGGGTGAAGGCGGTCTGGCCGGCGGCGGGCAGCAGGCGCTTGAGCTCCTCGAGCGCCTCGGTCTTGCCGCGCGTCCGGAGCATCGAATCGAGCTCGTAGGCGATGTCGAAATGGTCCTCGATCACGCCCTTGTTGCGGCCGGTGACGAAGATGAAGTGCTCGATGCCGGCCTCGCGCGCCTCGTCGACCACATGCTGGATCACCGGCTTGTCGACGACGGTCAGCATCTCCTTGGGCACCGACTTGGTGGCGGGGAGGAAACGGGTGCCGAGACCGGCGACGGGGAAGACGGCTTTGCGGATACGCTTCATGGCGGGCCTTCTGGAGGTGACGGACGCAGCATGGCGGCGCCATGCCGACCCATGCATATGGACCAGTTTTGCCGCGATGAAAGCCGGCGCGCAATCTCTCCGGGGCCGGCTGGGACTCTTTGCCCCTGATTCGGCTGTGCCGGCCCGGTCGGCGCTTGCCGAAGGCCCGCGCGCCCGGTACTGCTTCCTGACACATTTCGGGGGCAGGTGGGGTCGGGCCGCGCCAGGCGGCCGGCAGCCGGAGATCGTGCGTTGAGTTTCAAGACAGTCATCGCAGCCGTCACGGCCTTCCTGGTCTGCGTCCTGGCGGCGGTCGCACCGGCTTCGGCGCTCGAGCCGGTGTCGGTGACGAACGATGTCGATGCCATCGACCTGTCGCCGGCGGTGCAGTTCTATTCGACGCAGGGCGACCGTATCCAGATCCAGACCGCACCGGGCCCAGACGGCATCGTGCGCCGCATCGAGGTGCGCGCCAAGGAAGCGGGCGCCAACCCCAACTGGATCGGCTTCGCGCTCGCCAACACCACGGACGAGCAGATCGACCGCATCCTGGTCGCGCCGCATTTCCGTCTGGTCGGCTCGGGCCTGGTCTGGCCCGACCTCGGCGCCTCGCGCATCGCCGACATCACGCCGAGCCAGGGCTTCCGGCCGGAGCGCGAGGACGCCAACGACGCCGACGTGTTCCGCATCACGCTCGACCCGGGCTCGCGCATCACCTTCGTGGCGGAGCTGCGCACCGCCAAGCTGCCGCAGCTCTACCTGTGGGATCCCGACGCCTACAAGGACAAGATCAACTCGCTGACGCTCTACAAGGGCATCGTCATGGGCATTGCCGGGCTCCTGGCGCTGTTCCTGACCATCGCCTTCGTGGTCAAGGGCACGGCCATGTTCCCGGCGGCCGCAGCCCTGGCCTGGGCGGTGCTGGCCTATCTCGCCATCGATTTCGGCTTCCTGCACAAGATCCTGGCCATCCAGGCCGACGGCGACCGCACCTGGCGCGCCGGGGCCGAGGCGATCTTCTCGGCGACGCTCCTGGTCTTCCTCTTCGCCTATCTCAACCTCAACCGCTGGCACGTGCGCTACAGCTACGTGCTGGCCGCCTGGCTGGTGGCGCTCTGCGCCCTGGTGGGCCTGGCCGTGGTCGACGCGCCGGTGGCGGCGGGCGTGGCGCGCATCTCCATCGCCACGCTGGCGGCGGTGGGCCTCCTGATCATCATCTACCTCGCCGCCTACGGCTATGACCGGGCGGTGATGCTGATCCCGACCTGGACGCTGCTGCTGGCCTGGGTGGTGGCCGCCGGCATGACCATCACCGGGCACCTCACCAACGACCTGGTGCAGCCCGCCCTCACCGGCGGCCTGGTGCTGGTGGTGATGCTGATCGGCTTCACGGTGATGCAGCACGCCTTTGCCGGCGGAGCCTTCGCGCCCGGGCTGATGTCGGACACCGAGCGCAAGGCGCTGGCCCTCACCGGCTCGGGCGACATCGTCTGGGACTGGGACGTGCCGGCCGACAAGATCTATGTCAGCCCGGAGGCGGACCAGCTCCTCGCCGTCAAGCGCGGCACGCTGGACGGGCCGGCGAGTCGCTGGCTCGAGCTGGTGCACGTGCTCGACCGCGACCGCTTCCGCACCGCCCTCGACGCGGTGATCGACCAGCGCCGCGGGCGGGTGTCCCAGGACTTCCGCATCCGCTCCGGCGACGGCCATTACCGCTGGCTGAGCCTGAAGGCCCGGCCGGTGGTCGGCTCGGACGGCGAGGTGGTGCGCTGCGTCGGCGTCATCGCCGACGTCACCGAGCAGAAGACAGCCCAGGAGCGGCTGCTGCACGATGCGGTGCACGACAATCTCACCGGCCTGCCCAACCGCGAATTGTTCATGGACCGGCTGGAGGCCGCCCTGGCCTTCGCCCGCCAGGCCCCGGAGGCGCGGCCGGCGCTGATCCTGCTCGACATCGACCGCTACAAGAAGATCAACGATTCGGTGGGCCTGGCCGTCGGCGATTCCATCCTGCTGACCGTGGCGCGCCGCCTGTCGCGCCTGCTCAAGCCGCGCGACAGCGTGGCGCGGATCAGCGGCGACCAGTTCGGCCTGATCGTCATGTCCGAGCACGACCCCGCGCAGATCAGCGCCTTCGCGGAGACCATCCGCCGGACGCTGCGCACGCCGGTGGCGGTGGCCGATCGCGAGATCTTCCTCACCGCCTCGATCGGCGTGGTGCTGATCGACGGCGAGGGCGGCATCCGGGCCGAGGAGGCGCTCAAGGACGCCGAAATCGCCATGTACCATGCCAAGAAGCATGGCGGCGACCGTATCGAGGTGTTCCGCCCGGCCATGCGCAGCGACCAGCCGGACCGGCTGGCGCTGGAGGCGGACCTCAGGCGGGCGATCGAGCGCGACGAGATCAAGGTGCTGTACCAGCCGATCGTGCGGCTGGAGGACCGGACCATCGCCGGCTTCGAGGCGCTGGTGCGCTGGGATCATCCCCGGCTCGGCCGCATGTCGCCGCGCGACTTCATCCCGGTGGCCGAGGACAGCGGCCTCATCGTCGACCTCGGCCTCTCCGTGCTCGACAAGACCACGCGCCAGCTCGTCACCTGGCAGCGGCTGGTCGAGAGCGACCCGCCGATCTTCGCCAGCGTCAACGTCTCCAGCCGCCAGCTCCTGCGCCACGACCTGATCCACGACCTCAAGGGCGTGCTGTCGCGCTCGGCGGTGGCGCCCGGCTCGCTGAAGCTCGAGATCACCGAGAGCCTGGTGATGGAGAATCCCGAATACGCCGCCCAGATGCTGATCCAGGTCCGCGACCTCGGCGCCGGCCTGTCGATGGACGATTTCGGCACCGGCTATTCCAGCCTCGCCTATCTCCAGCGCTTTCCCTTCGACACCATCAAGATCGACCAGAGCTTCGTGCGCCAGAACGGCAGCGGCGCGCGGCCGGTGATCCTGCGCTCGATCATCGCCATGGCGCACGACCTCGGCATGGACGTGGTGGCCGAGGGCGCCGAGACCGACGCCGATGCCGCCGAGCTCTTCGCCCTCGGCTGCGAATATGCCCAGGGCTACGCCTTCGGCGAGCCGATGACGGCGGAAGAGGCGCGCCGGCTGATCGCCGGGCCGGTCCGGCTGCGCGCCTGAGGCGCCGCGCCCGGCCGTTCGGGCCCGGTCCCGCCACAAACACGAGCGTCCGCTCTCATCAGATTGGTTTTATTTACGTTTTATAGGCGAGTCCGGCCGTATTTCGTCGGATGAGAAAATGAATGTCCCTCCCGGCCGTTCCTTTCTCCAGTACCGGCCGGGGGGTCCCCTTTCATGCGCGTCCTCTCCTGCATCGCCACGGAGCACAATCCCTGGCTGGTGCTGCTCGCCGCCCTCACCTGCATCAGCGGCAGCTGGGTGGCGCTCGACCTGTTCCGGCGGGCCGACGAGCGGCGGGGCCTGCAGAAGAGCGGCTGGATCTTCCTGGCCGCGGTCGCGGCCGGCTCCTCGGTGTGGTGCACCCATTTCATCGCCATGCTCGCCTATGAGCCGAAGGCGCCGATCGCCTTCGATCCCTTGCTCACCATGGTGTCGCTGGTCATCGCCATCGTCGGCTGCGGCTACGGCTTCGCCGCCGCGCTGATGCGCATCCCGCCGCTGGCGCCGGAGCTCGGCGGCGGGGCGGTGGGCCTCGCCATCGCCCTGATGCACTATACCGGCATGATGGCCTACCGGGTCGACGGCGTCATCGCCTGGAACACGGACTATGTCGCCGCCTCGGTCGTCATCGCCGTGGTGCTCGGGGCGCTGGCCGTCGGCCAGGCGGTGCGCCGGCCGCTCGCGGGCTCGAAATATCTCGCGCTCGTCCTGTTCGTGCTCGCGGTGGTCGGCCTGCATTTCACCGCCATGGCGGCAGCCTCGGTGACGCCGATGGCGACAGGCCTCGCCGGAACCGATCCGGACGTGCTGCGGGCGATGGCGATCGCGGTGGCCGGGGTCGGCTTCATCATCGCGGCCACGGGCGTGGCCAGCTACCTCATCGACGCGCGCTCGAGCCTCGAATCCTACCAGCGGCTGCAGCACCTCGCCCATAACGACGCCCTCACCGGCCTGCCCAACCGCGTCAGCTTCGGCGATTGCCTGGAGAGCGAGATCGGCCGTGCCGCGGAGGAAGGCAGCAAGGTCGCGGTGCTCGGCATCGATCTCGACCGGTTCAAGGAGATCAACGACCTGCGCGGCCACCAGGCCGGCGACCAGGCGCTCAAGACCATCGCCCGCCGCCTGTCGCGCCAGCGCAAGGACGGCGAGTTCATCGCCCGGGTCGGCGGCGACGAGTTCGCCGCCATCAAGCGCTTCACCGACCAGAACGACCTGCTCGACTTCGTCGCGCGCCTGGAGACGACGCTGTTCGAGCCGGTGCGCCTCGACGACTTCGAGGCGGCCATGGGCGCCAGCATCGGCGTGGCGATCTATCCGGAGGACGGCGACAGCCAGGAACGGCTGATGAGCAACGCCGACCTCGCCATGTACCGCGCCAAGGCCGACGTGACGCGGGCGGTGTGCTTCTACGAATCGCGCATGGACGAAGCTTCGCGCGCCCGCCGCGCGCTGGCGCAGACCCTGCGCCGTGCCATCGAGCTCGACCAGCTGGAGCTGCACTACCAGGTGCAGACCTCGGTGGAGACGGGCGATGTGCGCGGCTACGAAGTGCTGCTGCGCTGGAACCATCCCGAGCGTGGCCAGGTGCCGCCCTCGGAGTTCATCCCGATCGCCGAGGAGAACGGCCTGATCCTGGCCATCGGCGAATGGGTGCTGCGCACCGCCTGCCGCCAGGCGGCCACCTGGGACACGCCGACCAAGATCGCCGTCAACCTGTCGCCGGTGCAGTTCGCCCATGCCGATCTCGCCCGGCTGATCCACGAGATCCTCATCGAGACGGGCCTGGCGCCGAGCCGGCTCGAGCTCGAGATCACCGAATCCACCATCATCGCCGACAAGACGCGCACGCTGCACATCCTGCGCCAGATCCGGGCGCTGGGCGTCACCATCGCCCTCGACGATTTCGGCACCGGCTATTCCTCGCTCGACACGCTGCGCTCCTTCCCCTTCGACAAGATCAAGCTCGACCGCTCCTTCATGAGCGAGGTCGAGCTCAGCCCGCAGGCCAAGGCGATCGTCCGCGCGGTGCTGACGCTCGGCAAGAGCCTCGACATCCCGGTGCTGGCCGAGGGCGTGGAGACCGACGACCAGCTCTCGATCCTGCGGGCCGAGCGCTGCGACGAGGCGCAAGGCTTCTTCCTCGGCCACCCCAAGCCGGTCGACCAGATCTTCCGGCACGGCAAGGACAGCGACGACAGGGCCGTGCCCTTCGCCGGCCGCGTGCCGCCGGCGCGGGTCGGGCGGCGGGTGATGGCCTGAGGGCCGGACGCTTCAGCCCTGCAGCTCGCTGTCCCAGTAGAGGTAGTCGACCCAGCTCTGGTGCAGGAAGCGCGGGGGATAGGCGCGGCTCTTGGCCAGGAGCTCCCAGGCCAGAGGCTTGCGCGGCGCCCGCCGCGGCCGCATGTCGAGCCGGTCGGCCTTCACCGTGTTGCAGGCGTCGCAAGCCGCGACGATGTTCTCCCAGCAGGTCCGCCCGCCCCTGGAGCGGGGCACCACGTGCTCGAACTGCAGATCCCGCGAAGCGAAGCCCTGGCCGCAATATTGGCAGGTGAAGTCGTCGCGCAGGAACAGGTTGTAGCGCGTGAACGGCACGTGCCGCTCGACCTTCTGGTAGGTGCGCAGCGCCACGACCGAGGGCAGCCGCATCTGCCGCGACGGGCTGCGGGCGACGGCGTCATATTCGGCGACGACGTTCACCGCCTCCCGCACCACGGCCTTCAGGGCGTCCTGCCAGGACAGCAGCGACAGCGGGAACACGCTCAGCGGACGGAAGTCGGCGTTGAGCACGAGCGCCGGATGGGCTTCGGTCATGACGGCTCCTCCTTCGAGCGGATCGGGCTGCGCCCCGGACGGGGAGCGGCGGCGGCGGCATGCGCATCGAGCCGGGTGCCCCGGCCGGATGCCAGTCACTCCAAAAGGCTCTTTGCGACGGCCCGATGACGGGGCGTACGCCGAAGCCGATCGGCAGATGGTCGTGCGGTGCAGGCTCGCTGCGGTCGCCTCCTTTCGCCGAGGCCGGAACGACGTCCGGCCCCTGCCGCGGGCGAGGCCCCGGACATCCCACGGATGCCGGCGCCTCGGGGCCTCGATTATTCCAGGCGAATCACCGGCTTGTCGAGCCGGGTGTCGAAACGGCGGCGCGGCGAGGCATCCCGGAACGTCGGGCGCGCCCGGTCGAGAACCGTTGGCTGGATATCCAAAGCAGGATGTTTCTTACGTGTCGCCGCCGGTCCGCTACGAAGCGTCGGTCGCGCTGGCGCGGACCAGGCCGCGCAGGGTCGGCGGTGCTCTCCGCGCCGACGCGGACACGATTCGCCAAGCTCGCACCATCGTCGACGATTTCCTTCAAGAAATCGGGGCGACGGAGATCGCGATCTCCAGCGAGACCGGTGAGAAGGCCATCGACGCAGCCATGACCGACGGCAAGGCGGTCGGCCACCCGGCCCCGCGGAGCTTGGCGGGCGTTCAGGCCCGGTAGAGCACGCGATAGCGCGGCTTGGCGCCGTTCGCGAGATAGACGCCGTCGAGATAGTGCACGGCGACGATGCGGTCGGCGCTGATGCCGTGGCCGGCGAGGGCGGCGTTCAGGGCCTCGACGGTGGCGTCGGTGATCAGCTCGTCGATGACGGCGGCATTGGAGGGATAACGGGCTGCTGCGGACATTGCGTTTCTCCTGATGGGTGAACGAAGGGCCGGCGCAAAGGCTTCGGCAGAGCGTCCCGCGCCGACCGATGGGCGGGCGCGGGCATCACGAGCTCCTTGGGGGAACGCGGGGACGGAATCCTTGTTCCGATCTCGCGGGCTCGATGCAGGACGCGTCGACGCGGCCCGTTCTACCGCGGGCGGCCGATCGATGGCGCGAGGCCCGGTGCGGATGGCGATCGTCCCGCTGCCGCGAGCGGTCGCCGCGCGATCGAGCCGGGATGGCCGGGTTGCGGAGAAAACCGACGCGGTCGACCGCCCTCAGGCGTGGCCGGCCTCGCTCGACAGCATGCCGGGCTCGATGCCGATCTTGCGTAGCGCCCGCTCGTATTTGGTATCGGTCTCGGGCCCGAAGATGATGTCGGGATCGGCGTCGCAATGGAGCCAGCCGTTGGCGTTGATCTCCTGCTCCAGCTGCCCGGCGCCCCAGCCGGCATAGCCGAGCGCCAGCAGCGCCTGCTCCGGCCCTTCGCCGAGCGCGATGCTGCGCAGGATGTCGAGCGTGGCGGTGAGGCAGATGTTGCTCTCGATCGGCAGCGAGGAATTGTCGATGAACACGTCGTTGGTGTGCAGCACGAAGCCGCGGCCGGACTCGACCGGGCCGCCGTTCAGCACCCGGATCGGCGTGCCGCGCGGCGCCTTGATGTCGGCGACCGAGCTGACCACGCCGAGCTGGTGCAGGAGCTCGTCGAAGCGGACGTTCTTGGCCGGCTGGTTGACGACGATTCCCATCGCGCCCTCGTCGGAATGGGCGCAGAGATAGATGACGCTGCGCGCAAACCGCTCGTCGCGCATGCTCGGCATGGCAACGAGGATCTTGCCGTCGAGAAAGCCGCTTGTCGCGACCGGGGAGGAGCGGAACCGGGAACCCATTGGGTGATCGTGACGCATGGACCTGTCTTTGTTAAGGCAAAAATATGGGGCGGCCGCCGCATCCGTCGAGGGGTGTTGCCTCCGTGCCGCGCGGCGCACGACCGGCTGTCACGCCTTCGTGGCTGGCGGGAGCACCCGGCCTGGGCTAAGCAGCCGCCGTCCGGCCCGGCCCGCCGCTCCGGGCCGGCGCCGCCTCGCAACGCCTGCATTCGGACGATTTTTGATGCAAATCCTGCGCCACTGCGCCGCCGCGGCGCTCCTTCTCTGCCTCTGCGAACCGGGCTCGGCCGGCGCCTCGCCCTGGTCGGCGACGACCGGTGCGGCCATCCGCCTCGTGCCGGGCTCCTCGACCCCGGGCGAGCGCAGCGCCGGGCTGGAGATCCGGCTCGACCCGGGCTGGAAGACCTATTGGCGCAACCCCGGCGACTCCGGCGTGCCGCCGGTGTTCGACTGGTCCGGCTCGGACAATGTCGCCGATGTGACGGTGCTCTGGCCGGCGCCGCAGCGCTTCGACGACGAGGACGGCGTCACCATCGGCTACAAGGCGGACACGGTGCTGCCCCTGAAGGTCGAGCCCAAGGATGCGACCAGGCCCGCGACCCTGTCGCTGGCGCTCGGCTACGCCGTCTGCAAGACCATCTGCGTGCCGGCCAAGGGCGAGGCCAGGCTGACGCTCGATCCCGCCATCCCGCCGGACGCGAGCGCGCAGGCCCTGCTGGCCACGGCGCAGGCGGCGGTGCCGCAGCCCCGGGCGCTCGGCGCGGCGGGCGCGCCGGCGGTGCTCGGCATCGCCGTGGACGGCTCGGCCAAGCCGCTGCGGCTGACCGTCACGGCCAGGGCCTCCTCCTCGGCGACGCTGTTCGTCGACGGCCCGCCGGACTGGTATCTGGCCGTGCCGCAGGCGGCCGGCGCCGATGCCGAGGGACGCCGCTTCACCCTGACGCTGGACGGATTGCCCAAATCCGCGGAGACTGCCGGCCAGGTGCTGCGCTTCACCCTGGTCGACGAGGCCGGGGCGATCGAAACGCCCTATACGCTGCCCTGACCCTTTACGCCGCCGCTCGCGGCGCCATATCGAAGCTGCCCATCCCACCACGGAGTTTCCCGATGACGATCAAGCCCGGCGATCGCCTGCCCGAGACCGCCTTCCGCGTGACGACGCCCGACGGCGTCGTCGTGCGCTCCACCGCCGACGTGTTCAACGGCCGCAAGGTCGTGCTGTTCGCGGTGCCCGGCGCCTTCACCCCGACCTGCCACAAGAACCATCTGCCGGGCTTCCTCACCGCGCGCGAGGAGATCCTGGCCAAGGGCGTCGACGCCATCGCCGTCACCGCGGTCAACGACCCCTTCGTGATGGACGCCTGGGCCAAGGCCACCGGCGCCGCCGGCAAGATCGAGTTCCTGGCCGACGGCAGCGGCGACTTCGCCAAGGCGATCGGCATGGATCTCGACGTCACCGCCCGCGGCCTCGGCCTGCGCTCGCAGCGCTACGCCATGGTCGTCGACGACGGCGTGGTGACGCTGATCAACAAGGAAGAGAACCCGAGCCAGGCCGACGTCTCCAGCGCCGCCACCCTGCTGCAGGCGCTGTAGGCGCGCGGCCAGGTCTGCTGGGCAGGGTCGGGAGAGCCTGCTCAGCGACGGGCCTTCAGATAGGGCGCCATGCCCTGGCGGGCGAGGAGGTCGGCCTCCTCGTTCAGGGGCTCGCCGGCATGGCCCTTGACCCAGTGCCAGGTGACGTCGTGGCGCTCGATGGCGGCGTCGAGACGCTTCCACAGGTCCTCGTTCTTCACCGGCTTCTTGTCGGCGGTGCGCCAGCCGTTGCGCTTCCAGCCGTGGATCCAGCTCAGGATGCCGTTGCGCAGGTACTGGCTGTCGGTGTGCAGGTCGACGGCGCAGCCGCGCGACAGCGCCTCCAGCCCCTCGATCGCGGCCAGGAGCTCCATGCGGTTGTTGGTGGTCTGCGCCTCGCCGCCGCAGAGCGTCTTCCTGTGCTCGCCCCAGATCAGGATCGCACCCCAGCCGCCCGGCCCCGGATTTCCCGAGCAGGCGCCGTCGGTGTAGAGCGTCAGCCGCCGTGCGTTCACGCGTCGAGCCCGTATTCGGCCGCGCCGGCGACGCGCTGGTGGAAACGCAGCTTCTTGAGGTACTCGACCGGGTCCTTGGGCTTGACCAGGGCGCCCGGCGGCACGTTGAGCCAGTCGACCAGGCGCGTCAGCAGGAAGCGCAGCGCCGCGCCGCGGGCGAGCACCGGCAGCGCCGCGATCTCGGCCTCCGACAGCGGCCGCACCGAGCGGTAGCCGGCCAGCAGGGCCCTGCCCTTGGTGGCGTTGTAGGCCTGGTCCGGCTCGAAGCACCAGGCGTTGAGGCAGATGGCGACGTCGTAGGCGAGGATGTCGGTGCAGGCGAAGTAGAAATCGATCAGGCCGGAGAAGCGGCCGCGCAGGAAGAAGACGTTGTCGGGAAAGAGATCGGCATGGATGGTGCCGACCGGCAGCTCCCCGGGCCAATGCGCCGCGTGGAAGGCGAGCTCCTCGCGCACCGCCGCATCCAGGCCCGGCTGCACGGTGTCGGCCCGGCCCTCGGCCTGCGCGAACAGCGGCCCCCAGCCGGGCACGCTGAGGGCATTGGGCCGGCGCCCGGCATAGTCGAGCGCGGCAAGATGCATCGCCGCCAGCGCCCGCCCGACGGCGGCGCAGTGCTCGACATGGGGGCGGCGGATCCACACGCCCTCCAGGAAGGTGATGATCGCCGCCGGACGCCCCGCCAGCTCGCCGAGCGCCGCCCCGTCGCGCCGGCGCACCGGCAGCGGGCAGCTGACGCCGCGGCCGGCGAGATGCTCCATCAGGTCGAGAAAGAAGGGCAGGTCCTCGCGGCGCACCCGCTTCTCGTAGAGCGTCAGGATGAAGGAGCCCTTCTCGGTGCGCAGGAGGTAGTTGGTGTTCTCCACGCCCTCGGCGATGCCCTTGCAGGCCAGCACCGCGCCGATGTCGTAGCCCGCAACGAAGCGGGTGAGCTCCTCGTCGGAGACTTCGGTATAGACGGCCATGCGCGGGTTCCGGACTGGGCGCCCCACTTAGCGGAGACGGGGAAGCGGCGTCAAACCTTGGCGGCGAGCACCGGCCGGGCGGCAGCGTCCTCGAGCCGCGCGGCCAGGGTCTCCGGCGCGTCGCGCACCTCCCGCGGCAGCGGGAAGAACACGCTCTCGTCCGCGGTGGACACGGTCTCGACGGCCAGGACATAGCGCTCGGCGAAGGCGTCGAGCACCTCCTCGACCAGCACCTCGGGCGCCGAGGCGCCGGCGGCGACGCCGAGCGAGGCGATGGCGCCGAACTCCGACCAGTCGATGTCGGCGGCGCGCTGCACCAGGCGCGAGACGGCGCAGCCCTGACGCTCGGCCACCTCGCGCAGGCGCAGGGAGTTCGAGGAGTTCGGGGCGCCGACGATGATCATCGCCTCGACCCGCGGCGCCACCGCCTTCACCGCCTGCTGGCGATTGGTGGTGGCGTAGCAGATATCCTCCTTGTGCGGGCCGACGATGGCGGGGAAGCGCTGCTTCAGAGCATCGACGATGCCGACGGTGTCGTCCACGGAGAGCGTGGTCTGGGTGATGAAGGCGAGCCGCTCGGGATCACGCGGGGTGAAGGCGGCGACATCCTCCAGCGTCTCGACCAGGCGCACCGCGCCTTCGGGAAGCTGGCCCATGGTGCCGACCACCTCGGGATGGCCGTGATGGCCGACCAGCACGATCTCGCGGCCGCGCCGCCAATGGATCTCCGCCTCGCGGTGCACCTTGGTCACCAGCGGGCAGGTGGCGTCGATGGTGAGGAGGTTGCGGGCGGCGGCCTCGGCCGGCACCGACTTGGCCACGCCATGGGCGGAGAAGATCACCGGCGCCGTGGTCTCGGGCACCTCGGCGAGCTCCTCCACGAAGACGGCGCCCTTCGCCTTCAGGGCCTCGACCACATATTTGTTGTGGACGATCTCGTGCCGCACATAGACCGGCGGCCCGTAGAGCTTCAATGCCCGCTCCACCGCGTCGATGGCGCGCACCACGCCGGCGCAGAAGCCGCGGGGGGTGCAGAGCAGGACGGTCAGGGTCGGCTTGGTCGCGATCATCGCCGCGGATATGGGGCCGAGCGGCAACAGGCGTCAAGATAGAGGCGTGCGACGGCTGGCCGGTTCGATTGCCCATGCTATAAGGCGGCATGCAGGAAGGCGCATGCTCGGGGCGCCATGCCGTCGCCGCGATGGTCGCGGATCGTGGCGCGGCGGCGCGGCCCGGTGATTCGCGGAAAGCCGGCCGCGTGCGGCCTTCCGCGATGGGACTTGGCGTCACGGAGTTGGGACATGGTCGGTGGGCGTATCGGCATCTGGGCCGCGCGGTGCATGGCGGCGGCAGCGCTGGCGGCGCTCGGAGGTTGCGGCGGCGGGAGCGGTGGTCCGAGCTGGTTCAGCGGCGTCTATGGTTCGGCCGCCGAGGAGCAGGCCCCCAACCCGAACATCACCCCCGGCGTCAACGGCGTGACCGTCACCTCGGCCGAATCGGCCAAGCCGGTGGTCGTCCCGGTGGACCCGGACGCCGAGTGCCCCGCCATCAACGTGCCGAGCGGCATGTCCTCCTATGCCTCCTATGCCGGAGCGGCTTCGCCCGACAATGTCCGCTACCAGCTGATCCTGTCCGACTACGCGCGGGAATGCTCGCTGGTCTCCGGCAGCTCGATCGCCATCAAGATCGGCATCCAGGGCCGCGTGCTCCTCGGCGAGAAGGGCTCGCCCGGCACCTATTCGGCCCCACTCACCGTCACCGTGCGCGACCGCGACGCGAAGACGGTCTACAGCAAGACCGTCCAGGTCTCGGCCTCGGTGGCGGGCGGCGACACGCAGGGCACCTTCAAGCTGATCGACAACGACATCCTCCTGCCGCTCTCGCTGCAGAAGCCCGTGCGCTATTACGAGATCCAGATCGGCTTCGGCGGCAACAAGCCGGCGGAGGCGGTGCGCAGGAAGCGCCGGGCCTGAGAGGCCGTTCGGAAACACCGGGAATTTTCTCGCGGGCGACGTCGCCTTGCGGGTTGACGACGCTGCGGCGCAGCACTAGCGTCGCCTCAGTCGTTTGATCCCCGCGGAAGAGACCGGTCCCCGAGACCGGCGCCGAAGGAGCAACCGCCCCGGAAACTCTCAGGCAACCGGACCGCGTGGGGGACGACACTCTGGAAAGCGGCACGGCGCGCAGGCGCCGGGCTCACCGACGGGCGTAAGCGGATGGCCAGGGTGCCCTTCCGCGAAATCTCTCAGGTACCGCGACAGAGGGGGCATTCGACCGGACGCAAGTCCGGCGGTGCAACCTGTCGTGGGAGCCGTGATGACAGAGCCCAGTTCGGGATCGGACGATCCCCTCCTCGAAACGCCGCTCCACGGCGCCCATGTCGCGCTCGGTGCCCGCATGGTGCCCTTCGCCGGCTATGCCATGCCGGTGCAGTACCCGAGCGGCATCATCGCCGAGCACACTCACACCCGCGCCGCCGCCGGCCTGTTCGACGTCTCCCACATGGGGCAGGCCTCGCTCCGGGCCGCGAACCACGCCGCCGTCGCCGCGGCGCTGGAAGCGCTGGTCCCCGCCGACATCCTCGGCCTGGCGCCGGGCCGCCAGCGCTATTCCCAGCTCCTCAACGCCGACGGCGGCATCCTCGACGACCTGATGGTGAGCCGCCCGGCCGACCCGGCCGCGGACGGCACGCTGGCGCTGGTGGTCAACGCGTCGCGCAAGGCGGCGGATTTCGCGCTGCTGCGCGAGAGGCTCGCCGGCAAGGCCGAGCTCCTCGTCCATGACGACAGGGCGCTGCTGGCGCTGCAGGGCCCCGAGGCCGCGGCCGTCATGGCGATGCACTGCCCGCCGGCCGCGGCGCTGCCCTTCATGGGTGTCGCCACCGCGACGATCGACGGCATCGCCGTCGGCCTCTCGCGCTCGGGCTATACCGGCGAGGACGGTTTCGAGATCTCGGTCGGCGCCGGCGAGGCCCGGGCGCTGTGGGACCGGCTCACCGCCGATCCGCGGGTCAGGCCGATCGGGCTTGGCGCGCGCGATTCGCTGCGGCTCGAGGCGGGCCTCTGCCTCTACGGCCACGACATCGACGAGACCACCTCGCCGGTGGAGGCGGGCCTGACCTGGTCGATCCAGAAGCGGCGGCGCGAGGCGGGGGGCTTTCCCGGCGCGGTGCTGGTCCGCCGCGAGCTCGAGGACGGCCCGGCGCGCCTGCGCATCGGCCTGAGGCCCGAGGGCCGCGCGCCGGTGCGCGAGGGCGCCGTGATCAAGAACAGTTTCGGCGACGTGGTCGGCAGCGTCACCTCGGGCGGCTTCGGCCCGAGCCTCGGCGCGCCGGTCGCCATGGGCTATGTCCTGCGCCGCTTCGCCGAGCCGGGAACGGCGCTCACCGTGGACCTGCGCGGCAAGGACGTGCCGGCCACGGTGGTGCCGCTGCCGTTCGTCCCCCACCGCTACAAGAAACCTTGAGGGAAGCCATGCCTGTCGTCAGATTTTCCAAGGACCACGAATATATCTCGGTGGACGGCGACGTCGCCACCGTGGGCATCACCGACTATGCCCAGTCGCAGCTCGGCGACGTGGTGTTCGTCGAGCTGCCGGCGACCGGCAAGGCGCTGAAGCAGGGCGACGAGGCGGCCGTGGTCGAATCGGTCAAGGCGGCGAGCGAGGTCTACGCCCCGGTGTCGGGCACGGTCGTCGCCGTGAACGAGACGCTGCCCGACGCGCCCTCCGCGGTCAACGAGGATCCGCTGGGCAAGGGCTGGTTCTTCCGCATCAAGCTCGCCAACCCGGCCGAGCTCGAGGGGCTGATGGACGAAGCCGCCTACAAGGCCCTGATCGGATGAGGCGCACCGGCGGGCGCACCGCCCGCCGGGCCCTGCTGCGACGAGGTTGAGCCCATGACCCACAGCTACAACGCCATCGTGCGCTGGCGGCGCAACGGCGCGGTGTTCACCGACAATCTCTATTCGCGCGCCCATGACTGGGAGTTCGACGGCGGCACCGTCGTGCCGGCCTCCTCCTCCCCCTCGATCGTGCGGCTGCCGATGTCGCGCGAGGAGGCCGTCGACCCGGAGGAGGCCTATGTCGCCGCCCTGTCGAGCTGCCACATGCTGTTCTTCCTGTCCTTCGCGCGCAAGCAGGGCTTCGTCATCGATTCCTATGTCGACGAGGCCCTCGGCGAGATGAGCCGCGACCCGCGCGGCAAGATGTGGGTGTCGCGCGTCACCCTGCGGCCGGCCCTGACCATCTCCGGCGCCAAGCACCCGACCGCCACCGAGATCGACGGCCTGCACCACCAGGCCCACGAGGAATGCTTCATCGCCAATTCGGTGAAGACCGAGATCGTGATCGTGCCCCCGCCGCCCATGTTCGTCTGACGAGGCCCCCGCATGCGCTATCTGCCCCTTTCCGATGCCGACCGCGGCGAGATGCTGGCCCGGATCGGCGTCGGCGACGTCGACGCCCTGTTCGCCGGCGTGCCGGCCGGCAAGCTCCTCGACGCCTTGCCCGACCTGCCGCGCGCCAAGAGCGAGCTCGAGGTCGAGCGGATCATGGCGAGCCTCGCCGCCCGCAACGTCTCCGCCGGCAGCGTGCCGTTCTTCGTCGGCGCCGGCGCCTACAAGCACCACGTGCCGGCGAGCGTCGACCATCTGATCCAGCGCTCGGAGTTCCTGACCTCCTACACGCCCTACCAGCCGGAGATCGCCCAGGGCACGCTGCAATATCTGTTCGAGTTCCAGACGCAGGTGGCGCTGCTGACCGGCATGGAGGTCGCCAACGCCTCGATGTATGACGGGTCGACCGGCACGGCCGAGGCGGTGCTGATGGCCCACCGCGTCACCAGGCGGCGCAAGGCGGTGCTCTCGGGCGGCCTGCATCCGCACTACCGCGACGTCGTCGAGACGGTGTCGCGCATGGCCGGCGATGAGGTGGTCGCCCTGCCGCCCGACGTGACCGCGGCGGAAGACCTCGCCGCCGCCATCGACGAGGACACGTCCTGCGTGGTGGTGCAGACCCCGGATGTGTTCGGCAATCTGCGCGACCTCACGGCACTGGCGGCCGCGGCCCAGCGCGCCGGCGCCCTGCTGATCGCCGTGTTCACCGAGGCGGTCTCGCTCGGCCTGCTGCGCCCGCCCGGCGCGATGGGCGCCGACATCGTGGTCGGCGAGGGCCAGTCGATCGGCAACGCGCTGAATTTCGGCGGGCCCTATGTCGGCCTGTTCGCCACGCGGCAGAAATTCGTGCGGCAGATGCCGGGGCGCCTCTGCGGCGAGACGGTGGACGCCGAAGGCCGGCGCGGCTTCGTGCTGACGCTTTCGACCCGCGAGCAGCATATCCGCCGCGACAAGGCCACCTCCAACATCTGCACCAATTCGGGCCTGTGCGTGCTGGCCTTCACCATCCACATGACGCTGCTCGGCGAGAAGGGGCTCAGGGCGCTGGCCCGGGTCAACCACGCCAACGCGGTGAAGCTCGCCGACGCGCTCGCCGGCGTGAAGGGCGTCGATGTGCTGCAGCAGGCCTTCTTCAACGAGTTCACCATCCGCGTGCCCGGGGATGCCGCCGCCGTCATCGAGGCCCTGGCGGCGCGGGGCGTGCTCGGCGGCGTGCCGGCGTCGCGCCTGATGCCGGGCGCCGGCCTCGACGACCTCATCCTGGTGGCCTCGACCGAGGTCAACACCGACGACGACCGCGCCGCCTATGCGGCTGCTTTGAAGGAGCTGCTGTGATGCTCAACCGTCAAGGCCGTCCCTCCGCCGCCGGCGAGGCCGCCGTCGCCGACCACCCCACCTTCACCGGCAACCGCGCCCTGATGATCGAGGAGCCGCTGCTGTTCGAGGTCGGCCGCCTCGATACGACCGGTGTCGACGTCGAGGCGCCCGGCGACGTGCCCTCCCGCCTCGGCGACCTGGAGCGCAGCGATCCGATCGGCCTGCCCGGCCTCTCCGAGCCGGAGACGATGCGCCACTATGTCAGGCTGTCGCAGAAGAATTTCGGCATCGATTCCGGGCTGTTCCCGCTCGGCTCCTGCACGATGAAGCACAATCCGCGCCTCAACGAGAAGGTGGCGCGGATGGCCGGCTTCGCCGACGCCCATCCCCTGCAGCCGGTCTCGACCGTGCCCGGGGCGCTCGCGGTGATCGAGCGGCTGGCGCATTATCTCAAGGAGCTCACCGGCATGCCGGCGGTGGCGATGACGCCCAAGGCCGGCGCCCATGGCGAGCTCTGCGGCATGATGGCGATCAAGAACGCCATCGCCGCCCGCGGCGAGGGCGCGGTGCGCACCGTCGTGCTGGTGCCCGACTCCGCCCACGGCACCAATCCCGCCACGGCGGCGCTGCTCGGCTTCTCCGTGCAGTCGATCCCGGTGCGGCCGGACGGCACGGTGGACGTGGCGACCATGCGCCAGGCGCTCGGCCCGCAGGTGGCGGCGATCATGCTGACCAACCCGAACACCTGCGGCCTGTTCGAGCGCGACATCGTCGAGATCGCCGAGGCGGTGCACGCGGCCGGAGCCTATTTCTACTGCGACGGCGCCAATTTCAACGCCATCGTCGGCAAGGTCCGGCCGGGCGACCTCGGCGTCGACGCCATGCACATCAACCTGCACAAGACCTTCTCCACCCCGCATGGCGGCGGCGGGCCGGGCGCCGGGCCGGTGGTGCTGTCGGCGCGGCTGGCGCCGCATGTGCCGCTGCCCTTCGTCCTCGCCGACCGGCTGATCGAGCAGGCCGCGGATGCGCCGGAGGGCGCGACGCCCTTCGGGCGCATGTGCGCCTTCCAGGGCCAGATGGGCATGTTCACCCGGGCGCTGACCTACATGCTCAGCCACGGCGCCGACGGCATGCGCCAGGCCTCGGAGGACGCGGTGCTCAGCGCCAACTATATCCGCGCCAGCCTCGGCGACCTGATGTCCCTGCCCTTCGGCGACCAGCCCTGCATGCACGAGGTGCTGTTCGACGACGCCTGGCTGAAGGACACCGGCATCACCACGCTCGACTTCGCCAAGGCGATGATCGACGAGGGCTATCACCCGATGACGGTGTATTTCCCGCTGGTCGTGCACGGGGCCATGCTGATCGAGCCGACCGAGAGCGAATCCAAGGCGTCCCTCGACCTCTTCGTCATGACGCTGCGCGACCTCGCCCTGGCGGCGAAGCGCGGCGACACCGAGCGCTTCGCCGGGGCGCCCTACCACGCCCCGCGCCGCCGCCTGGACGAGACCCGGGCGGCGCGCCAGCCGGTGCTGCGCTGGCGCGCACCCGAGCCGGTGCGCGAGCAGGAGGCGGCGGAGTAGCATCGACGGCAATCGCGATCGGGCGGAGCACGGCTTGCTGGACATCGCCGGGCAATTACTCAATAATTGTCCGGCACGCTCTGAGGAATCGAGTGCGGAATGCCGAATGCTCCCACGCAGATCGACACCGTCGACAGCAAGGCTGTCAGGAACCTCGTCGAGGCGAAGGCCATTGGCGGCGCGACGATCCTCGGACGACCCGGCGGTTGGGCCGTCCTGGTCCGCTACGGCACGGTGGAACGCGCGGTGGCGGCCCAGAAGTCACGAAGGATACGCCTGTGGCGCAATGTCAGCACGGCGATCTCTTATGTCCGCGACGAACTCGGCCTGTCCCGGTTCGAGATCGACACGCGCAGCCATGAAGCCAACCCGCAGGAACGCAGGCGTCCGGACCAGTCGGAGCGTCTGCGCCGGCAGCACGAAGCGGCAGCCTACGACGCCTGGTTCCGGGAGCAGGTCCAGGCCGGCCTCGATGCCGCCGATCGGC
Source organism: Labrys wisconsinensis (assembly GCF_030814995.1). Classification (GTDB taxonomy): domain Bacteria; phylum Pseudomonadota; class Alphaproteobacteria; order Rhizobiales; family Labraceae; genus Labrys; species Labrys wisconsinensis. Next base: position 31,130 of record NZ_JAUSVX010000006.1, on the reverse strand, counting down.
GAGATGTGCTCTCGCAGGAGGATATGGAGCTCTGGTTCGAGGAGAAGCGCTCAGAGCTTGATCGGCGGGCCGGCAAGACAGCCTCGTAATGCGCCTCGCCTGGACACGGCCATCCCGGAACGATCTTGAAGCAATTGCCGATCACATCGCGCAGGACAGCCCGGCGGCTGCACGCGACCAGCTCGACAAGGTCAAGGCCGCGGCCGGAATGTTGATTCGCCATCCGCAGCTTGGTCGCGCCGGACGGGTCCGCGGGACAAAAGAGCTGGTGATCGCACACACCCCCTACATCCTGATCTATCGGGTGACCGGCGAGATCGTCGATATCCTGCGCGTCCTGCACGCCGCCCGTCGGTGGCCGCCGAAGCCATAGGTCTTTCCTGCGCCGAGGACAGACCCGCATCGGCCGCCTGCCGTGTCTCGTCCGGAGGGATCGCAGGCCCTTTGGAGGCTTTTCCGTAAGAGCGGCCATGCCCGGCCCGGCCGGACTGCGCTCAGGCGCCGAGGTCGGCGGAGAGCGCGATCGCCTTCTGCGCATCCAGCTCAGCGAGCCGGGTCCGCAGGGCCTCTGCATGACCTGATGAAAATCAACCATGAATAGCAAGCCGATCCTCGCCGATCTCACAGCCCTTGCCGCCGTGGTCGCGCATCGCAGCTTCCGCAAGGCGGCGGACGAGCTCGGCCTGTCCCCGTCGACGCTCAGCCACATGATCGGCGCGCTGGAGCGGCGCATGGGTGCGCGGCTGCTCCATCGCACCACGCGGAGCGTCGCGCCGACCGAAGCCGGCGCGACGCTCGCCGCCCGCCTCGCCCCGCTGCTGCGCGACCTCGACGAGGCCCTGGCGGAGGTGGAGGACTGGGGCGGGCGGCCGAGCGGGACGTTGCGGATCAACGCGAGCGAGATCGTCGCCCGGCTGCTCCTGCGATCGGCGGTTCCGGTGTTCCTGCAGCGCTATCCGGAGATGGCGCTCGATCTCGTCACCGAGGGCAGGCTGGTCGACATCGTCGCGGAGGGCTTCGACGCCGGGATCCGGCTCGGCGAATCCGTGCCGCAGGACATGATCGCGGTGCGCTTCGGCGGCGACGCGCGGTTCGTGACCGTGGCCGCACCGACCTATCTCGCGCGGCACGGCACGCCGCGGACGCCGGACGACCTCATGCGTCACGTCTGCATCCGCCTGCGCCTGCCCAGCGGCAAGCTGTTCCGCTGGGAATTCGCCAGGCACGGCCAGGAGCAGACCGTCGACGTGCCCGGCGCCCTCACCCTCGACCACATGGAGCTGATGACCGAGGCGGCGGCCGCCGGCATGGGCATCGCCTATGTCGCCGACCGCTCGGCCCGGCCCCATGTGGACCGCGGCGCCCTTGCCATCGTCCTCGACGACTGGTGCCCCTGGATCCCCGGCCTCGCCCTGTACTATCCCGGCCATCGCCACGTGCCGCCGGGACTGAAGGCCTTCGTCGCGGTGCTGCGGGAGGTGGGGTAGGTGGCGGGCGCCCGCAGCGCCCGCCGCTGCTCCCGCCCCGACACATTCGCGTCGCATCGCTGTTTGCGCCGGTTCCAAAAACGTGGAAAAAGCGCCTGGCATCAAGCCAGTCGGGAGTGGACATGACCGAAGCCGCCGACCTCGGACCGCGCGAGGCCATGGAGTACGACGTCGTGGTGGTCGGCGGCGGCCCCTCCGGCCTGGCGGCGGCGATCCGGCTGAAGCAGATCAACCCCGAGATCAGCGTCGTCGTCGTCGAGAAGGGCTCCGAGGTCGGGGCCCACATCCTCTCCGGCGCGGTGATCGATCCCATCGGCCTCGACCGGCTGCTGCCGGACTGGCGGGAGGACCCGGCGCGGCCGCTGAAGACGGAGGTCACCGAGGACATCTTCTATTATCTCGGTCCGTCCGGATCGGTGCGGCTGCCGAATTTCGGCATGCCGAAGCTGATGTCGAACCACGGCAATTTCGTCGGCTCGCTCGGCAATGTCTGCCGCTACCTCGCGAGCCGGGCCGAGGCGCTCGGCGTCGAGATCTATCCGGGCTTTGCCGCCGCCGAGGTGCTCACCGACGACGCGGGCGCGGTGGTCGGCATCGCCACCGGCGACATGGGCATCGGCCGCGACGGCGAGCCCAAGGCCGGCTTCACCCGCGGCATGGAGCTGCGCGGCAAGTACACCCTGTTCGCCGAAGGCGCTCGCGGCAGCCTGACCAAGACGCTGGTGGCCCGCTTCGGGCTCGACGCCGGGCGCGAGCCGCAGAAATACGGCCTCGGCCTCAAGGAGCTCTGGCAGGTCGATCCGGCCAAGCACGCGCCGGGCCGGGTGCAGCACAGCTTCGGCTGGCCGCTCGACAACTCGACCGGCGGCGGCTCCTTCCTCTATCACCTGGAGGACAACCAGGTCGTCGTCGGCTTCGTGGTGCATCTCAACTACAAGAACCCGAACCTGTCGCCCTTCGACGAGTTCCAGCGCTTCAAGCACCATCCCGTGGTGGCGCGGACGCTGGAGGGCGGCAAGCGCATCGCCTATGGCGCGCGCGCCATCACCGAGGGCGGCTACCAGTCGGTGCCGAAGCTGACCTTCCCCGGCGGGGCGTTGGTCGGCTGCGCCGCCGGCTTCGTCAACGTGCCGCGCATCAAGGGCAGCCACAATGCGGTGCTGTCGGGCATGCTGGCGGCCGAGCACGTCGCGGCGGCCCTGGCGCAGGGCCGCGGGCATGACGAGGTGGCGGCCTACGAGGCGGCCTGGCGCGGCAGCGCCATCGGCCGCGACCTCGTCAAGGTGCGCAACGTCAAGCCGCTCTGGTCGAAGTTCGGCACGCTCGGCGGCGTGGTGCTGGGGGCGCTCGACATGCACCTCAACGAGAAGCTCGGCTTCTCCCTGTTCGGCACGCTGCGCCACGGCAAGCCGGACTATGCCACCTTGCAGCCGATCGCCGAGGCCAGGCCGATCGCCTATCCCAAGCCGGACGGCAAGCTCTCCTTCGACAAGCTGTCCTCGGTGTTCCTGTCCTCGACCAACCACGAGGAGGACCAGCCGATCCACCTGAAGCTGAAGGACCCGTCGCTCCCGATCGCCCAGAACCTGCCGCGCTACGGCGAGCCGGCCCGGCTCTACTGCCCGGCCGGGGTCTACGAGGTGGTCTATGGCGACGAGGCGGCCAGGAGCGATCCGCGCTTCGTCATCAACGCGCAGAACTGCGTGCACTGCAAGACCTGCGACATCAAGGACCCCGCCCAGAACATCGACTGGGTGACGCCGGAAGGCGGCGGCGGGCCGAACTATCCCAACATGTGAGGGGGCGGAAGGCTCTCGCGCCAGCGCGGACGCCGAGGCTGGGAGGAAGGGCGCGTTCGGTCGCGGGACCGCGGCTATCGTCGCGTGCGCGTGGATGGCCGGGACAAGCCCGGCCATGACGGTCGAGGATGAGGCGACGCTTTGTGATTTCTCCGCAACGGTCCCGTCATGGCCGGGCTTGTCCCGGCCATCCACGCGAACACAGGTGGCGGAGAGAAAGACATTGGCCGTCGGAAGCCTCAGTCCTCCTTGAACTCGCCCATGTGGTTCTGGGTGTAGAGTTGCAGGCCGAGCCGGTCGATCAGGTCGAGCTGGGTCTCGAGGAAGTCGATATGGCCTTCCTCGTCGGTCATGTTGGACTTGAACAGGTCGTGGGTGACGAAGTCCTTGATGGAGAAGCAGTAGTCGGCCGCTTCCTGGTACATCAGCCGTGCCTCGCGCTCGGCGGCGAGGTCGCACTCGATGATCTCCTTGACGGTCTGGCCGATGCGCAGGGGATCGAGGGTCTGCATGTTCGGGAAGCCCTCGAGGAACAGGATGCGGGTGGTGAGCTTGTCGGCGTGCTGCATCTCCTCGATCGACTCGGCGCGCCACTTCTTGGCCATTTCGAGCAGGCCCCAATTGTCGAAGATGCGGTAGTGCAGCCAGTACTGGTTGATCGCGGTCAACTCGCTGCGCAGCGCCCGGTTGAGATAGTCGATGACCTTCTTGTCGCCCTTCATGGCAAGCTCCCTGCGAAATCGGCGGCGCTACATTAGAATCTTTCCAAAAGAAGGCAAGCCCGGTTTGCGCGCCTCGCGCTCGCCCACCCCGCTGCCGGAAGCTGCCTGGACATGTCTGCACTTGCGCCTTGGACTGCGACGCTGTGCTGCACCCCCGAGGGGCGCCGCATGCCGGTGCCGGCCGCCGATCGGCTCGACTGCGGGAATGGCACGCCTTCTCCGGCCTGAACAAGCAGAATTGGCTCGCGCCGCAGATTAGCATCATTCCAAAGTACAGTTTTGATGAATTCCATTGTTTTGCCGAAGCATTGACAAGACGATCGCTGCCCTTCACATCGACGGCTGTCGAAGACAGTGCGTGAAGATCGATGATCGTCTGCTCCTGCCGCGTCCTCACCGACCAGGATTTCGCCAGCACGCTCGACAGCGAGCTGCCGGGCTGTCCGCGCTCGGCGGCGGAGGCCTATCGGTGCCTGGGCTGCGGGCCGGAATGCGGGCGCTGCCTGAAGACGGTGCGACGGATCCTGGCTGACGCTCGCGCCGCGGCGCGCTGCCACGACTGCGTCGAGGACTGCGCCCTGCGCGAGGCGATCGAGGCGCCGCTGCTCGACGCGGCGGAGTGACGCCGGAGCCTGGCCCTCATCGGGCGCCGCTTGTCCTGCGGCCGCAAAGCGGCCATTGTCGGGAGCGATGCTAAGCTTTGCCGGCCGCCCGCCATGGCCGCCGCCCGTTCCGGAGAACCGCCGTCCGTGATGCCTCTTCATCGCTCGCGCCTGATCGTCGCCCTGATGGCGGCGACCGTTATCGGCACCGCCGCCACGCCCGCAACCGCAGCCCGGCGCGTGATTCGGCCGGCCGACACCCTGTCCGTCACCGGCGGGTTCCTGGCGGGTCGCCTGGCGGCAAGCCTGCGCGACAACCAGTCCGCCTCCACCTTCTACCAGACCGCCCTGCGTGCCAGCCCGAACAATCTCGACCTGCTCGACCGCACCTTCCTGGCGATGCTCTCGGCCGGCGAGATGGATCGCAGCTTCCGCCTGGCGGAGCGCCTGGTCGCGGCCGACAAGCTGCACCGCATCGGCCGGCTGGCGCTCGGGGTCCGGGCGCTCAAGGCGCGCCAATACGTCTCGGCCCGCACCAATCTCGACCTCGCCGCGCAGAAGCCGGTGCTCGACCTGATCGCGCCGCTGCTCAGCGCCTGGACCTATGCCGGTGCCGGCGAGACCGCCAAGGGCATCGACGCGGTCGACAAGCTCAAGGGCGAGGACTGGTACACCGGCTTCCGCGACTTCTCCGCCGGCATGGCCCTCGATCTCGCCGGCGATCGCAAGAACGCCGTCCTGCGGCTCAAGGCGGCCGCCGACCGCGACCCCTCCGCCGTGCGCATCACCGAGGCCTATGCCCGGGCGCTGGCCCGCAACGGCCAGCGCGACGAAGCGCTGAAGGTGCTCAAGGCCTATGACGACAAGCTGCCGCGCCATCCCGCCATCCGGGCGCTGACCGCCGACATCCAGGCCAACAAGCCGATCGGCCCGACGGTGCGCACCGCCCAGGAAGGGGCGAGCGACATGCTGGTGGGCCTGGCCGCGCCGCTGGCCAAGCAGGGCGGCACCGACTATGCGCTGATCTTCTTCCAGCTCGCCCTCTACCTCAACCCCGACAACGCCTCGGCCCAGATCGGCCTCGCCGACCTCTACGAGGACCTGAAGCAGCCCGAGCGCGCCGTGGCGCTGCTGGAGCAGGTGCGCCCGACCAATCCGCTCAAGCGCAACGCCGAGATCGAGCTCGGCGGCGCGCTCGACCAGCTCGACAAGACCGACGAAGCGGTGAGCCATCTCAAGGAGCTGATCCGCAAGGATCCCAAGGATCTCGACGCGATCATCTCGCTCGGCGGCATCTATCAGGGCCGCAAGAAGTTCGCCGAGGCGGCGGACGCCTTCACCCAGGCCCTCGAGGTGATCGGCACGCCGACGCAGGCCAACTGGTCGACCTTCTATTTCCGCGGCGTCGCCTATGAGCGCACCAAGCAATGGCCGAAGGCCGAGGCCGATTTCAAGAAGGCGCTGGAGCTGTTCCCGGACCAGCCTTCGGTGCTCAACTATCTCGGCTATTCCTGGATCGACCAGGGCGTGCACCTCGACGAGGGGATGGCGATGATCCGCAAGGCCGTCGACCAGCGGCCCGACGACGGCTACATCGTCGACAGCCTGGGCTGGGCCTATTACAAGCTCGGCAAGTATGACGATGCGGTCAAACAGCTCGAGCGCGCGGTGACGCTGAAGCCGAGCGACCCGACGATCAACGACCACCTGGGCGACGCCTATTGGCGGGTCGGCCGCAAGCTCGAGGCGACCTTCCAGTGGCACCACGCCAAGGACGCCAATCCCGAGCGGGAAGACCTCGCCAAGATCGAGCTGAAGCTCAAGGAAGGCCTGAAGGACACGGCGCAAGCGGCGGATACGCCCAAGCCGGCGAGCGGCGGGTGAGCCTCGGTCCACTCACCGAGCGCGCACCAGCCAAGGTCAACCTCACCCTGCACGTGCTCGGCCGCCGCGCCGACGGCTACCATCTGCTCGACAGCCTCGTCGCCTTCGCGGCGCGGGGCGATACCCTGACGCTCGAGCCCGGCCCCGGCCTGTCGCTGCGCGTCACCGGCCCGACGGCGAAGGCCGCCGGCGAGGGCACCGACAATCTGGTGATCCGGGCGGCGCAGGCGCTGCTCGCCCGCCTGCCCGGCCTCGACACCGGACGCTTCCACCTGCTGAAGCGCCTGCCGGTGGCGGCCGGCATCGGCGGCGGCTCCTCGGATGCGGCGGCGGCGCTGCGGCTGCTCGCCCGCGCCAACCGCCTGGCGCCGGACGATCCGCATGTCGCCGCGGCGGCGCGCGAGGTCGGCGCCGACGTGCCGGTGTGCCTGGAGGCCCGCACCCGACTGATGGGCGGGGCCGGTGAGACCCTGTTCCCGCCGCTCGCCCTGCCGCGCCTGCCGACCGTGCTGGTCAACCCGCGCGTGCCGGCGCCGACCGCCGCCGTGTTCCGGGCGCTGGGCCTCCAGCCGGGCGCGACCATCGCCGCCGCCCGCCAGGCCTTTGCCGAGGGCCTGACGCGCCGCGACCTGATCGCTGTGCTGCGCGAGGCCCGCAACGACCTGGAGGCGCCGGCCATCGCGGTTGCGCCTGTCGTGCGCGAGGCGATCGACCTGATCGGAGCGCAGCCGACCTGCCGCCTGGCGCGCATGTCGGGCTCCGGCGCCACCGTGTTCGGCCTGTTCGACAGCTGCCGCGCCGCGGCCGCCGCCGCCCGGGCGCTCCGGGCCGCCCGGCCCGGCTGGTGGGTGGCGACGACGATGGTGGGCTGAGCCGGCTCCCTCCCCCTCAGCGCCCCAGCATGTTGGCCGCGACGGTGCGCAGATGCGCCTGCATGGCGGCCCGGGCCGCCTCGGGATCCCTGGCACGGACGGCCTCCACCACCAGGGCATGCTCGCGGCAATAGATCGTCCGCCGCTCCTCCGAGAAGGAGCGCTTCTTCATCTCGTACCAGGGGCTCTGGTTGCGCAGGAGCCGCAGCAGATTGTGGATCTCGCGCAGCAGGTCGTTGCGCGAGCAGGCGAAGATGCGGTGATGGAGCTCCGCGTCCCATTGCTCGAAGCGTGGCATGTCGGTGGCGGCGCAGGCGCTGCGGTGCGCCTCCTCCACGGCGAGGATTTCCGCGACGCTGGCATTGGTGGCGGCGAAAGCGGCGGCCGAAGGCTCCAGCAGGAGGCGGATCTCCATCATGTCGGCCGGGCTCGCCCCCTCCATGCGCGCCACGGCGGCGGCGAGCGAGGGCGCGCCGTCCGGCCGCACGAAGGTGCCGCGGCCGACCTCGCGGCTGACGGCGCCGTCCTCCTCGAGCAGCTGCATGGCGCGGCGCACGGTGTTGCGCGCCACCCCGAAATCGGCGGCGAGGTCGCGCTCCGGCGGCACGCGGCGCCCGTCGGCCCATTCTCCGGCCTCGATGCGCCGTCTCAGGCTGCGGGCGATGTCGGCGGCGACGAGGCGGGGCATGCCGGAACGTCCCTGTCTGATCCGATTATGAGCCAATTACCACCGCAAGTCAGATTGGTCCAGAAAAAGAGCGAAATTTCCCCCATTTTCCCGATTGCGGCCCCGCCGGGATTGAGCCAATATCGAAAGGTACTGAACCAATAATCACAAGATGGTTCAAATCGACCGGGGAGGAAGGCATGCGCGTGGCCACGTTCTCGATCGGCGGCGAGCGACGGGTCGGCGAGGTCGACCTCGAACGCGGCATCATCCTGCCGTTCGACCTGCCGCCCTCGCAGGCCGAGGCGGGCATCCCAGCCCTGATCGGACGGCGCGAGGTGCCGGCCCGGCTCTCGCCGGTGGCGCTGGAGCGCGTCGAGATCGAGGCGCCGATCCCGCGGCCGCGGCGCAACATCTTCTGCATCGGCAAGAACTATCACGAGCACGCCCACGAGTTCGCCCGCAGCGGCTTCGATTCCAGCGCTGCCGCCGGCGCCGTGCCGAAGGCGCCGATCATCTTCTCCAAGGTGCCGGAGACCGTGGTGCCCTCCGCGGCCCCGGTGCTGATCGACCCCGCCGTCTCCAGCGCCATCGACTACGAGGCCGAGCTCGCCGTGATCATCGGCCGGCCGGGCCGCGGCATCCGGCCGGAGGACGCCTTCGCGCATGTCTGGGGCTACACCATCGTCAACGACGTGACGGCGCGCGACCTGCAGGGCCGCTATTCGCAATGGCTGGTCGGCAAATCGCAGGACACGTTCTGCCCGATGGGCCCCTGGGCGGTGACGCGCGAGGCGATCGACATCGCCGACACCGGCATCCGCTCCTACGTCAATGGCGACCTGCGCCAGGATTCGAACACGAAGCTGCTGATCTTCGACATCCCCACCATCATCGCCACCATCTCGGCCGGCCTCACCCTGCTGCCCGGCGACGTCATCGCCACCGGCACGCCGGCCGGGGTCGGCATCGGCTTCGACCCGCCGCGCTATCTCAAGGCCGGCGACGTGGTGCGCATCGAGATCGACGGCATCGGCGTGCTGGAGAACCGCTTCGAGGAAGCCAGGCCATGAGCACGGTCCAGGTCGGGCGCATGGCGGTGGAGGTCACCGGCGAGGGGTTTCCGGTGGTGATGGTGCACGGCCTCGGCGGCACCTCCAACGGCTTCCAGCCGCAGATGCCGGCCCTGGAAGGCTATCGCGTGCTGCGGCCGGACCTGCCGGGCGCCGGCCGCTCGCCGGTGCCGCACGAGGAGATCTCCATCGAATGGCTCGCCGCCGGCCTCGTCGCGGCGCTGCGCACGCTCGGCGTGGGGCGCGCCCACTTCGTCGGCCATTCCATGGGCACGATCCTGTGCCAGCGCATCGCGGCGGACGAGCCGGGGCTGGTGGCCTCCCTCACGCTGTTCGGCGCCATCATCGAGCCCCCGGACGGGGCGCGGACCGGCCTCGCCGCCCGGGCGCGGACGGCGCGCGCCGAAGGCATGGACGGCATCGCCGACCAGATCGTCGCCAACACCCTCTCCGCCGCGACCTGCGGCAGCCAGCCGACCACCGTCGCCCTGGTGCGCGAATTGATCATGCGACAGGACCCGCAGGGCTATGCCCGCCACTGCGAGGCGCTCGGCAAGGCGCGGGCCGTCGACGCCCGGCTGATATCGGCCCCGACGCTGCTCATCACCGGCGATGCCGATCCGGTGGCCCCGCCCGGCATGGCGCAGATGCTGGCCGACCGGATCAAGGGCGCCAGCCTCTCCCTCATCGACCGCTGCGGCCACTGGGCCATGCTGGAGCGGCCGGCCGAGTGCAACGAAAAGATGGCCAACTTCCTGAAACGCGTCCCATAATGAGCCAGCCGAGAAGGCCGCCCGCATCGCGGAGACGGCCCGGGCCGAGGAAACACCGGAGGATCCGATGGCAGACGAAGGCTTCTACGGCTCCCGCTGGAGCTCGAACGGGCGGGACTCGGAGTCGGTCCTGTTCACCAATGTCCGGGTGCTCGACGGCACGGGCGACTATCCCTTCACCGGCGAGGTGCTGGTGCAGGGCAATCGCATCAAGCAGGTGACCAAGGGCGGCTCGCGCTTCGGCGCCGGCAATGGCGGCGGCGGTGCCACCGTGATCGACGGCATGGGCGCCACGCTGATGCCCGGCCTGATCGATGCGCATCTGCACCTGTCCTGGAACAACGCGCCTGGCATCGACCCGATCCAGATGATGCCGCCGGAGGAGCACATCCTCGTCACGGCCGAGATGGCCAAGCTCGTGCTCGACGCCGGCTTCACCGCCGGTCGCGGCGCGGCGGCGGCCAAGCCGCGGCTCGATGTCGTCATCCGGAATTTCATCAACGAGGGGCGCCTGCCAGGGCCGCGCTACACCGCAGCGGGGCCGGAGATCACCACCGTCGGCGGCCTCGGCGACGCGGCGCCCTCGCATATCCCGCATGAGGGCCTCAACCTCGGCATCGTCGTGTCGGGACCGGAGGAGGTGCGCCGCACGGTGCGCACGCTGATCAAATACGGCGTCGACTCCATCAAGCTCAACCTGTCCGGCGAGGAGATCACCGGCATGCGGGCGGAGGAGACGCCGATGTCGGAGGAGGAGGTCGCCATGGCGGCCAAGGAGGCCAAGGCGCGCGGCAAGATCCTCGCCGCCCATGCCCGCTCCTCCGAGTCGGTCAAGCAGTGCATCCGCCACGGCATCCAGAACATCTACCATGCCTCCTTCGCCGACGAGGAGGCGCTCGACCTTCTGGAGGCGGCCAAGGACCGGCATTTCGTCGCCCCGGGCCTCGCCTGGCTGATCCGCACGGCGCGCAACGCCGAGGAATGGGGCATCAAGCCCGGCTCCAGGATGGCCCAGCTCTACGAGCGCGAGCTGGAGATGGCGGTGGAGACCATGCGCAAGATGCACCGGCGCGGCATCCGCGTGCTCATCGGCGGCGATTACGGCTTCGCCTGGACGCCGCAGGGCACCAATGCCCGCGACATCGAATATTTCGTCGACATGATCGGCATGTCGCCGATGGAGGCGATCCAGGCCGCGACCAAATATGGCGGCCAGATCATGGGCATGGGCGACGAGCTCGGCCAGATCCGCGAGGGCTTCCTCGCCGACATGATCCTGGTCGACGGCGACCCCCTCGCCAATGTCCGCATCCTGCAGGAGCGCGACCGCCTGCTGGCGATCATGAAGGACGGCAAATTCCACAAGAAGCCGCAGATGCAGGAGCAGCGCCGGCGCCTGCTGGCCTGAGGACCGGCCGGGCTCGCGCCCGGACATGCCGCGCCCGGAGGGATCGCGCCGAGATGACCCACCCGCTCCGCATCGCCCTGCCCGCCCTCGCCGCGGCGCTGCTGCTCTGGCTGTTCCTGGCGGCCTGGCCGGACTGGCTGGTCGCCGCGATCGGCGCCAAGAAGATCTTCGCCAACACGATCTTCAATGGCGTGACGCTGGCCGGCCTCTATTTCCTGGTGGCGAGCGGCTTCACCCTGGTGTTCGGGCTGATGCGCAACGTCAACCTGGCGCATGGCTCCCTCTACCTCTTCGGCGCCTATGTCGGCTACGAGGTGGCCGAGCGCACCGGCTTCTGGCTGCTCGGCGTCGCCGCCGGCTTCCTGGCGGCGGCGTTCGCCGGCGTCCTGATGCAGGTGCTGGTGTTCCGGCGCATGGAGGGCGACGACCTGCGCCAGACCCTGGTGACGATCGGCATCTCCATCGTCGCCGCCGACCTGATGCTCGCCTTCTGGTCGGGCAACACCTACCAGTTCACCACGCCGGACTGGCTGAACGGGGCGGTGACCACGCCGGTCGTCACCGCCGTCAAGGCGGACGGCACGGCGGTGCTGATGAAGTACCCGCTCTACCGCCTGGTGGTGCTCGGCGCCGCCGTGCTGATCGGCGTGGCGCTCTGGCTGCTGCTCAACCGCACGCGCATCGGCATGATGATCCGGGCCGGGGTGGACGACCGCGCCATGCTGGCGGCAACCGGCGTCAACGTCCATGCGGTGTTCGCCATCGTCTTCGCCATCGGCGCCGGCCTCGCCGGCTTTGCCGGCGTGGTCGGCGGCACCGCCCTCTCGATCGCGCCGGGCGAGGACGTGCGCTATCTCCTCGCCTCGCTGGTGGTGGTGATCGTCGGCGGCATGGGCTCGATCACGGGCGCGGCGATCGGCGCCCTGCTGATCGGCCTCGCCGAGCAGATCGGCCTTGCCTATTTCCCGACCTATGCGGTGGTCTTCACCTTCGTGATCATGGTGGCGGTGCTGGCGATCCGGCCGCAGGGCATCATGGGGAGGCCGGCATGAGCAGCCCGGCGAACTCAGCGAGCCCGGCGAGCCCGGCGAGCCCCGCGAGCCCGGCGTCGGCCGAGCTGCCCGAGATCGACCCGGCGATCGTGCTCACCGGCCTCGCCCTCCTGGCCTATCCCTTCGTGGCGAGCCTGTTCTTCACCTTCCAGGTCGGCGCCTATGCCCTGGTCATGGGCACCATCGCGCTGTCGCTGATGGTGCTGGCCGGCTATGGCGGCATGGTCAGCCTGGCGCAGATGACGGTAGCCGGCATTGCCGGCTATCTCGTCGCCATCCTCGGCACCAACGGCTCGGGCGTGCTCGGCCTCGGCTGGCCGTGGTGGCTGACGGCCCCGGCGGCGATCCTCACCGCGGCGGTCGCCAGCGCCCTGATCGGCATGCTGGCGGTGCGCACCGCCGGCATCTACACGATCATGATCACGCTGGCGATCGCCACCGCCTTCTTCTATTTCGTCCGCCAGAACTATGCCTGGTTCAACGGTTTCAACGGCTTTCACGGCATCACGCCGCCGACGCTGTTCGGCATCTACTGGCGCGACCCGGTGCCGTTCTACTATCTCAGCCTCGCGGTGGCCGCCTTCTTCTACGGCGCCACGGTCTATGCCGAGCGCTCGACCTTCGGGCTCGGCCTGCAGGCGGTCCGCGACAATCCAAGGCGCATGCGGGCGCTCGGCTTCGACGTCGCCGCCCACCGCATCTTCGCCTTCTTCCTCGCCGGCCTGATCGCCGGCACGGCCGGCGTGCTGCTGGTCTGGTTCAACGGGCAGATCTCGCCGGGCACGGTCAGCGTCTCCGCCGCCATCGACGTGCTGGTCATCGCCGTGGTCGGCGGGCTGAAGCGGCCGATCGGCCCCTTCCTCGGGGCGATCCTGTTCGTGCTGCTCAAGAACTTCGCCATCGACCTGATCAGCGCCGACCGCTTCAACACGCTGATCGGGGCGACCTTCCTCGCCATCGTGCTGTTCTCCCCCGACGGCCTGCTCGGCCTGTGGGGGAAGCTGAAAGCAAGCGGCCCGGCGCGATCCCTGCAGGATTCGCTGCGTCAGCCGCCGGGCCGCGGCGGTGCACGATGACGGGGACACAATGAAGAACGAAAACGGAGGAAACTGCCATGCGGATTGACAGACGCGGCCTTCTCGCCGCCGCCCTCGCGCTCGGCGTGCTGGCGCCGGCAGCAGCGGCGGCTGAGGACACCATCAAGATCGGCGCCCTGGCGACGCTGGAAGGGCCGTTCACCGTCCTCGGCCAGGACGGCATGCGCGGCCTGAAGCTGGCGCTGCAGGAGGCCAACTACACCGTCGCCGGCAAGAAGATCGAGCTCGTCACCGGCTCCTCCGACGCCTCGCCCGACAGCGCCGTCAAGGCGGCCCGCAAGCTGGTCGAGCAGGACGGGGTGCAGATCCTGATCGGGCCGCTCTCCGGCTCGGAGGGCATCGCGGTCAAGGACTATGCCAAGACCCAGCCGAAGGTCACTTTCCTCAACGGCTCCTCGGCGGCGCAGGACACGACTCTGTTCGACCCGGCCCCGAACTTCTTCCGCTTCTCCACCGACGGCGTGCAGTGGATGGCCGGGCTCGGCGACTATGTCTACAAGGTCAAGGGCTACAAGAAGGTCGCCGTGGTGGCGGAGGACTATTCCTTCCCCTACAGCCAGGTCGAAGGCTTCATGGTGCCGTTCTGCCGGCTCGGCGGCAAGGTGACCCAGAAGTCCTGGGTGCCGATCGGCAACAAGGACTTCTCGTCGGTGATCGCGGCGCTGCCCGACGACGTCGACGCCATCTATGTCGCGCTCGGCGGCGCCGACGCGGTCAACTTCCTCAGCCAGTACCAGCAGTCCGGCGGCAGCCTGCCGCTGATCGGCGGCTCGATCACCGTCGACCAGACCGTGCTCGGCTCCAAGGGCCAGCAGAAGAAGCAGATCATCGGCACGCCGGCCGCCGGGCCGACCGCCGACACCTGGGACGATCCGCGCTGGAAGGCGTTCAGCGACGCCTACAGGAAGGCCTTCTCCGATGCCTTCCCCTCCCCGTCCCTGTTCGCTCATGCCTACTACGTCAACACCAAGGCGGCGCTGCTGGCGCTCGACAAGGTCGGCGGCGATCTCTCCGACGGCGGCGCGAAATACCGCGAGGCGCTCTCCACCCTGGCCTTCGACACGCCGACCGGCCCGGTCAAGCTCGACAAGAACCGCAACGGCATCGCCAACATCTTCGTCACCGAAGTGGTCGAGGGCGCCGACGGCAACCTGGTGAACAAGGTCATCAAGGTGGCCGAGAACGTCGACCAGACGCTCGGGGTCGACGAGAAGGAGTTCCTGAAGATCGGCCCGGCGAGCCGCGACAACCCGGACTGCAAGTAGAGATGACCATGACCGGACCGGCAGCCGGCCTCGACGCGGCGCACGGGGGCGACCATGCCCTCGAGCTCGCCGGCGTCGGCCGCCGGTTCGGCGCCCTCACCGCGCTCGCCGACATCTCGCTGAAGGTGAAGGCGGGCGAGCGGCGCGCGGTGCTCGGCTCGAACGGCGCCGGCAAGACGACGCTGTTCAACACCATCACCGGCGATTTCGCGCCGACCAGCGGCTCGATCCGCTTCTTCGGCGAGGACATCACCGGCTTTCCCGTGCACGAGCGCATCCGGCGCGGGCTCCGGCGCACCTACCAGGTGTCGCTGCTCTTCGCCGGCCTCAGCGTGATCGACACCATCTTCCTCGCCTGCCGCGGCGTGTCGCGCCGGCGCTTCTCCCTGCGGCGCCCCGGCCCGGACGAGCCGACGCGGGCCCAGGCCGAGCGCATCATGCACGCGGTCAAGCTCGACGAGAGCCGCGACGCGCTGGTCGGCGCGCTCAGCCACGGCCAGCAGCGCCAGCTCGAGGTGGCGCTCGCCCTCGCCGGGGCGCCGCGCTTCATCCTGTTCGACGAGCCGGCCGCCGGCCTGTCGCCGGCCGAGCGGCGCGACCTCGTGCAGATCCTGACGCAGCTGCCCGCCCATATCGGCTTCATCATCATCGAGCACGACCTCGACGTCGCTCTGCGCGTCGCCGAGCGGGTGACGATGATGCACGAAGGCCGCATCTTCCGCGAAGGCACGCCGGACGAGATCGAGAGCGATCCTGAAGTGCAGGCGATCTATCTCGGAGGCGGCCATGGCTGAGACCGCGTCCCGGGCGATGCTGCGCATCCGCGACCTCAACGTCCATTACGGCGAATCCCACGCCATCCAGGGCATCGACCTCGCCCTGCCCGCCGGCATCCTGGCGATCGTCGGGCGCAACGGCATGGGCAAGACCACTCTGTGCAACACCGTCACCGGGCTGAAGCGCGCGACCTCCGGCTCGATCGTCCTCGCCGGGCGCGAGATCGCCGGGCTGGAGCCGCACAAGATCGCCCGGCTCGGCGTCGGCTATGTCCCGCAGGGCCGACGGGTCTGGCGCAGCCTCTCCGTCGACGAGCATCTGAGGCTCGCCGCCCGCGGCGGGCGGGACGCCGCCTGGACGGTGGAGCGCATCTATTCGACCTTCCCGCGCCTGGCCGAGCGGCGCGGCAATGGCGGGGCGCAGCTCTCGGGCGGCGAGCAGCAGATGCTGGCCATCGCCCGCGCCCTGCTCGGCAATCCGCGACTGATGGTGATGGACGAGCCGACGGAGGGCCTGGCGCCGGTCATCGTCGACCAGGTCTCCGCCATGCTGGCCGAGCTCGCCGCGGAGGGCGCCATCGCCGTGCTCCTGATCGAGCAGAACATCGGCGTCGCCGCCACGATCGCCGAGACGGTGGCGATCATGGTCAACGGCCGGATCGCGCGGACCATGCCGGCGGCCGAGCTCGCCGCCGATCGCGAGCTGCAGCAGCGCCTGCTCGGCGTCGGCCGCCATGCGGAGGAACCGGCCGAGCCCGCGCCGGAGCCGGCCGAGAGCGCCCGCGACCGCCTCGACGCGGTCTATCGCGTCCTGCGCGGCGGCAGCGAAGACGCGGGAGCGGCCGGGGGCTTTCGCACGCTCGCCGCCATGCCGAACCGCTGGGGCCTTGGCGAGGCCGAGATCGGACGCGGCGTGCGGCCGGCCTCGCCGCCGACGGCGGGGCCGGCCAAGCCACCCGAGCTGCCCGCCTTCGATCGCCAGGGGCGGACGGCGCTGGTGGTCGGCACCTTCGACACCAAGGGGCGGGAGCTGAAGTTCATCCGCGACGCGCTGCGCGAGGCGGGCATCCCGACCCGCATGGTCGACCTCTCCACCTCGGGCAAGCCCTCCAGCGCCGACGTGCCGCCGCAGGACGTCGCCGCCAGCCATCCAAGCGGAGCGAGCGCCGTGTTCACCGGCGAGCGCGGCCAGGCAGTCGAGGCCATGGCCGCCGCCTTCCAGGCCTGGATCGCCCGCCAGCGCGACATCGGCGGCGTGATCTCGGCCGGCGGCTCGGGCGGCACGTCCCTCGCCACCGCCGGCATGCGCCGCCTGCCGGTGGGCATACCGAAGGTCATGATCTCGACCGTCGCCTCCGGCGATGTCGGGCGCTATGTCGGCGCCTCCGACATCCTGATGCTGCATTCGGTCGCCGACGTGCAGGGCCTGAACTCGATCACCGAGCGCATCCTCGCCAACGGCGCCCATGCCCTCGCCGGCATGATCGCGCGGGCGCCGAAGCCGGCTGCATCAGGCGCGGCCAAGCCGGCGCTGGGCATCACCATGTTCGGGGTGACGACGCCCTGCGTGCAGGCGCTGACCGCCAGCCTGGAGGCCGACTACGACTGCCTCGTCTTCCACGCCACCGGCGTCGGCGGCCGCTCGATGGAGAACCTCGCCGATTCCGGCCTGCTGGCCGGGGCCATCGACGTCACCACCACCGAGGTGGCGGACATGCTGGTCGGCGGCGTGTTTGCGGCGACGGAGGACCGCTTCGGCGCCTTCATCCGCCGGCCGATCCCCTATGTCGGCTCCGTCGGCGCGCTCGACATGGTCAATTTCGGCCCGCGCGACACGGTGCCGGAGCGCTTCCGCGGCCGCAACCTGGTCGTCCACAACCCCAACGTCACGCTGATGCGCACGACGCGGGAGGAGAATGCCGAGGCCGGCCGCTGGATCGCCGCGCGCCTCAATGCCATGCGCGGCCCGGTGCGCTTCCTCATCCCGGCCGGCGGCGTCTCCGGCCTCGACGCGCCGGGCAAGCCGTTCCACGACCCGCAGACCGACCGGGCGCTGTTCGAGGCGATCGAGGCCGGCGTGCAGCAAACCGGCCAGCGCCGGGTGGTGCGCCTGCCGCTGCACATCAACGACCCCGCCTTCGCGGCGGCCCTCGCCGACGCCTTCCGCGAGATCGCCATGCCCCTGCGCCGGAGAGCCTGACCATGCCGCGTTTCGAACGATCCGCCCTCCTCGAGAAGTTCCAGGCCATGGCGGCGCGCGGCGAGCCGATCGTCGGCGGCGGCGCCGGCACCGGGCTCTCGGCCAAATGCGAGGAGGCCGGCGGCATCGACCTCATCGTCATCTACAATTCCGGGCGCTACCGCATGGCCGGCCGCGGCTCGCTCGCCGGCCTGCTCGCCTATGGCAACGCCAACGCCATCGTCATGGAGATGGCGGCGGAAGTCCTGCCGGTGACGCGGGCGACGCCGGTGCTCGCCGGGGTCAACGGCACCGACCCGTTCTGCCTGATGGACCGGTTCCTCGACGAGCTCAAGGCGGTCGGCTTCTCCGGCGTGCAGAACTTCCCGACGGTCGGCCTGATCGACGGCACCTTCCGCGCCAACCTGGAGGAGACCGGCATGTCCTACGGCCTGGAGGTCGACATGATCGCCAAGGCCCATGCCAGGGATCTCCTGACCACGCCCTATGTCTTCAGCGAGGATGAGGCGGCGGCGATGGCCGCGGCCGGCGCCGACATCATCGTCTGCCATCTTGGGCTGACCACCGGCGGCGCCATCGGGGCGCAGACCGCGCTGAAGCTGCAGGATTGCCCGGCGCTGGTCGACCGCTGGGCAGAGGCGGCGCTGAAGGTGAAGCGCGACGCCCTCATCCTCGTCCATGGCGGCCCGGTCTCCGAGCCCGAGGACGCGGCCTATATCCTGGCCAATGCCCGCACCTGCCACGGCTTCTACGGCGCCTCCTCGATGGAGCGCCTGCCGACGGAACGGGCGCTGGTGGAGCAGACGCGCCGCTTCAAGGCGGTGACGCGGCAACGGTGAAACCAAGGCGCCGCGGGCGCCCGGCGGGGCGGATACCGGCGCGGGAGGGGAACGGCAATGGCTGGTGAGATCATCGGGACGCTCATTCTCTGGCTGATCGTCGCGGCGGTCGTGGTCGCGGTGGCGGTCTATCTCTTGCGCTGGCTCTATCGCCGCTCGACCAAGGAGACCGCCTTCGTGCGCACCGGCTTCGGCGGCGAGAAGGTGGTGATCAACGGCGGCGCCTTCGTCATCCCGGTGCTGCACGAGATGACGCCGGTCGCCATGCACGTCATGCGCGTCGAGGTCCGGCGCGGCGAGACCAATGCGCTGATCACCCGCGACCGCATGCGCGTCGACCTGATCGCCGAGTTCTTCCTGCGGGTGCAGCCGACGCGCGAGGCGGTCGCCGTCGCCGCCCAGACCCTCGGCCGGCGGCTGATGCAGCCGGAGGGCATGCGCGAATTGTTCGAGGGCAAGTTCGCCTCGGCGCTCCGGGCGGTGGCGGCCGAGCTGACGCTGGAGGAGATCCATGTGCGCCGCGGCCAGTTCATGGCCGAGGTGCGCGAGCGGGCGGCCGAGGCGCTTCGCTACAACGGCCTGGAGCTGGAGACGGTGTCGCTGGTCGACCTCGACCAGACCAGCCTGGCGTTCTTCGACCCCGCCAATGCCTTCGACGCCGAAGGCCTGACCCAGCTGACCGAGACGATCGAGATGCGCCGCAAGATGCGCAACCTGATCGAGCAGCAGACGATGATCGAGATCCGCAGCCAGAACCTCGAATCCGAGCGGCGGGTGCTGGAGATCGATCGCGAGAGCGAATATGCCCGCATCGAGCAAGAGCGCCAGATCGAGATCCGTCGCGCCGTGCAGCGGGCCGAGCTGGCGCGCGAGCGGGCCCAGCGCGAGCACGAGGCGCAGGCCGCCCAGCTCGCCGCGGCGGAGGCGACGGAGAAGACCCGCATCGCCCAGGAACGGACGCTGGCCGAAAGCCGCATCGCCAGCGAGGAGGAGATCCGCAAGCGCGAGATCGCCCGCCAGCGCGCGGTGGAGGAGACGGAGCTGCGCAGCCGCGAGCAGACCGAGCGCGAGGAGATCGCCCTCGGCCTCGCCATCGAGCGCGAGCGCATCAAGCGCCAGCGCGAGCAGGAGGAGCTGGAGGTCGGGCGGCGCCTGGCCCTGGAGCTCGCCGAGCGCGAGCGCGAGATCGCCCTCGCCCGCAAGGCGATCGAGGTGACTCAGGCCGACATCGAGGCGAGGCGCGCCGAGACCACGGCGCGCGCCGAGATCGAGCGCGAGCGCGTCACGGCCGAGCGGCGGATCGACGAGGCGCGCATCGAGCGCGAGCGGGCGCTGCAGGGCCTGGAGATCGCCAGGCGCCAGGCCTTCGAGGAAGCCGAGATCGCCTCGGGCGAGGAGGTGGAGCGCGCCCGCATCGCCACCGAGCGGGGCCTCGGCGAGGCGCGCGTGGTACGCGACCGCGACCTCAGCAAGCTCAGCGTCGAGCGCGACAAGATCCTGGAGATCGCCGAGATCGACAAGGCGATCGAGGTCGCCGCCAAGTCGCGCGAGCGCTCCGCCGCCATCGCCGAGGCCGAGGCGGCGCGCGCCGCCGCGATCCTGGCCGAGGAGCACGTCTTCACCGTGCGCGAGCGCGAGATCGCCGAGCGGCGCAAGGCGATCGACCTGGTCGCCGCGGCGCGCGACGTGGAGCGCGAACGGCTGCACCTCACCGCCAAGGCCAAGGCGGAGCAGGACGCCGCCGCGAACTTCGCCGAGGCGCAGCGCATCGCCGCCAAGGGCGAGGCGGATGCGGTGCTGATCCGCTCGGAGGCGGCCGAGGCGCGCTATCGGATCGACGCCGAGGGCCAGCGCCTGGCGAACGAGGCCGACAACGTGCTCACCGCCGAGGCGCGGGCCTCCCGTGCGCGCATGAAGCTGCTCGACAAGATCGAGGGCATCGTGCGCGAGAGCGCCCGGCCGATGGAGAAGATCGACGGCATCAAGATCCTGCACGTCGACGGCCTCGGCGGCGGATCCGACGGGGCGCGCAAGAACGTCACCGACGAGGTGATCGACAGCGCCCTGCGCTACCGCGTGCAGGCGCCGATGATCGACAGCCTGATGAAGGAGGTCGGCATCGACGGCGCCAGCATCGGCCGCATGACCGACGTGCTGCGCGACGCCAAGGACCTCGACTCCATCACCCGCAACCGCCGCAAGGACCGCGGCGAGAACGGCGCCCGCAAGGGCGAAGGCGAGGGCCCCGCCGAGCGCCGGGACGACGACTGATGCGGATGGGGCCTCGCAGGAGCATGACTGCCGACTGTCGTCGGGCCGCCGTGAGAACGATACGGCGACCCCACGCTCGACCGTCATGGGCGGAACGAGCGCGGCAGAGGCGGCGACGGTCACCCCAGCCTCCACCGTCATGGGCGGGCTTGACCCGCCCATCCACGCGAACTCAGGCGGCGCCGGAAAGAGCACCGGCCAACGATGCGCCAAGCGTAGCCATCGTCGCGTGCGCCGCACGATCGAATTTCGATCGTGCTGGGGTGGCCGGGTCAAGCCCGGCCATGACGGAACCGTTGCGGAACGGAGCACGACGGTCGTGCCTCCCGCAACCGTCATGGCCGGAGCGGGTGCGGCAGGGGCGGCGACGGTTACTCCACCTTCGACCGTCATGGGCGGGCTTGACCCGCCCATCCACGCGAACTCAGGCGGCGCCGGAAAGAGCAACGGCCAACGATGCGCCAAGCGTAGCCATCGCCGCGTGCGCGTGGATGGCCGGGTCAAGCCCGGCCATGACGGAACCGTTGCGGAACGGAGCACGACAGTCGTGTCTCCCGCAACCGTCATGGGCGGGGCGGGTGCGGCGAGAACGGCGCGAGTCGCGCCCCCCACGCCGCCCCATGCCGTACCCTCCCCTCTCCTGAGGAGCCCCCCTTGCCCAAGGTCTATGTCTCCTCGGTGATCCCTGCCCCGGCGGCGCAGGTCTGGGCGGTGATCCGCGACTTCAACGGGCTGCCGGCCTGGACGCCGTTCGTGGCGGAGAGCCGGATCGAGCAGAACGAGCCGGCGGACCGGGTCGGCGCCATCCGCAGCTTTCGGCTGAAGGACGGAGGCCGCATCCGGGAGCGGCTCTTGGCCCTGTCCGACTACGACCTGTCGATGAGCTATTCGATCCTGGAAAGCCCGATGGGCGTCG
Source organism: Labrys wisconsinensis (assembly GCF_030814995.1). Lineage (GTDB taxonomy): Bacteria > Pseudomonadota > Alphaproteobacteria > Rhizobiales > Labraceae > Labrys > Labrys wisconsinensis. The sequence continues at coordinate 9,427 of NZ_JAUSVX010000006.1, read as the reverse complement.
AGAACTACGTCGCGACGCTGCGCCTCATCCCGGTGACCGACGGCAACCGCAGCTTCGCCGAGTGGAGCGCCGAGTTCGACTGCCCGCCCGCGCGGGAGACCGAGCTGGTGGGGCATATCGGCCGCAACGTCTTCCAGGCGGCGTTCCGGGCGCTGCAGACCCGGTTCGGCGGCTGAGGCATGGCGGTGCGCATCGTCCGCAGCACGGTGATCGATGCGCCGGTCGCGACGGTCTGGGACCTGCTGCGCGATTTCAATGCGCATGACGGCTGGCACCCGGCCGTCGCCCGCAGCCGGATGGAGGCGGGCGAAGCGCCGGACCGGGTCGGCGGCGTGCGCGCCTTCGCGCTCACCGGCGGCGGCCGGCTGCGCGAGCAGCTGATCGCCCTCTCCGACCGCGAGCGCAGCCTGACCTATGGCCTGATCGAGGCGCCGCTGCGGCTGGACGGCTACGTCGCCACCATGACGCTGAAGCCGGTCACCGACGGCAACCGCACGCTGCTGGTCTGGCAGAGCCAGTTCACCCCACCGCCGGAGCAGGCCGAAGCGCTGGCGCGGCTGGTGGCGGAGGAGATCTACGAGGCCGGCTTCGCGGCGCTGAAGCGGCGGTTCGAGCGCTCCGGCGCGGTGCCGCCCGCCCCTGCGGTGCCGCGCCCTGCGCCGGCGGCCCCGGCGAGCGGAGTGATGCGGACCGAAGCGATCGTCGTCGAGCGCCATGGCGGGCCGGAGGTGCTGGTGCCGCGCCTCGTCGACGTGCCGCCGCCCGGCCCCGGCGAGGTGCGGATCCGGCAGACGGCGATCGGCGTCAACCATATCGACCTGCATTGCCGGGCCGGGGATATCGGGCTGATGCCCCTGCCGGGCATTCCCGGCCTGGAGGCGGCCGGCACCGTCCTGGATGTCGGCGCAGGTGTGTCGCATCTCGCACCCGGGGACCGCGTCGTCTATGCCTGCCATCCGCCCGGCGCCTATGCCGCCCTGCGCACGCTTGCTGCCGAGCCGGTGGTGCGCCTGCCGGCCGACATGCCGGAGGACCTCGCCGCAGCGTTCTTCCTCAAGGGCCTGATGGCCGACATCCTGGTCACGGATGTGCATGCGCCCCGGCCGGGGGAGGTGGCGCTGGTGCGCGCCGCCGCCGGCGGGGTCGGCCTGCTGCTCACCGCCATGCTCAAGGCGCGGGGTGCGGTCGTGGTCGGTGTGGTCGGGACCGGGGCGAAGACCGCCGCGGCGCGCCGGGCCGGTTGCGATCACGTCCTTGCCAGCGGCGAAGCCGGGATCGCCGAAGCGATCCGCGGGATCAGCGGGGGCCGTGGTGCCGACGTGGTCTATGACGGGCTCGGCGGCGACAGCTTCGACGCCTCCCTCGATCTCCTCGCCCGGCGCGGCCATCTCGTCAGCTACGGCCAGGCGAGCGGACCGCTCGGCACGCGCAACCTCGACCGTCTCGCTGCCAGGTCGACCCGGCTGTCGCGCCCGAGCCTCGGCCACTATGCCGGGCGCCGCGACGAGCTCCTGCCCCGGGCCGAGCGGCTGTTCGCGCTGGCGCGGGCCGGCATTCTACGCCCGGAGATCGCAGCCCGGCTGCCGCTCCGCCAAGCTGCCGAAGCGCATCGCCGGCTGGCCGGCCGGCAGACGATCGGCGCCCTGGTGCTGCTGCCGGCGGCGGTGGACGGCGCTGGTTGACGACGCGTATCACGGCAATCCCATCCAGAATAGTGATCGACAAATTTGCGCTGAAAGGCCATATGATCGATCATGCAGCCTTCGGCATCGACCCAGGCTGCCGGTGATCGCTCACGGACGGCCGCATGTGCTATTGAGGCGCCCGGACGCTCGCCGCATTCTCCGTCTCCATCCAAGGCCGCTCCGCATGCAGCGTGCAACCGACCCCCGTTCGACCGCCGCCGAGCCGGCAGCCAAGGAGACGCTGGCGTCCTCGATCTACGACCAGCTGAGGCAGGACATCCTGACCGTCGCGCTGCCCGCCGACACCAAGCTCAACATCCGCGCCCTGTGCGAGCGCTTCGACGTCGGCCTCAGCCCGGTGCGAGAGGCCTTGAGCCGCCTCTCGATGGAGAACCTGGTGCGCCAGGCCGATCATCGCGGCTTCACCGTGGCGCCGCTGTCGCGGGCCGACCTGCACGACCTCACCAGGGCGCGCTGCACCATCGACGGCATGGCGCTGCGCCAGTCGATCGACGCGGCCGACATGGCCTGGGAGGAGGGCCTGCTGATCGCCTATCACCGGCTGTCGCGCACGCCGCGCTTCACCAGCGACGACCACCGCACCCGCAGCCGGGACTGGGAGGAGGCCCACCGGCAGTTCCACGTGGCGCTGGTCTCGGGCTGCGGCTCGCGCTGGCTGATCACGATCAGCGGCCAATTGTTCGAGGCGGCCGAGCGCTATCGCCACCTCGCCCGGATCGCCGGCAAGTCGCGCAGCAACGACGACGAGCACCGGCCGATCCTGGAGGCGGCGCTGGCCCATGACGCCGACCTCGCCACCAGCCTGCTGACCCGCCATTTCCAACGCACGGCCGAGCTGGTCGAGACCGTGCTCGGCGCCTGATCTCCCCGCATGCCGCCGGGTTCCGGCGAGACGGACTTCCCATGACCCATGACGTCATCATCATCGGCGGCGGCATCGTCGGCCTCGCCACGGCGCTGGCCGTGCTGGAGAAGCGGCCCGGCGCCGGCATCCTGCTCCTGGAGAAGGAGGCGGGGCTCGCCCGCCACCAGACCGGCCACAACAGCGGCGTCATCCATGCCGGCATCTATTATGCGCCGGGGAGCCTGAAGGCGCGGCTCTGCCGCGAGGGCGCCGAGGCGATCACGGTCTTCTGTGCCGAGCATGCGATTCCCTTCGAGACCTGCGGCAAGCTGGTGGTCGCCACCGATGCGCTGGAGGCGAGCCGGATGGACGCGCTGTTCGAGCGGGCGCAGACCAACGGCATCGCCGTGGAGAAGCTGGACGCGGCGGAGCTGCGCCGCCGCGAGCCGGCGATCGAGGGCGTCGGCGCCATCCTGGTCCACGCCACCGGCATCGTCGACTACAAGGCGGTGTGCGCGGCGATGGCGGCGGAGCTGACGCGCCAGGGCGGCACGATCGAGCTCGGCACCGAGGTCACGGCCATCCAGGAGAAGGACGGACTGGTCACGGTCGCGGCCGGCGAGCGGCGCTGGACCGCAGCCAAGCTGATCGCCTGCGCCGGCCTGCAGTCGGACCGGCTCGCCCGCCTGGCGGGCCTTGCCATCGAGCACCGCATCGTGCCGTTCCGCGGCGAATATTACCGGCTGCCGCCCGCCCGCAACACCATCGTGCGCCACCTGATCTACCCCGTGCCGGACCCGGCGCTGCCCTTCCTCGGCATCCACCTCACCCGCATGATCGACGGCAGCGTCACGGTGGGGCCGAACGCGGTGCTGGGCCTCGCGCGCGAGGGCTACCCCAAGCTCTCGGTCGACCTCAGGGACATGATCGACCTCGCCACCTTCCCGGGGCTCTGGCGCCTGCTCGCCGCCAATATCGGCTCGGGCACGCAGGAGCTCGCCAATTCCCTGTGGAAGCGCGGCTATCTCGCCGCCTGCCGCAAATATTGCCCGGCCCTGACCCTCGACGACCTCCGGCCGATGGAGGCAGGCATCCGGGCCCAGGCCGTGATGGCCGACGGGCGGCTGGAGCACGACTTCCTGTTCCTGCAGACCGAGCACATGCTGCACGTCTGCAACGCCCCCTCGCCCGCCGCCACCTCCTCGATCCCGATCGGCCGGATGATCGCCGATCGCTGCTTCGGCGCCGGCTGACATCCATCACGAGGGAGTTGCCCGCATGGTCACGACGGTCCGCCGCTTCCATGTCGGGCTCGATCCCGCCGGCCGCTCCCATCTCGTCGGGCAGGAAAGCCTGGAGCGCGGCGCCGGCACCGATATCGAGCTCTGGCAGGATTTCGCTCCGACGCCCGGAAACGGGCGTGCGGTGCCGTTCTACCCGCCGCCCGGCGGCACGCTGCTGCGCCTCTTCGTGCTGCCGCCGCCCGACCCGGGCCTGTCCGAGGCCGGCCGCGCCGAGATCGCCGAGGCCTTCTTCGCCGGCAACGGCATCGAGCATTGCCGGGTCGACGTCACGCGCCACCCGCTGATGCACCGCACGCCGACGCGCGACTGCGTGGTGCTGCTGCAGGGCCGGGCCCAGCTCCTGCTCGACACCGGGCCGCCGGTGGAGCTCGAGCCGCTGGACTGCGTCGTGCAGGGCGCCACCAACCATGCCTGGGTCAATCTCGGCCCCGGCCCGGCCGTGTTCGTCGCCCTGATGGCGCATCCGTCGGAGACCGACGCGACAGCATGATCGATCTTTCTGCATCCTATCGCATTATGGTCGATTTTTCTGTTGCGTTCAGCCAAACCGACGATCAGACTGGCCACAGGCTCCAACGCCCTGCGCGGCCGACGGGCCGCGACGAGACCGGCCGCATCATGCCGGCGCAAACAAAAGGGCTCGACGAAGCCCGTCTGCGAGGGAGACGTCATGACCGAGGCCAGCCGCCCCATCCCCAAGGCGATCGATCGCCGCACGGTCCTCAAGGGCGGCCTCGCCGTCGCGGCCAGCCTGTCCAGCCCGGGCGTGCTGCGAGCGGCGACGCCGACCATCCGCATCGGCCATGTCAGCCCGCGCACCGGCCCGATGGCCGGCTTCGCCGAGGCCGACCCCTATATGCTCGATCAGATCCGGGGCCTCCTGGCGAACGGCCTCCAGATCGGCGGCAAGACCTACACGATCGAGATCATCGCCAAGGACAGCCAGACCGACGAAAGCCGCACGGCCGAGGTGGCGGCGGAGCTGATCCTCAAGGACAAGGTCACGATCATCACCGCCTCCAGCGGCTCGGTCGACACCAATCCGGTGGCCAACCAGGCGGAGCTGAACGAGGTGCCCTGCATCACCACGGACAATCCGTGGGAATCCTATTATTACGGTCGCAACCCGCCCAAGGAAGGGTTCGAGTGGACCTACCACTTCTTCTGGGGGCTCGACGAGGTGCTGCAGGCCTTCACCGGCCTGTGGCAGACCCAGTCGACCAACAAGACCGTGGGCTTCCTGTTCAACACCGCCCAGGACGACACGTCCTGGCGCGAGGCCTTCACCAAGGCGATCGGCCAGGCCGGCTTCACCATCGTCGATCCCGGCCAGTTCCCGGCCTTCGGCAACGATTTCACGCCCCAGATCGCCGCCTTCCGCAAGGCCGGCGTCGAGATCGTCACCGGCAACCTGTTCACGCCGGATTTCTCGACCTTCTGGACCCAGGCCGCCCAGCAGGGCTTCCACCCCAAGATCGTCACCCTCGGCAAGGCCTTCCTGTTCCCCTCCGCCATCGCCTCGCTCGGCGACCGGGCCAACGGCATGGGCTGCGAATTGTGGTGGACGCCGTTCCACCCCTTCAAGTCGAGCCTGACCGGCGTCAGCGCCGGCCAGCTGGCCGGCGATTACGAGAAGGCGACGCAGCGGCCCTGGACCCAGCCGATCGCCTTCAAGCACGCGCTGTTCGAGGTGGTGATCGACGTGCTCAAGCGCACGCAGGACCCGGACGACCCGCAATCGATCCTGGCGGCGATCAACGCCACCGACCTCCACACCATCGTCGGCCACGTCAAATGGCCGGGGCCGGTCCGCAACGTCGCGGTCACGCCGGTCGTGGCCGGGCAATGGCAGAAGAAGGACGGCAAGTTCGGCGTCGAGATCGTCGGCAATGCCGGCCATCCCGAGATCGCGGACACCGCCCCGCTCATCCCCCTCGGCTGAGACCGGACGCGGCGATCCCGTGGCGGCGATCCTTTCCCTGCGTGGGATCTCGAAGCGCTACGGCGCCGTGGTCGTCGCCCGCGACCTCGACCTCGAGCTCGGCGAGGGCGAGGCGCTCGGCATGCTCGGGCCGAACGGCGCCGGCAAGAGCACGCTGTTCGGCCTGATCACCGGCACGATCGCCCCCAATGCCGGCACGATCCGCTTCGGCGGCCTCGACATCACCCGCGTGCCGGCCTCGCGCCGCTGCCGCATGGGCATGGCGCGCTCGTTCCAGGTGCCGCAGCCCTTCGGCGGCATGACGGTGTTCGAGAACTGCGTCGTCGCCGGCGCCTTCGCCGGCGGCTGCGGCGAGCGCGAGGTCTATGGCCGCGCCGCGGCGGTTCTGGAGCGATGCGGCCTGACGTCGAAAGCCAATGTCCGGGCCTCTGCGCTGACCCTGCTCGACCGCAAGCGGCTCGAGCTCGCCCGCGCGCTGACGACGCGGCCGCGCCTGCTGCTGCTCGACGAGGTGGCCGGCGGCCTCAGCGAGCCGGAATGCGAGATCCTCACCGCCCTGATCCGCGACATCCTCACGACGGGCCTCTCCCTGATCTGGATCGAGCACGTCGTGCATGCCCTCACCGCCGTGGTCGAACGCGTGGTCGTCCTCGCCGGCGGCAGCTTCATCGCCGACGGCCGACCGGAAGCGGTGCTGCGCCACCCCAAGGTCGCCGAGGTCTATATGGGCATCCCGGCCGATGCCGCCCTGCCCGCCGCGGCGGTGCCCTGATGGCCCTGCTCGAGATCGAGGCGCTCGACGCCTTCTACGGCGACTTCCAGGCCCTGCACGGCCTGTCGCTCGCGGTGGCGGCCGGCGAGGTGGTGAGCGTCATCGGCGCCAACGGCGCCGGCAAGAGCACGCTCTTGAAATCGATCGCCGGGCTCATCCGGCCGCGGCGCGGCGCCATCCGTTTCGACGGCGTGCCGGTCACCGGCCTTCGCGCGGCGGCGCTGGTGGCGCGCGGCATCGCCCTGGTGCCGGAGGGGCGCCGGCTGTTCCCCTCGTTGTCGGTTCTGGAGAATCTGCAGATCGGCGGCCAGATCGGCCGGCCGGGGCCGTGGACCCTGGCGCGCGTGCTGGAGCTCTTCCCGGTGCTGGACGAGCGCCGGCGCCAGGCCAGCACCTCGCTCTCCGGCGGCCAGCAGCAGATGGTGGCGATCGGGCGGGCGCTGATGTCCAACCCGCGCCTGCTGCTCTGCGACGAGCTGAGCCTCGGCCTCGCGCCGATCGTGGTGCGCGACATCTTCGCCCGCCTGCCCTCGATCGTGGCCGAGGGCACGGCGGTGGTGATCGTCGAGCAGGACGTGGTCCAGGCCAGGGCGGCCGCCGGCCGGCTCTGCTGCCTGCGCCAGGGCCGCCTCGTCCTCGCCGGCCGCTCGGCCGAGCTCGGCCTCGAGGCGGTGCGCGCCGCCTATTTCGGAGTGTGACGCCATGGAATGGCTCAACGCTGTCGTGCAGGGCATCCTCCTCGGCGGCCTGTATGCCCTGTTCGCCGCCGGCCTGTCGCTGATCTTCGGGGTGATGCGCCTCGTCAACATCGCCCATGGCGACCTGATCGTGGCGACCGCCTATCTCGCCTATACCGTCAGCCATGCCGCCGGCATCGGCCCGTTCCCGGCGCTCCTCGTGGTCGTGCCGGCAGCCGCCGCGGTCGGCTATGCCCTGCAGCGGCTGCTGCTCAACTTCACGCTCGGCGAGGACCTGCCGCCGCTCTTGGTGACGTTCGGGCTCTCGGTGATCATCCAGAACGTCCTGCTGCTCGTCTTCACGCCCGACAGCCGCCGCCTGCAGGCCGGCGCCGTCGAGGTGGCGAGCTGGGAGCCGCTGCCCGGGCTCTATGTCGGCGCCCTGCCGCTGATCCAGTTCCTTACCGCGGTGGCGATCATCGGCGGCCTGCAGCTCCTGTTCTACCGCACGGCGATTGGACGGGCGTTCCGGGCGACCTCCGACGACCCCGAGGTCGCCCAGCTGATGGGCCTGGAGAACCGCCATCTCTTCGCCCTGGCCATGGCGCTCGCCCTGGCCGTGGCGGCGGTGGCCGGCACCTTCATCGCCATCCGCACCAATTTCGACCCGTTCTCCGGGCCGAACCTGCTGATCTTCGGCTTCGAGGCCATCATCATCGGCGGGCTCGGCAGCCTGTGGGGGACGCTGGCCGGCGGCGTCGTGCTCGGCGTCGCCCAGTCGATCGGCGGCCACGTCAACGTCGCCTGGCCGGTGCTGGCCGGCCACGTCGCCTTCCTCGTCCTGCTGATGATCCGGCGGCAGGGCCTGTTCCCGAGCGCCACCGCATGACCTCCCTCCCTGCCGAGATCAAGGCCCATGTCCGCTTCGCCAACCGGTCGAGCCGCATCGGCCTCCTGCTGGTCGCCGTCGGCCTCGTGGTGCTGGCGACGGCGCCGGCCTGGGCCGATCGCATCACCCTGCGCCTGCTCGGCGAGATCTTCGCCTATGTCGCCCTGGCCAGCCTGTGGAACCTGCTCGCCGGCTATGCCGGCCTGGTCTCGGTCGGCCAGCAGGCTTTCGTCGGCATCGGCGGCTATGTGCTGTTCCTCACGGCGCTGTGGGGCGGCCTCAACCCGCTCGTCGGCATCCCGGTGGCCGGGGCGGTCGCCGCCCTCGCGGCGGTGCCGATCATCCTGATCCTGCTGCGGCTGCGCGGGGCCTATTTCACCATCGGCTCCTGGGTGGTGGCCGAGATCTTCCCGCAGGTGTTCCAGCAGGTGGCGGCGGTGGGCGGTGGCTCCGGCATCAGCCTGCCGGCGGCGGTGGTCAAGTCGATCGCCTCGGCCCGCGACACCCGGGAGTTCCTGATCTACTGGCTCGGCCTCGCCCTGGTCGTCGTCACGGTCGGCGGCATCGTCGCGCTGCTGCGCACGCGCTGGGGCCTCGCCCTGGCGGCGATCCGCGACAACGAGCTCGCCGCCCGCTCCAACGGCATCGACGTCGCCCGCACCCGCATCGTCGCCTTCGTCGTCGCGGCCTGCGCCACCGGCATGGTCGGGTCGCTGATCTTCCTGCAGAAGCTCACCGTCACCCCGGCCTCGGCCTTCAGCATCAACGACTGGACCGTCAACGTCATCTTCATCACGGTGATCGGCGGCATCGGCCGGGTCGAGGGCCCGATCGTCGGCACCATCGTGTACTTTCTGCTGCGCCAGTTCCTGGCCGACTACGGCAGCATCTACATCATCGCGCTGGGCGTGGTGGCGATCGCCGTCATGCTCAAGGCCCCGCGCGGCCTGTGGGGCTTCGTCGCCGACCGCTGGGACTGGCAGGTCTTCCCGCTGGTGCGCCGGCTGGGGAAGACGGGGGAGCGGTAGGTCGAGAGGCGTCAGCGGAGAGTGAGGCGCGACGCCGGCAATTCCCCTCCCCCTTGCGGAGGGTGGGGGTCTATCAGAACAGAGCGCAGACCTGCGTCACAGGGCGACCTTTACAAACCCGACCCGCCTCATTCTGCACGACCCCCACCCCTTACCCCTCCCCGCAAGGGGGCTGTTTGATTCACACATCGCAGCAATCGAGCGATCTATTCTGGATGGGCGTGTTACTCCCATGACCTGCGTGGGATGGCGTTGTGTGGCATCC